>JBGGMZ010000245.1:0-30003 GCA_041287745.1 Chthoniobacter sp. | reverse complement strand
TCACGGCGGATACGGTGGCGGTGATTGCCTCGATCGCGCTCTGCCGGCTGCTCGTTAGGGTACCTTGAGCGTTGATTGTGGCACGTAGTCGTGATCGGCCACGATCTTCTGTCCCTCTTCGCTGAGGAGGAACTCCAGCATCTTCTTCTTTTCCTGTGCCGGTTCCCGTGGGAAGACGATCACCACCGGACGCATGAGCGGGTAGCTGCCATCGACGATGCTTTCGTTGGTTGGCTCGATGGTTTTGCCCGCATCATCGGTGATCCCAAGAGGAAAGGCCGAGCGGCGATCCGCCCAGCGCAGCGCCGCCACGGAGATGCCGCCGGAGGCAAACTGGAGTGCGCCTTGGGTATCCGGGCCATCGTTCACGACCTGCCAATTTACCGCGGGTGCGCGCTGGATGTCGCCGTAGAGCCAGGTCGCAAAGGTCTCCCACAGCCCTCTGTCGTGAACCGGCTCAAAAAAAATCATCGGTCGATCTTCGCCGCCCACATCCTTCCATCGAGTCGACTGCTTCTCGTAGAAGTTGGCGATCTGCTCTCGTTTGAGAGCATGTATTCCGCTGTCCCACACCGTCTTGGCCACCACGACAGCGACTGCCTGGACGCCGAGGGTCTTCTCGGTGAACTGCAAGTCCGGCGCTCCCACACGCTCGTCCATCTTCATACGCCGGGTCAGCAGCACCACATCGACCGCACCTGAGCTGAGGGCACTCACCACCTGATTGTTCCCCGCCGGATCAGCCAGTTGAACCTCGATCCCGTGCTCCTTGAGCGGCTTTACCAAATCCCTCGCAAATGGCAGGAGCGAAGGTGTGCACTGGAGACGGAGCACAGGGTCAGCCTGCACAGAAAGGCAGAGCAGACCAAAAACAACGACGAGGAGGGCAGGAGGAAGCTTCATGGAGCCAACAAGGAGGCGGCAACCTAGGCTGGAGCGGGAAACCCGTCGAGCGCGCTCCGCACTCTGAATTAAAAAGAATAACCCGCGTTGCGCGCAATCGGGGGGCGCGCAACGCGGGTCTCGAGGAGGAAAGCGAAAAGCTTTCGGAAAAATTAGCGCTTGCTGAACTGGAAGCGTTTGCGGGCGCCGGGCTGGCCGGGCTTCTTGCGCTCCTTCATCCGCGGATCGCGGGTCAGGAAGCCTTCGGCCTTCAGCGGTGCACGCAACTCGGTGTTCGTCTCGGTGAGGGCGCGTGCCACGGCGAGGCGCACGGCGCCAGCCTGGCCATTCACACCGCCGCCGGTGGCGTTCACCGCGAGGTCATACTGATTCTTGACCTGGGCGACTTCCAACGGCTGGAGAACGGTGTTCTGCAGTGCCGTCGTCTTGAAATACTCTTCGAAGGGGCGGCCGTTGATGACGATCTGTCCCGTGCCAGCCGTGAGGCGGATGCGGGCGACTGCGTTTTTGCGGCGGCCAGTGGCGATGAATTCTTGCTGCGACATTATCTTAAAAAATTAAGCGATCGAGGTGACGGGGGTGGGCTGCTGGGCAGCGTGCGGATGATCGGCGCCCTTGTAAACTTTCAGTTTGGTATAAACAGCGCGGCCCAGCTTGTTGTGCGGGATCATGCCCTTGACGGCTTTTTCGACGAGCAGCTCGGGACGACGGGCGCGGCGGGACTTCACGGACTCGCTCTTGTGGCCGCCGACATAGCCGGAAAAGCTCATGTAGGATTTCTGCTCTTCCTTCTTGCCGGTCACACGGACCTTCTCAGCATTGATCACGATGACGAAGTCACCAGTATCGCAGTGCGGGGTGTAGATGGCTTTCTCTTTGCCACGCAGAAGATTGGCGGCTTTGGTGGCGACGCGACCCAGCACCTGGTCGGCAGCGTCGATCACCCACCATTGGCGGGTGACTTCATTGGCTTTAGCGGAAAATGTCTTGGTCATTACGTTCTTGGTCCCGTGGAAAAGGGTGCGCAAACTAGGGTCCACGCCAGCCCCTGTCAAACACTTTTCAGCCAATTGGCATAAAGTTTTCCAAACCGTTTTTTTTGACTCCCTTCCTCTTACCTGAAAAGACCTCGTTTTGCAATCCCCATCTGGCCATTCCGGCAGAGGGGATATTGCACCGGCCCCGAGATACATGCCTTGGACCCCGGCCCTATCTTCCCCGCAAATAGAGGAGAACCTCCTTCTTGATCGCCCCGTCATCAATGTCTTCCGCCAACACTCTGGCCAGCGTGGGATCGGTTTTGCCCAAGAGGTCGACATACACGCTCAAGGCCAGGTCGCGATCTGGTCCTCGGTCCAGTGCCTTCGCCCAAGCCAATGCGCCTTTTGCATCTACATTAAACCAATCCATCACTAAATACCGGATCGCGTCGGAATGCAGATCAGGCGGCACTGCTTTGACCCACGCGATCGCCTTCTCCCGGTCGAGGGTAAATAGCCGGTAGATGTAAGTGCGGGCAGCCGACCTTTTCGCACTGGTGTCTCCCTCGGCGAAAACCGCTTCGACCATTGGGACAATCTGGTCGTTGGAAACACCGGTCAACGCGCCCGCGAGAATATGCGCTCGCTCCTCCGGAGCAAACGACAGCGATTTTATCCAAGCGGTCGTTTTCTCACCACGCACCTTCGCGCCCATCCTGCCCAACTCTTCCAGTATTCCGGGCCTGACCATGTCCGGGGCGAAGGCGATCAGTTTCTGCAAGCTCTCCTCGTCTTGGAGACTTCCATAGCGAGTGGCCAGATGCAGAAAAAGCATCGGCTTTACCCGCCCATCGAGCGAGGCCACCCATGTAAAAAGCTCCGTCTTATCGGCCCCTCGAAATTGGGCGGCGATATTGGCCAGCACGTTCATCGAAGGCCGGGCTGGTAACATCTTCCCGAGCAGACGCGTCGCGTCGGAAAAACGATTCGCCTCCGTCAAGCTCTCCGCGAGCCGGGGAATCAACAAGCGTTTCGGGCGGTCGTCGGGCAACTCCTCCGCGTACTGGATGATCGCCTCGGGCTGCTTCTGCACCCAGAAGTTACTGACACTCTGCATCATGGAGTCCGCATCCACCGTGAATCCGTTCGGCAGGTAAGTCGGCTGCAGCGGCAGCAGCTCGATCATTTTGGGAATCAAGTCGAGCCTCTCCTGGCACAGCGCGCGGAGCAGACGCACCCGGGCGGCCAAACGATCCTCCTCGCCATAGTGCGACTCGATGAAAGCCAATCCCTCCTTCAAGTCCTTTCGGCCCAGCGAAATCATTTCCTCATCACCACCCCGCGACACATTCGTCCCGCTGAGTGTCGAGGGCGCCGGTCTCTCGGTCGCGAAATTATCGTCAGCCGCGAGCGAGGAGAGTCTCAGGCAAACACTCTCTCCTATCGCCACGATCGTGACGGCAATAATTTTGCGACTATTGCTCATGGGGGACAGACGTCGGAGATCTTACGGCTGGGCGATGTTCTGCACAAGGCGATCGAGAAACTTCCAGTCTGCCATTAGAACATCTGCCAAAAGAAGTTTCCGGATTTCGGCGGCAAGCCATGTGGAATGAGGAACGCAGAACCCGCGCGGCCATTCGCTGGGGTAATCCTATAAATCCTGAGAATCTTGTGAATCCTGTCCTCCTTCTTTTGAGACAGGATTACAGGATTTCGGCTCCCCTCGCTCATCGCCTCTCTCCTTTTCGAATGTCGGTTCCGCCTCTTTGACTCGTTCATCTGGAAGTTGCTTTCGGCAATGCTCTAAGAACGCAAGAAGGCAGGATAAGAGCACTGTAGCGGCCGCGTATTTCATTCGTTCCTGCTTTCCTGCGTTCCTGATTTGTTTCATCCCGCCGCAGGGGATTCATTCACAGTCTGGCAACCTGCTCGAATTCCACTTCGCCGCTTGACCGTGGCGGGCTACGTAAAGACTCTCCCGGGCGCCCATGGCCAACGCCCTTCCTACACAGCCCCAAATGCCGGTTCCCTGGCATGAGGTGCTGGGGCCGGAGGGGACGCCGCGCCCGCTCTACGCCCCACTGCTGAAGAACATGGGGGATCTCCGGACGGTGGACCTGCGCTCGCTGGACGATCGTATGTCCGCCACGCTCAGGGAGATGGGCGTGAATTTCGACGTCATCCGCAATGATCCCTGGGGTCGGCAACCGTGGACTTGCGACCTGCTGCCGCACATCTTTGCCAGTGAAGACTGGGCGCTGCTCGTAGCGGGCTTCCGCCAGCGGTTGCGGGCTTTCGAGCTTTTCCTCACGGATGTCTATGGCAAACGGGAGATCCTGCGCGCCGGCGCAGTGCCGATCCACGCCGTGCTGGGCAGCCCGCATTTCCAGAATGCCTGCATTCATCTCCCCCGCCCTGGCAATGCCTACCTGCACCTGAGCGGGATGTGCGTGGCGCGCGATGCCCGCGGCGCCTGGCAGGTGAAGCACCACCATTTCGGCCACGCGACGGGCATCTCTTACATGATGCAAAACCGCCGCGCGCTGGCCCGCGTGCTGCCGGAAATTTTTCAAGACACCGCCGTGCAATCCCTCGCGGAAATGCCGCTGGTCATCATGGAGCGCCTGCGGGAGACGAACATGAGCCGGAGCAGCGAACCGGCGGTGGTGCTGCTCTCACCCGGAGCAGGCAGCGCGGTCTCCAGCGAGCAGAGCTTTCTGGCGCGCCGCATGGGTATCCCAGTGGTGCAAGGGGGCGACCTGCTGGTGCTCGACGATTGCGTGCATCTCAAGACCGTGCGCGGACTGGAGCGGGTGGACGTCATTTACAATCGCGTGGCCGATGTGTGGATCGATCCACTCGTGTTTCGCTCGGATTCCCGGCTCGGCGTGCCCGGGCTGGTACACTGCCTGCGCAAGGGCACCGTGGCGCTCATCAATACCGTCGGCTCACAGCTGGCGGACGATCGCTCGCTGCTCGCCTTTGCGTCGCAGATCATTCGCTTCTATCTCGGCGAAGCGCCGATCCTGCCGACCGTGCCGACGTACTGGCTGGGCGATATCGACCAGCGCGAGATGGTGCTGGAGAACCTGGAGAATTATCGCATCCGCCCGATCTCGCGTGAAGACACCTCCGGCTCGTGGGAGCGTGCTGAGGTGCGCAACGACGACGTATTGCGCCAGGAGATCCGCAGGAGCCCGAGCCACTACGTGGCGCAGCCGCGCACGGAGGGAGCGTCGACCGTGTGCTTCGACGACGGCCATCGGGTGGAGCATCCACAGGATCACATCCTCTTCGGGGTGCGCAATGGCGAGAGCTTCGATGTCTTCCCCGGTGCATTGACTCGCGTTTTCTCGCGGCACGATTCGCGCGGCGAATTCGGCTTCGGATGGACGAGCAAAGATTCGTGGGTCCTCACGGACGAAAGCACAAACACGCTGCTGCCCACGCTTGCGCGGCGCTCGCCGCACGCAGACTTCGCACCGAGGCAGGTGACGAGCCGCGTGGCGGAATCGTTTTACTGGATGGGCCGTTATCTCGAGCGTGCGCATCACCAGGCGAATCTCATCCAGGTGGTGGAAACGCTCGAGACCGAAGAGCTCAACAGCGCCGAGCGCAAGGCGTATCGCCCCGTCTGGAACCGCCTGTTGCCGCCCTTGGAAAAAAGCGCGGGGACCAGCCGCCGCAGTATCGCCAATCGTCTCGACCGCTACCGTCTCGTGCTGTTGCCCGAGCCGGGCAGCGTGGTGAGCACTTTCCTGCGCGCGATGTACAATGCGGAAAGCGTGCAGGATTCGCTCAGTCCGGAGGCGTGGGCCACGCTCAGCGAATTGCGCTCGCGCTTCCAGCGCACCCGCTATCGCGATGGGCTCAGCGAGCAGGAGGCCGTGCGGCATACCCGGCGTATGGCCGAGGCGGCGACACAACTCATCCCGCAATTTTTCGCCATCGCCGGCAATACCATGCTGGCCGACGATGGCTGGCGCTTTTGTGAGATCGGCCAATCGCTCGAGCGCGCGACCATCACTGCGAATTCCGTCCTGTCGCTCAGCAGCACGATGGCCGCTGCGCCGGGCGCGAACCATACGCACTCGAGCGAAATCGAGCTCAGCGTTTTTCTCCGCATGCTTGGCTGCCGGGACGCCTATCGTCGCATTTTCCAAATGCGCGCCGAGGCCATCCCCGTGCTGGAACTCCTCTGGCAGCATCCCGAGGTGCCGCGCAGTGTGCTGCGCTGCCTCACGAAATGTGGAGCGCTGCTGCGGGAAAGTCTCGCGCCGGAAATGCTGGAGCAGGCCAGCGCCCCGGCCGCAATCGATGACATGATCCGCCAGATCAAGCGCATCGACTGGCGGGCCTTCGTGGGCACCGCGCAGGACGAAGATCAGCCCGAGTTTGGCGACCGCCCGGCATCGCACGTCCGCAGCGAGGAACTGGAGCCGTTGCTGCGGGGTCTGCTCGGCTCGACCATGGATGTGCACACACTCATTGCAGACAGTTTTCTCAATCACCAGGCGCGCATCGCGCAGGTGACGCAACCGCTTTTGCGGGGGTTCTGAGGGGAAGTCCCATACCTTCTAGACCTCCCATTCTTCCCACTCGAGGAACGTGAGATAGGAAGACTGGGAAGGATGGGATATATGGGAGAGGCTTCCGCCTTTTTCCTCTTTGGCCGCGCCCGCTGACGGGTTACACCGGGGTCATGCGTTTCCTCCTTCCCCTGCTCCTTTCCGCCACGCTGGCTTTCGCCGCGGATGATTTTGTCGAGTCGCCCTTGCATCGCGAGAATCCGAATGTGCCGCACGGCACGGTAACGAAGATGCCCGCGTGGGAGTCGAAGATCTTCGAGAATACCACGCGCGACTGGTCGATCTATGTGCCGGCGCAATACAAGCCGGAGGCACCCGCGGCAGTCATGGTCTTTTTCGACGGACACGACTACATCGGCGCGAAGGGCCACTGGCGTGTGCCCGTCGTCTTCGACAATCTCATCGCCAGTGGCGACATGCCGGTGACCATCGCGATCTTCATCGACCCGGGCCACGACAAGTCGAAGGAACTGCCCAAGAGCGCGTGGAAAAATAGCAACCGCAGCCTCGAGTACGATTCGCTCGGCGACCGCAACGCAAAGTTCATCACCGAGGAAATCCTTCCCGAGGTGGAGAAGACCTACAAGATTTCGCCCGACCCGGAGATGCATGCCATCTGCGGCGCGTCGAGCGGCGCGATCTCCGCATTCACCGTCGCCTGGGAGCGGCCCGACAAATTTCGCAAGGTGCTCTCGACGATCGGCAGCTTTGTGAACCTGCGCGGCGGCAATGCCTATCCCTCGCTCATTCGCAAGACGGAGCGCAAACCCATCCGCGTCTACCAGCAGGACTCGAGCGGCGACCTCGACAACCCCTTCGGCAACTGGCCGCTGGCCAATAAGACAATGAACGCGGCGCTCAAATACATGGGCTACGATTGCCGCTTCGATTTCGTGGAAGGCTACGGGCACAACTCGAACTACGGCGGCAGCGTTTTCCCGGAAGCCTTGAAATGGCTCTGGCGCAAGGAAACCGCCAAGCCGGAGATCATCACCAAGGGTGACCTCGCGGTGGACATGACGCTGCATCGGCTGCTGATCGATGGCGAAGACTGGAAGGTCGTGGCCGATGGCATGACTTTCGTCGACGGCCCGTGCACCGATGAAGCCGGCAATTTCTACTGCTCGGACCTCAAGGCTCCGGCCATCTACAAGATCGCGCTCGATGGAACGAAGACGAAGCTCGTCGACGATCTCGGCAGCGGCCTCAAGTGGGGGCCGGACGGCAGGCTCTACGCCTGCCAGGGCGCGAAGAAGCGGCTCGTCGCCTTCGATCTGAAGCAAAGCCCGCCTGCCATGGAAGTGATCGCCGAGGATGTGAATCCGAACGATCTCGTGGTGACTTACAAGGGCGACGTTTACTTCACCGAGACGGGCAAGCATCAGGTCACGCGCATCGCCGCGAAGACGCATGAGAAGAGCGCGGCCGATGTGGGCATCACTGCACCGAATGGCATCACGCTCTCGCCCGATCAAGGCACGCTGGCGGTGTCCGACTACGCCGGGGAAAACGTCTGGACCTTCCGCATCGAGACCGATGGCAAGCTGACGGGCAAAGGCCCCTATATGACCATGCGCCGCCCGATCGATCAGGCCGGCGAATTTAAGTTCAACGAGCCTCCTCCCTACAAGAAAGCTGCCGGCGGCGACGGCATGGCCAGCGATACGATTGGCCGCTATTACGTGGCCACCGCGTTGGGCGTGCAGGTCTACGATCCGACCGGTCGCCTGTGCGGCGTGCTGCCCAAACCGCAGGCCGACAAGCCGCTGACCAGCGTGATGCTCTCCGGCCCGAATCGCGAATACCTCTACGTGACCAACGGCGACAAAGTCTTCCGCCGCAAGGTGCAGGCGATCGGGACGATCTTCTATCAGGCCCCGCACTAAGACAGCAGTGCGAAGTGTCTACGGCGCCGCTACAGCCGTGAAGGTTCGGCTCACAGCCGACTTGCCCAACCGCCACGTCGAGTTAGGATAAAGCCCACCATGGCGTCGTTGCTCATACGCTCCACGCTTCTACTGACACTCGCCTTCGCGAGTGCCACCGCGCAGGAATTGCCCAGGAAATCGGGTCCGACCGACTTCGATCCCGAGCCAAAATTGATGCTCAACGATGTCCCGGACGTGCCCATCCCCGGTGCTCCGTTTGCCGCCGCAGCTGCGGGAAACCAACCTCCGGCGGACGTGGCCAAGCTCGAAGCCTCGCTGGAGCGGGCGAAGAAGAATGCGGCCTGGCGCGAGCGGCTCGCCAAGACAGGCGTGCTGTCGAAGGTCGAAGCCGAGCAAGGCCAGATGACCGTCGTGCGGCTGACGAAGGACTTGGAGAACGCGCGGCTGGACGCGTTGAAACGCGAACTCGAAGAGCGTCGCAAGCAACCGGCCACGGATGACGCAGCGAAAAAGACGTTGGAAGAAATCGAAGGCCACCTCGCGGCGGCCACCACCACCGCGCAGGACGCATTCACAAAATGGCAGCAAGCGCAGCGGTCTGCGGCGGAAATCCGCGTCTGGCGCGAACGCAAACTCCTCTCTCTCGGCGCCGGCACCAAGTCCGCAGTCAAGCGCGCCGAGACGGCACTGCAGGCGCTTATGGCCACCCCAGCCCCCGCACCGATCGCCGCTCCTCCCCCGAATCCGTAGATCGACGCGTCGGGACACCCGTCCTGCCCTCTACGGCGAGAGCCGCTCGATCTTCCAGCCGCCCTCCGCCTGCCGCGTGTAGCGCAGGCGGTCGTGAAGCCGGCTGCGCCGGCCTTGCCAAAACTCGATCGTCTGAGGGACCACACGGTAGCCGCCCCAATGCGGCGGCAGCGGAATTTGCCCCTGCCCATACTGCGCCAGCGCGTCGGCGAACTGCTTCTCGAGCTGCTCGCGGTCGGCGATGACTTCGCTCTGCGCCGAGGCCCACGCACCGACCTGACTGGCTTCGGGTCGCGAATGAAAATACGCATCCGACTCTTCACGCGAGGTCTTCGCGATGGTCCCAGTCACATTCACCTGCCGCTCCAGCGCGTTCCACCAAAACGTCATGGCCACCCGCGGATTGGCTTCGAAGTGCCGCCCCTTCGCACCGGTATAGTTCGTGAAAAAGGTAAACCCACGCTCGTCACAAATCTTCAGCAACACGGTCCGCGTCCACGGCTGTCCCTCGGCATCCACGCTCGCCACCGTCATCGCATTGGGCTCGAGGAGCTGGTGCTCCACCGCCTCATTCAGCCACGTGTTGAACTGCTTGACCGGGTCCGGATCAAGGTCGGCCCGGCGCAATCCGCGCTGCGAGTAATCCTGACGAAGAGCGGCAAGTTCAGTGGGCGAAAGCATGGCGAAAAGGCTGGATGTATAATTTACGATTTATGATTTGGCGGGGAGCCCAAATCATACCTCATCCTTCGTAAATCCTAAATCCAGTTAGTCCTTCTTCGGCGGCAATTCCACGATCTCGAACCAGTACTTCTCCAGCGTCTGCAGGATGTCCACCAGCGCCTCAAAGGTGACCGGCTTGACGATGTAGCTGTTCACACCGAGATCGTAGCTCTTGTAGATGTCCTCGTCCGCCTTGGACGTGGTGAGGACGACCACCGGGATCTGTCGCAGTTCCGGGTCGCTCTTGAGTTCCTTCAGCACAGTGCGCCCGTCTTTGCGCGGCATATTCAGGTCGAGCAGGATCAAGCCCGGGCGCGGCGCCTCGGCAGGTGGAGCGTAGGGCCCTTTCTTGCGCAGGTAGTCGAGCAGTTGCTCCCCATTTTCCACAAAACGCACATCATTGATGAGGCGCGCCTCTTCGAAGGCTTCCTGCGTCAGCCTCCGGTCGTCCGCATCATCGTCGGCCATCAAAATCGTTATCGGCATGGCTTCTCTACTCATTTGCTTGGGGTGATGGTTGGGTCACCGGCAGCGTTACAATAAACGCGGCGCCTTGACCTTCCGCACTCTTTGCCACAATCGAACCGCCGTGCCTATCAGTAATTTTCTTACAGACGGCCAGGCCGATGCCAGTGCCCTCGTATTCGCTGCGGCTGTGTAGCCGCTGGAAGACAACGAAAATCTGGTCGGCAAATTTCGGATCGAAGCCAATCCCATTGTCGCGCACGACGATCTTGCAAATGCGCTGCCCGGGAATGGCGACCTCACCGGCATTGCGCTCCCGGACTTCGTAGATACGGCCCTCGATCGCCACCTCGGCCTGTTCGCCCGGCTTTTGAAACTTGAGCGCATTGCTGATGAGGTTCTGGAAAAGCTGCCGCATCTGCACGGGGTCCGCCTCGATATTCGGCAGTTCGCCCACTTCCACTTTCGCCCGCTTCTGCTCGATGACGATCTCGAGGTCGGACATCACGCTGCGCACGATTTCCCTGAGATCGCATTGCGCGAAGGGCAGCGCGCGGCTGGTGATGCGCGAGAGCTTCAGCAGATCCTGGATGAGCACCTGCATGCGCTGGGCTGCATTCTGCATGCGGTCAAGATAGTCGAGCCCCTGCTCGTTGAGCAGCTTGCCGCACTTCACGCGGAGCCGATCGCTGAAGGCCTGGATCTTCCGCAGCGGCTCCTGCAAATCGTGCGAGGCGACAGAGGCAAAGTTCTGCAGTTCGGAATTGCTGCTCTCGAGCTGGGCGGCAAAGCGCAGCAACTGGGCCTCGGCCGCCTTGCGGTCGCTGATGTCGGCACTGATGCCCACGAGCCCGATGATCGAACCGTCCGTGTCCCTCAGCGGCACCTTTGTCGTCTCGATCCACAGTTCCCCGCCGTCCTCCTGCACCCGCACTTCCTCGAGATTGAAGATGCCCTCCCCCGTCTCGACGACCCGATGGTCGTCGTCGTCGAACCGCGCAGCTTCATCAGCCGAATAGTAGTCGAAGACCGTGCGCCCGGTCGTGGTGCCCTCGGTCTTCGGGCCGTACATCTCGCGATGCGCCACATTATCGAGGATGAAGCGGCCTTCCACGTCCTTCACGTAGACGTGATCCGGGATGGTATCGATGATGCTGAGCAGCAGATGATGCTCCGCGGCCAGTGCTTCCTCCGCCCGGTGCCGTGCCGCGACGTCGCGCAGAATGAGGAAACAGGCCACCAGCAGCGCCACGAAAGTGAAGACGCTGCCTGCGACGATGGTGAGCGTGGTGGCCTGGCCGACCAGCCGCGTGAGCGCCGCACGCTCGGCCAGCAGCGCGCGCTGCTCCCGGTCGAAGTCCGCCAGGATCTTGCGGATGTCCTGCGTGGTCTGCTCACTCTCGCTCTTGGAAAAAACGGCCGCGCTGGCGGCGAACCCCAGAGTGCGGCGTGTCTCGATCTCGATCCCCTGCTGGGAGAAGTTGCGCTGGATCAACGTGAGCAGGCGGTCGAGCTTCAGGGTCTGCTGCGGGGTATCGGCCGTGTAAGTCTTCAGCGCGTTGAAATTCTCGATGATCTGCGCCTGCGCCTCCTCGAACCCACGCAGATAACCTTCGTCCCCGGTGATCAGAAAGCCGCGCCGGCCGCTTTCCATTTCCATGAGGTGCCGCTGGGTGCGCTCCTGGATCTCCATGACCTCGTGGGTATGCGCCACCCAATCCGCCGTGAGGATAAAGGCCCGCGTGCTCCGGTAGCTGATGAGCCCGATGATGCCCAGCATGAGAAAGACGAGCCCGAACCCAATGAGGATCTTCCGCCGGATGGAGAACCGGTGGGGAGCTGGGGCGGGAAACGGCATTCTTTCTAAAGATGGCGGAGGAGGTGGGATTCGAACCCACGGAGCCTTGCGGCTCTCCGGTTTTCAAGACCGGCGCATTAGACCGCTCTGCCACCCCTCCGTGTAGAGTGTTTTTGGGAGCGCGCTACACAGGTATTGGCCCGGCCGGGCAATTTCAAATGCCATTTTCTGAAAGAGCTGTCCCCCCGGGACTATTTTAGACCGCGATCAGCTGCGATAGAGCACCCTTTTCTCCGATGCGTACGCCGTCCTGCCGCTTCAGCAACACCCCGATTGCGCCCAACCAATGCTTCCCGCGTGCCTCGAAAGCACAGAAATAAACCCTGAGACGACGATCAGGGAATTTCCGTAGCGAATTCCTCTGAGCACTTGCTCGACTACGTGGTAATACCGGCGCGCTTCGATGGAACCCCGTCTTCAACTGCATCATCACCTCGCCGACCGAAAATTTGTCCTGATCAAAGAGGGAGACGACTGGAGACAGGAGTTTAACACTCTGGAAGAAGCCATGGCGGCGGCCGCCAGGCTGATCGACGGCAGTGTCCCCGTCCTCGTTCTGGGCGAACACGGCGATGTGGTCTCGGAAAGCAGTGCCCATACGGCGACCTTTCGCCTGATCGACGACTCGGCCCAGCAGTGATCGGCACGATAGAAGAACTGGCCGGGTTTATCCGGCTACGGCTGACGACCCACGACACCTGCCGCATTTTCTGCCACGTCCTGCGCACCTGCTGGAGTCTGTCTTCCGCCGAGCAGGCGGAAAAAATCCAAGCCTTTGCCGCCGAACATGGCTGGGAAGTGAAGATTCACGAACCCGCCGCCTACGGCATCGTAGCGGATTTCCGACCTCGAAAAAGCCCCGGCGCGGGGTAGAACGGGAAGCGATCTCAGGACGATCTCACTTTACCGCGCCATCCGCAGAGGCTTCCGCAAGGGTGTAGTATTTCTGCTCCCCTCGATATCCACGCAAGTCGTCGAGTCCGAGTCGGCGGGTCGCCGCCAGAGCCCCGAGACTGTCGCGGGCCGCTTCCGTGAGCAGGATGGGCATACTTAGATTGCGGGCCAAGCGGTCCAGCTGCATCACGGTGATCGCTTCGGAGCCCGCCGGCGCTTCCTCTCCGGTGGGTGTCGTCCGCAGGCTCGTCGAGCCGTAGTGCAGGGAAAGGCGGAGTTCCTCGTTTTGCCGCTGCACGGTCAGGAGCGCGCGCACTGCCGCAGCAATCGTGGCCGCGCGCGAATCCCCCGTGGTCACGGGCCAGTAGGCGATGAGCCCTTCATCGCGCCCGCGCATGGTGCGTCCACGATGCTTCGTGACGATGCGCTGGGCGCGCTCGCTCCAGCCTTCGAAAGTCTTGCCCGCCAGTCCCTCGCCAGGCGTGCGACAGCCAAGCGTGGTGGCAGAGAGGGCGAGCAGCCAGCATGGCGTGACGCTCACCTCGCCATTCGCTGCCGCGGTGGCGCCATTCGCCCCCGGCACGGTGCGGAAGATCATCTTTTGCAATCCGACCTCGATCACCCACCCATTGCGCAGCACGACCGGCCGGGAGACGCGCTGGCCGTTGAGAAAGGTGCCGTTGCTGCTCCCAAAGTCGAGCAAGGTGAAAACACCGTCCTCTTCCCAGCGAATCGCGGCATGATTGCGCGACACCCGATCGGAAGCGACGATCACCCGACAGGTCGGGGCGCGCCCGATGGAGGTGGTTTTCTCATTGAGGAATTGTCGTTCGCCGGAGGGAAATTCCAGCCAGGCCGCGTTGGGAGAGAAGGTGACAGACACAGATCAATTTTCGCCGTTTCCATTGCAGAATTCAGGCCGGACACCGGTGGGGAGGCCCATCTTTCGCTGCGTAGTTACCCTGAACGTATCATCAGGTGGCCGGTTCTAGTACGGGCGCTGCTCCCTCTGTCCTGCAATGTCCACCAGCCCTGTCATCTCTTGGCGCTCCGAAGCGTCGCAGAACCCGCTGGAGGGGGGACGCCAGGTATTTGGCCGCTTTCAGCTCGAATCCGTGGCGGGTCGCGGAGGCATGGGCGTGGTGTGGAAGGCGCACGATTCGCGACTGGATCGCCCCGTGGCGCTCAAGTTTCTGCCGGACGTCTGCTTCCTCGATGCCTCGGCCCACGATGACCTGAAGCGCGAGACCCGCCGCTGCCTCGACCTCACCCATCCGCACATCGTGCGCATCCACGACTTCGTGGAGGACGAGGAGATGGCGGCCATCGTGATGGAGTATGTGGATGGCGACAGCCTCGCCCAGATGCGGGTCGATCGACCCAGCCGGCACTTCGAGCCGCGCGACCTGGAGGTGTGGACCGCCGCGCTGTGCAGTGCGCTGACCTACGCGCATGAGAGCGGCTGTTGCGTGCATCGCGACTTGAAGCCGAGCAATCTCATGGTGAATGCGCGCGGCGCCTTGAAGGTCACCGACTTTGGCATTTCCTGCAGCCTGCAAAATACGGCCGCGCGGGTGAGCGCCTTTTCCAGCACCGGGGGCACGCTCGGCTACATGAGCCCGCAGCAGTTGCTCGGGGAACTCGCCGCCCCATCGGACGATGTCTACTCGATCGGCGCCACGCTCTACGAATTGCTCACCGGCCGCCCGCCATTTTACAGCGGCGACATTTCCACGCAGGTTCGCGAGATCGTGCCTGACACCATTACGGAGCGACGGAGAAAACTCGGGCTGCCGTGCGCGCATCCGCTGCCCGCCGCCTGGGAGGAAACCATCGCCGCCTGCCTGGCCAAGCACCCACGCGACCGGCCAGCGTCCGCCGCGGAAATCGCTCACCGGCTGGGACTCGCTTGCTCACCCATTGCGGAGGCCGCCGCACCGATGGGCGATGCCCTGCCACCGACCATGGTGGGGACCAGCATGCGCCCCGCCGCGCCGGCCAAGCCGCCCATTACCGTAGACTGGCTGCAGCTCAAGGCTTGGGCGCTGGCGAAGGAACGGCGTCCCATTCTTGCCGGCGCCTGCATAGTAAGTTTAGGAGCGATCTCTCTGCTGAGCTGGCGAGGCGGCCACCAAGCCGCGATGAACGCGCCCCGCACCTCGCCGCCGGCGACCGCAGTCGCGCCGCCAGCACCGGCGCCAGCATTACCTCCTGTAGTGCCTTCTGCAGCGAGCACCGCGCCCGCGGCGGACATCGCCCAGACACCACCTGCGCCGGTTGCTCCTGCTCCAGCTTCGCCTCCCAGCCCTCCTCCGCTCACGGAGGATCAGCGCGCTCTGCTCGCACCGTCGCCAGTGAATTCAGCGCCAGCGACGACCGCCGCACCTTGCCAGGTGACATTGGAAACCACGCCTCGCGGCATTCCCTTCCAAGTCCTGGCCAGCGCCTACGAGACTACCGCGACCGAAGTGTTGCAGAGCGGCGAAACGCCTGCGGTGGTGCCCCTTCCGGCGGGAGCTTATCGCGTGATTTACACGCCCGCTGCACAGTCCAGCCGAAGCGTGGTGGTCAACGTGCCCTCGGCGGAAAAAACCACCTTCCTCCAGGAGTTCCCACATGGCTCGGTGAAGATTCGCACGCAGCCGGACGGCGCCGAGATCACGTGCGACGGCCGGGTGATTGGCGTGGGCCCGCTCGAGGTGGAGCTCCTGCCGGGCTCTCATGAGATCACGGCGGAATGGAAGGGCCGAGTCTCGCGGGTCCGCCGCGTGGATCTGGCCGATGCGGGGCAGCAGACCGTCACCATCGACTTTCGCTCGGGCACTTCCGCCGCCTCCAAATCCCGGCGCAGCAAGCCGAAGGAAGACGACTCCATGCTCACGAAAATCGGCCGCAGCATTAAGACGATCTTCACCGGCGAAAAGCCGAAGAAGCATTGAGGCTCTGAGGGCGGGCGCTGGGTCCTCCGCACCCATTCTCCTGTAACAGACATCCCAATTTTCGTAAGAAGGAGGAAACGTCTGCCTCGTGCCCTCGTCTTCCCCCTTCCCCTCGCCGCTATTTGTGACCACGCGCTGGTCGGTGGTGCTCGCGGCGCGAGGAGATGCCGCCACCGAGGCGCACACCGCCCTGGAGACGCTGTGCCGGGCCTACTGGTATCCGCTTTACGCTTACCTGCGGCGACTGGGAAAAACACCGCACGATGCGGAGGATCTCGTGCAGGAGTTTTTCGCGCGGCTGCTCGAAAAGGAATGGCTGCTCGCCGCCGATCCGGACAAGGGCCGCTTCCGTACTTTCCTCCTCGTCGCGTTGAAGCGTTTCATGGCGAAGGAGTGGCAGCGGGCGCTCGCCCAAAAGCGGGGCGGCGCGCAACCGCATGTGCCGCTCGATACCACGGACGCCGAGCAGCGCTACGCGGGCGAGCCCGCAGAGACGCGCGCCCCGGATGACATTTACGAGCGGCGCTGGGCGATGACATTGCTCGATCAGGCACTGGAAAATCTGGCCGCAGAATATACCCGCGCGGGCAAAGCCGCGGAGTTCGCCAGCTTGAAGCGCTCGCTGGCCGCAGATCGCGGCGACATCCCCTACGCCGAGCTGGCAGCGGAATTGAAAAGCAACGAGGGCGCGGTGCGCGTAGCGGTGCACCGGCTGCGCAAACGCTTTCGCCAGCTCTTCCGCGAGACGATCACGGGCACGCTCGCCGAGGGAGAAGACGTGGATGAGGAACTACGGCACCTCGTGGCCGTGCTCAGTCGTGGGTAGGACGGTAACAATGGATGCGCATTCCGTAACTCCAAGGTGATGAGCACCAACGAATCCCCCAAGTGCCCCCAATGCGGGGCGCCACTGCCACCCGATGCGCCGCAAGGCCTCTGTCCGCGCTGCCTTGGCGCAATGAATCTCGGCACGGATACCTTGAGCGACGCCGAGGCGAAAGCCGCACTCCCGTCTCCGACGCCGGCGGAGCTCGCTCCTCACTTTCCACAATTGGAAATCATCGACTGCCTCGGGCGCGGTGGGATGGGTGTGGTCTACAAGGCTCGGCAGAAATCGCTGGATCGGATCGTGGCGCTCAAGCTTCTCGCTCCGGAGCGGTCGGCCGATACGGACTTTGCCCGGCGCTTCACCGACGAAGCGCGCGCCCTCGCGGCGATGAACCATCCGCACATCGTAACTATTCACGACTTCGGTCAGGCGGGCGGCTACTACTTCCTGCTCATGGAATTTGTGGATGGCGTGAACCTGCGCCAGGCGATGAAGGCCGGACGCTTCACACCTGAGCAGGCGCTGGCCATCGTGCCGCCCATCTGCGAGGCGCTGGAATACGCGCACGCCCACGGCATCGTGCACCGCGACATCAAGCCGGAGAATCTGCTGCTGGACAAGGAAGGTCGCGTGCAGATCGCCGACTTCGGCATTGCGAAAATGCTGAACGCCGATGCCCCGGAAGTGAACGCTGCCGAGAGCCAGCCGGCTGGCACACCGCAATACATGGCTCCGGAGCAAAGGCAGCATCAGCCCACCGATCATCGCGCAGACATCTATTCGCTCGGCGTGGTCTTTTACGAGATGCTCACCGGCGAACTGCCCGCGGACCGGCTCCAGCCCCCTTCCCGCAAAGTGCAGATCGACGTGCGGCTCGACGAGATCGTCCTGCGCGCGCTGGAACGAACTCCGGAACTGCGTTACCAGACGGTGGCGGAGATGCGCACACAGGTGGAAACGATCGCGCCGCAAGCCAGCACCGCGCCGAAACCTGCTCCGGCAAAAACCAACAGGTGGATCAAGTTCGGCACGGCCTGCCTCGTGGTCGCCTTTCTCGTCGTCGCCGGCGCCTGGCTCACAGCGTGTTTTCTGCCACACAACTATTACGCCTTCGGGCTCATCGAGGTCCGCCCACCCGATCGAGGAAAGGCCGCCGTTTTCCAGCAAGCCTTTCGACTCACGCCGCCTGCGAAGCGTGCCCTGCTGGCCGTCGTGGAAAAAAAGCCGCCGGTCTTCGAAATCGGCGCGTATTCGCGCTCGCCCCAGGAAGCAGCGGATACGGCCAACGACAGCCTCACCAAGGTGCAGGAATACTTTTCGGGTCAGCCGGGTGTGACGGCGAGGGTCCTGCAAAAGGCCGAACGGCCGGCCACCCCGAAAACACGGGCAGCGAGAGTCGTCGCCGTCGCGCTGTTCATTTGCATCCCGTTTCTGATTCTCCCCGGCATCGTTCTGCTGGTGATCGGATTGGTGCTGCGTCGCTCCAATCCAGTGCCGCGCGAGGCACCGCGCTCACGCCTCAGATGGGCGTGGCTGATTCTGGCAGTGCTGGCGTTTATTGCGGTCGTCTTTGTCGTGCCAGTGGTTGCAGGAACATTTTGGTTTTATTCGCGCGCCGGCCAGGTGCGTTCGGAAGTGGCCGTCGCGGAGGTGGCTGAGCAATCTGCGCGAGCAGTTCCGAAAAGCCTGGTGCCGCAATCGGTGGTGGATACGGCGCGTACCAGCCTGCAAAGGGCAAAGGCTCTTTACGAGGCGGGGACCACCGACTACATCTCCGTCTTGAAAGCACAAGAGCAACTGCAGTGGGCGGAGGCGATGTTCGCCGGGGACAAGCTCGGCGCCGCGGTGGCGCGACGGGATGGAGCGAAGGAACGATTGGCGATTATGACGAAACAACGAGAGGTGGGCGTGGTGGCAGCGGAAGACATGGCCCCCGTGGAGCGCGAACTCGCGGAGGCCGAAGCGCTGGTTGGTGAATTGAAGAACGCGCGCTGAGGCTCCCCATAAGAGCAAGCACGCGGCCCCGGTAAGGGATCGCTCTCTCTGAATTTTCGGGTCTGGCAGCTTGTCATCCCGTCCGGTTGCAACGAAACTCCCCGTCCCATTTTCGTGAAGATTCTCATCGCACCGGACAAATTCAAAGGTTCGCTCTCGGCGGTTGCCGCAGCGGAAGCCATTTCGGCAGGATTCCTGCGGGTATGGCCCGAGGTGGAGATCACGCATGCGCCCATCGCCGATGGCGGGGAGGGTTTTGCCGATGCATTGCGCGATGCCTTGGGAGGCGAATGGGTGACGACGCGAGCGCTCGACCCGATCGGGCGCGAAGTGGATGCCCGCTACGCCTGGGTGGAGCAGGAGAAGCTGGCCATCATCGACATGAGCGAGGCCTCGGGCCTATGGCGGCTGAAGCCGGAGGAACGCGCCCCCTTGCGAGCGAATACCTACGGCACTGGGCAACTCATCCGCCACGCGACGAAGCGCGGAGCGAAGAAGATCCTCGTGGGGCTCGGCGGGAGCGCGACCACGGATGGGGGCATCGGTATGGCCGAGGCGTTGGGTTATAAATTTCTCACCAGTGACGGCGAAGACCTGGAGGCTATTCCCGGGAACCTGCTCGCCTTGATCCGCATCGAGCACGAAGACGCCATCGAGCTCCCCGAGATCGTGGCGGCTTGTGACGTGCAGAATCCCCTGCTCGGCCCGCGCGGCACCGCGCACATTTTCAGCCCGCAGAAGGGCGCGAATGAAAAAGACATCGTGGCCCTGGAGGAAGGGCTTCTGAACCTCGCCGATGTCGTGGCGACTGATCTGGAGTGCGATTTCCGCGAGACAGCGGGTGCGGGCGCGGCGGGCGGGATCGCCTACGGCCTATTAAGTTTTTGCGGGGCAAAGATTTGCTCCGGGTTCGATCTTGTCGCCGAAACACTGCATCTCGAGGACCGCATCGCGGCGTGTGATCTGGTCATCACCGGCGAGGGCCGCATCGACGGCCAAACGCTGGAGGGCAAAGGCCCGGCGGGCGTCGCGCAGCTCGCGCGCAAACATCAAAAACCAGTGCTGGCGTTCGCCGGTTCCATCGCCGAAAGTGCGGCTGTGGGTTCCCTCTTCGACGCGCTCTGCGCCATCATCGACGAACCGGTGTCTCTGGACACCGCGATGCAGCGTGGCGCGGAATTTCTGGAGCGTAGCGCCGCACGCGCCGCAAAGGTGCTCCACCTTGGACAAAGATTATGAAAGACAAACGCATCGCCCTTCTTTTCGCCGGACAAGGCGCTCAAGCCGTGGGCATGGGCAAGGACCTCGCCGCCAAATATCCCGCAGCCGCGGAGCTTTTCGCCAAGGCCGATGAAGTGCTCGGTTATCCCTTGAGCAAGATCGCTTTCGAAGGGCCGGAAGAAGAGCTCACCCAGACGAAGCACTGCCAGCCGGCGCTCTTCGTGCATGGCCTCGCCACGCTGGCCGCGCTGCGCGCGGAAATCGGCGAGTTTCCCGTGCATATCACCGCCGGACTTTCGCTGGGCGAATTCACTGCGCACTGCGCCGCGGGCACTTTCGATTTTGAAACCGGACTGAAGCTGGTCGCACGCCGCGGTCTTTTCATGCAGGAAGCCTGCGAGCAGACCACCGGCGGCATGGCCGCGATGATCGGCGCCGATGAAAGCACCGTGCGCGCGCTCGCCGCGGAGACCGATGTGGACGTCGCCAATCTCAACAGTCCCGGTCAGATCGTGATCTCCGGTGAAAGCTCGAAGGTGGCCCTGGCTGTTTCGCTGGCCAAGGAGCACGGCATTCGCCTCGCCAAGACATTGAACGTGGCGGGCGCGTACCATTCCCGGCTCATGAACTCCGCGTTCATTCGCCTCGGCGAGGAATTGCAAAAGACCTCGCTGGCCACGCCGCGCTTTCCGGTGATTTGCAACGTCGACGCAGCACCCGTGCGCGAGGAGGAGGAGATTCGCTCCTCGCTGCAGGATCAGGTGACCGGCACGGTGCGCTGGACGGAGACGATCGAGTACCTCGTGGATGAGGAAAAGTGCGATCTCTTCCTCGAGCTCGGCCCCGGCGGCGTGCTCGCCGGCCTGCTCAACCGCACCCGGAAGGGGTCGCCTTGCCTGTCGATCACCGACGTGCCCTCGCTCGATGCGGCGCTGAATACGGTGCGGGCTTGATCGGCGAGGCTATCCGCGCAACTGAGCGGCCGAAGTCAGAGGTCCGGATAAACGAATTGAATTAAGAAAGCAGGAAAGCAGGAAAAGCCCGTTTCGATTCCTGCTTTCCTACTTTCTTGATTCCATCCCGTCCTGCGCGCTGGGTTCCTAATTTCTTTCGGTCATCGCGCTCACGAGCGGACCGCGAGAGCCGCACCCCGCATGGATGCTACTTCTTCTTCGGCGTCGGCGTCGGTGTTGGCGTCACCTTGGGAGTGGGTTTGGTCGCCGGTTTGGATTTCGGGGTGGGTGTCGGACTTACCGGAGCGGGAGTGGCTTTCTTGCCGCTGTCTGCAGGTTTGGACGCGGTCTTCGCCGATGTGGGTTTCGGGGTTGGCGTAGATTTCTTGGGCTCGTCCTTCTTCTCCTCCGGTTTCGCTTCTTCCGTTTTTTCCGGCTCGGTGCCCTCGCTATTTTGAGCCACGCCCGGTTCGGGCGGCGGCGGGGTCTTGGCGCCGACGAGATGATTGAGCGTGTAAGCCACCAGCGGATTCGCGATTGCGGCACCTTCGTCATTCTTCAAGGCATCGAGGTGAAACTCGTAAATGCGCCAGGCCACCATCGTGTCGAACTCCAGCGTGACCTTCGTGCGGTCCTCGGAGAGCGTGGCCGACTTCGGCGTGATCTGCTGCAAATCAAACTCGGGCGAACCGTAAGCCGCGTGATAATCGTAATAGTAACGGCGCGCCTTATAAGACTCCGGATTGCTCGCCGAGGAACTCTCGACCGGCTGCGTGAAGGTGAGCTCGAAGCCCGCCTTCGTCAGGTGCATTTCCTTGACATCGAGCGGCACCTTTCCGGTCCAGGAAATCCGCTGGATGCCTTTGTCCCCCGCCCAGCCGTGCTCGGTCTGCCCCACCCACAAGCTTCCGTCCGGTGCGAAGGCAATGCGGTTGTCACCCTTGTGCAAGCCATGCGCCTCCAGCAGCGCCACGGCCATGCCCTGCAATTGGCCATCCACTTCTTCCATCGCCATGCGCAGGAGCCGGGGACGATTCATCTCGCCCACCAGCATCTGCCCGGCGAAAGGTCCGAACTTCCCGGCGGTCGTATCGGTGAGTGGTTGTGTCGGTGAATTCGACATCGAGTTGTACGGAAAGACGATGCTGCCGCGCGTGCGCATGGCATCGAGCTCCTTCGGCGGAATCGCAACCGGGTCGCGATTCTCACCCTGCTTCCACGTGAGCGCCGCGGGATGCCCGTAAAATTTTCCTTTCTCCACCTGATAGAGCGGGCACGCGCCGAGCCAGTCGCCCTGGTTGTCCGTGACGAAAAGCCGGCCTTTCGTGTCGTAGCCGAGCCCGTTCGGCGAACGGAAGCCCGAGGCCCACGGGGTGAGCTTCCCATCGGGCGTGATCTTCACCACCCAGCCGCGCCATGGCACCACGGAATACATGCGGCCCTCGCGGCCGCGATCGCGGAACTCACCGCGCAATTCTTGCCGGATACCCGCGCCATTCGAAGCGGTGTTCAGCGCCACAAACCAGCCGCCATCCGGAGTGGGCAACGGCCCGAAGGCGAACTCGTGATAGTTCCCCGTCATGCCGAAGGAATCACAAATCGTCTCGTAGCTGTCGGCCACGCCGTCGTGATCCGTATCCCGCAGGCGCGTGAGTTCCGAGCGCTGCATCACGATCACTTCGTCATTCTTCGGCACTACGAGACCGAGCGGGTCCTGCAGGCCTTGGGCAAAGAGTTTCCACTCCTTCGTCTCCGGGTTGTAGAAATAAACTTCGCCGCGATGGAAGCAGGCCGCGAGACGGCCATCCGGCGCAAAGGCGAGGCCACCCGTTTCCACCGCGAGGCCCAAGGGCGTGGCGATATTCTCCACCTTGTAGTATTCGCTCGGCGCGAGAGTGTCCGCGGCCAAAGCAACGCGCACGGCGAAAAGGAGAGGCAGAAGAAAGCGTTTCATTTGGCCGGTTTCGGGGTCGTTTTCGGAGCCGGTTTTGCGTGCGCGGCAGGAGTGGCGGCCGGGGTGGGCTTGGCGGGTTCCGGCGTGGCGGCAGGCTTGGCGCGCTCCTTGGCGGCAGGCTTCTTGTTCTCGCCCGGCGGCTCTTTTGCGCCCGGTGGTGGTGTGGTGGTCTTCGGCTTTTCGCCCTCGTAGATCGCTGCGATCTCCTTCGCATCGAGCACACGTGCGTAGATGCGCGCCTCATCGAGCGTGGCCGCCGCGAAGTGGCTGGTCCCATTCGAGCCGAGATAAAACTCCGCGTCTTTCGGCAGCGCCGCGCCCGCGCCCGACCCCGCCGGTTTCCCATCGAAATAAAAGCGCAGTCCCTTCGCGTTCAATGTAGCGACGAGATGATGCCAGTTGCCATCGGCCTCCATCGGCACCGCGGCCACAATTTTCATGTCCTGGCTGCCATTCTTCACCCGCACGCCGTAGCCGGCGACTCCGCCGAGATTCGCGCCGAGCGCAAACTCACCCTCATTCTCCGCCGCGCCGATGCAGACCTGGTCGGCCGCGGGCGGATCGCTGAGCTGGGCCCAGATGGAAAAGGTGACATCCGTGCCGAGCGATTCGGTCTTGAGGCCCGTGTCGTGTTGCACTTTCTTCCCATCGAAAGTGAGCGCGCGATTCTTCACGCCGGGCACGGGCAACGGCTTCTTCACCGTAAGCACATCGTCCATCGACCAATAGCCCAGCGGTTCTTTGTTCAGGATCTCGGTGAACGTGATGGTGAATTCCTTCGCCTTCGCCGGCGGCAGCTTCAGCACGCCATCGGTAAATTTCCCCGCCTCCGAAGCGAGCGTGGCCCCGCCATTCGGATCGCTCACATAAAACACCTGCGCCTTCGTCCCCGTGATCTTGAATGTCGTCTCGAAGCCGCCGTGATGCGCCGCCTTGATCAGTTCGCGCACGTCGGCGCCTTCCACCGTGTAGTGGAATTCCGGCAGACCATCCACCACGTGATAGCCGCGGAAATGAATATCGGTCGGAATCTTTTTCTCGTCGCCGAAGCGCAGCGGAAAGTACGGGGGCGTGCGGTAGTAAATCGTCCCTTTCACCTCGGCGAAGTCGTCGCCATTCGACGACCAGTGCGGCATGGGATTAACAAACGCGCCGCGCCACGCATAGCGCAAGCGGCAGGCGGCGGCGTCCCAGCAATAGTTCTGGCCATCGGTGAGTTGCACCGCGATCGAGGCCGGCCCGCTGTCGCGCATGAAGATGCGGTACCAATGCGGCGTATCGATCGGGAAGGCGTGCAGGATCGGGTTCTTTGCCTGCTCGCGCACCATGTCCGGCAGATTCTCGTCGTCCCCGACCTTCGGCAATTCCTTCTCCTTCTGCTTGGTCACATACATCGCACCAAACATCACCATGCCGTGCCCGGGATAGGTGCAGACATACGGATACACACCCTCCTCCGCCGGCGCGGTGAATTCCACCTCCGCCGATTTTCCGGGAATGAGCACCGGCGTGTGGAAAAGAATCTTGTCGCTCTGCGGGATGAAGGTCTGCTCCGGAGTGATCGGCATGGTCATGGCCGCATTCACCACCTCCATGCGCCCGCCCGGCGCGGTGATGACGAAATTGTGCGCCATGTCATCCGTGTTCTCGACCTGGATCTTCACCTTTGCCCCCGGCTTCACCACAAACCGCGGCGGATCGAAGCGCAACCCCGCCATCGCTTTCACCTCGATCGGTTCGCCCTCCTTTGCCGCCAGGGCGATACCGGAAAGGACACCCAGGACGCTCACCACGAGCGTGAAGAGAACGGCGGAGGAGAATCTGCGGGAAAGCATGATCAGGAATACGAAGCGGCGGAAATAACAAGCCTAGAAGCGCCGAACGACAATGACCAATTTTGTCCGCTTGCTCAACCGAATCAGAGGGTCAGGCGATTTCAAGACGGTTTCACCGAGCCCAAGGCAGGCGGCGGCGGGTCGTGGGTTACGAACCCGCCCCTTCGCTGTCGGGCATGGGTTTGGGCAAAATCGACGCGGTCTTCCAGTTGAACACGATCGAAAGCGTGCGCGCGGCGAAGGTCACGGCGATGGCGATCCAGACGGTGACGGAAACCGGCAGGTGCAGCCACGTTGTCGCGGCGACATAACTGCTGCACCCCGCCAGCGTGGCGATCACATAGAATTGGCCGGGTTTCAAAAGCAGCGATTCGGTGCTCGTCAGCACATCGCGAATGAGGCTGCCGCCAACGGCATTCACCACCCCGACAAAGATCGAAGCCGGCAGCGAGAGCCCGGCCACGGCGGCTTTCGTCGTGCCGACGACGCCATAGGCGGCGAGACCGAGCGCGTCGACGTAAAGAAAGACTCGGTCGAGCCGGCTGACGTGCCGATGGAAAAGCCCTGCCGCCAGGCAGCCTGCAATGACCGACCACAAATACCCCGCGTTGCGCATCGCCGCCGGCGCGCCATCGTTGATGAAAATACCATCGCGCAACAGGCCACCGCCCAACCCCGAGCACAACGCGAGGACGAAGAGCCCCACCCAATCGTAATGCCGCCGGATGGCAAACATCGCCCCAGTGATGGCGAAAAGGAACGTCGCGCCGAAGTCGATGTAGAGCGGGAGGGAAAGAACCTCGGTGGGCATGCCGCTTTCCTGCCAGAAGCTCGCGCCGCGTGCAGTCGAAATCTCTTCCAGAGAAAGGCGTCGGCCTTCCTGACCTATTTGTTTCCGCTGGGCGCAGGCGAGGTCACCGGCACCTCGGTCGATGGCTTGGCTGGCTCGCCATTCCCATATTTGAATTCGATGACATTGCTTACGACCTTGGGCTTCTCCCCGATGCGAAACTCGATGAAGACCTGGTAATTGCCATCCGCCGGCGTGCGCACCCACAAGCTCGAGCGGGAGATTTGATACGAGCGCCGCGAGCCGCCCGGCTCCACGATCGTCCAATACAATCCCTCCAGGTTCGCCGGTTGGGAATCCGGCGGATAGGTGACGTGATGGCAATGGTCAGCCGGCTCATCGTCGGCCCGGCGATCGCTCAGGACGAATTTGAATTTCTCGGGATCGATCGGGGGAATGGTGAAGCGACGGGCAGCAAAGGACTCGGCGTTTAGCCACGCTTCGCGATAGGCCGCGGTGGAGGTGCCATCATACCAATCCGAGAATTCCTTGTAGCGGCCCAGCACCTCCTTCAACTGCACCGCGTAGTAGCCGCTGAACTGCTTCTCCGACAGGCCACGGCTTTCCTCGCTGAGCATGCCCTTGATCTTGCCGAAGAAATTGGCCGCGCTCTTGTTGCGCGCCTCCACCCCATTGGCCGCGCTGTATTCCGCGGTGAATTCATCGATCGTCCGCGAGAGCGTGGCGAAGGTGGGATACTGCTGCGCGCGATGTTTGCTCACGAAACTGCTCGCGCCCCACTTCATCACGAAAGGCGCATTGCTATCGACAATGGCGGTGACCGAGGTGAAGAGGCTCTCCATTTCGGCAAGCTTCGTCCCCTCCTCCATCAGGCGGTCTTTGGCCTTCGGCCGGATCCATTTCGCGACGGTATCGAGACGATAGCCGAAGCGGCGCACTTCGTTCAGGCTGAAAGGCGATTTCCCGCTTTTGCGCGCGTCCGGAAATTTCATGTAGGTGGCCACGCCGATGATCCTGCCCGTGGACTTGAGCAGGATGGGGCTGCCGCTATTGCCGGGCACGAAAGGCGCATCGACCTCGAGCCGGTCCGGACCGATTCCCACAACCTTTCCCGGAATCTCCCGCACCACGCCCTCGCCCTCGGAATTTCCAGCGACGATGACTTCGTCGCCGATCTTCACCTTGTCGAGTTGCGGCTCGAGCTCCAGGGCATCGCTCACACCGATCACCGAAGCACGCACGGCATCGGCTTTCTCCGCGATCTCCAGCGGGCCGGTGGCGAGTTCGACGTTCTGCAAGTTCCGGAATTTCACGTTGTGGTTGCCGCGCACCACGTGGGAATTCGTGATCAGGTAGGTCTTGCCACTCATCTTCACCACGAAGCCGGAGCCACGCCCTTCGTCGCCTTCCACGATGATCATGGCCTGCATGGTCGGGGTATCAAGCGCGCGCAATTTTCCGCACACACCTCCAATCATCAGCAAAAACGCAAGCGCCTCCCACACGCGGAAGCAACGAGGACGGACCCGAGGAAACATGGCTGTTTATCAATGCTCCGATTCCGCAGGTTGGCAAGGCCGTAGCAGCGCTGCCAATTCCACGGGCAAGCTCACTGCGCCTGCACTCCAGTCATTGGGTGGTGGCTCACCGTTTCCCAGGCGATCTCCTGCAGCATGCGGTTCAGCTTCTCCTTGTCCTCCGTGCTGATCTCGTGCCCGGCCGGGATCGGCGTGGCAGGCAATACGGCAGGAGTCGCCGACGTCCCTTTGGCACGCGGGCGGACCTTTTCTCTTCCTTCCAGGCCCACTGTCTTGAAAGCAGCCAGCGCGTTCGGCATCGGCAAGCCTACCGGGCTGCGATGATAGATCGCGGCGAAGTAGCAATAGGCATCGAGGATCTGCAGCGGCGCCTCCGGGTGTCCCCATGAATCGCGAAACAAATCCCACTGCATCTTCAATCCCGGCGCCTGCCCGGCCACCAGCTTCTCGCGCAGCTTGTCTGCCGCTTCACCGACGGGCACGACGAAGACGGCTTCCTTGCCCAGTGCCTTGTTTACCTTGGCCACATACTCCTCCACGTCGTGGCTGTATTTGTCATTGGCTTCCTTCAACTTCGCGACGTCGGTGGCGTTGTGATCGATCCCCTTGCCCGCTTGCAGCGGATAGACAGGCACGTACTCGTCATTCGGCATCCAGAACTCCTGCACGAAGATGCGGATGTTCGGGTTGTGCTCCACACCGAGCTTGGCAAAATTGTCAATGCCCTCATCCGGCAGCCAGATCGGCGAGAGCGTGAGCACATCGACTTTCCCGTCGGTCAGCGCTTTCTTCGAGCCGAATTTATCATCCGCCAGATCCCAATGCTGGATCACGCGCGAGCCACCGATGCTGGAGAGCCCCACGGTTTGGTGATCCGCGATGCCTGCCGATTTCGCGACCTCCTCGAGCAGCCGGGGAACAAAGACGTGGAAGCTATGCCCGCAGGTGTAGACCCGCTGGCCTTTGGTCGCAGGTTGCGTGGCCGAGGTGGTCTTTTCATCCGCACCGAAAGTCGGCACGGGCATCCACAGCACACCCGGCAATAAGCCAAGCAGGACGACGCTGAGTTTTGTCATGAGGGGAGCGGTGCGTTTCATAGGTGGTAGGTTACTGACTCATTTCGACGATTTATTGGGCGGCGACGGTGCTGTCGGCCATGCCACTTTTGTAAGCGACGGCCTTGAGCTGGATGCCCGGCTGCAGGCTGATCGCACCGCAATAAACATAGCCGCGCGTGCGCGTCGGCGGGGTGCCATCGAGCGTGTAGCGAAACCACGCGCCGGGCGTGCTTGATTTCAGCGTGATGATTTTGCCGTCGTTCGCAAACTCCGGCTGGCCGCACGGCGCCTTGCCTTCCCGATAGAGTCCGCAATCGGGATAGTTTTCGATGACGTGCCACGCGAGCCGCTCGATGGCCTGTGTCTGCGCGGGAGTCAATGTCGTCTCGATCGGCAGCACCTTTCCCTCCGGCGCCTCGTGATAGAAAGCCGAGAACCAAGTCATGTCCACGAGGAAGGCGCCATTCGCCGTCCCGTGAATCGGCGCGTCGGCCGGATGGACTTGATCATTGAAAAGCAGCGGATAAAAAGAGCCGGGTTTCGCATCGGGAAACTTCCCGTGATCGATCATGTTTTTGATCCAGCCCATGGCGAGCGCCGTCGGCAGCACGCGAGCGTGTTTTCCCTCGGGATAGGCCGCGGCCAGCCGGTGCTGCAGCTCTTCGACATAAAGGAGCATCGCGCCCATCGATTCCTCCCACGTCAGCGCGGGGAAGGTCTTCGTCATTTGAAAGCTCGGCACCGTGCCCTTGTCGCTCGGGCGCTGGCGCGCCATCTCCACCCACTCGCAATAGAGCCACGGCTGCAGGTCCGGAGACTTTTCCCGGAAGAGCTTGAGGAAATTCACCTCGGCCGCGATCTCCTGGTCGAGATCGAAATCGCGCGGCTGCATGGTGAGCAGATCGACCTTCCCGAGTTTGGCAAAGTAATCCGCCCAAGTGATCGAGCCGCGTTCCTGAGCCTGCTTTTCCTTCGAGCTGGCCAGCTTGTCACTTTGGTATGCGCCCGATGCCACCGCCCACAGCTCTCGCGTGAGTGCGCCCGGCCGGGCGAAGATGGCGGATTTCTGATTGTAGCCCGCCGTGCGGGCGAAGCGCCAGAAACCGCCGGTCGTTTGCGTGAGGCTGTTGCCGAGATGCGCAGTCGTCAGCCCCGGTTTGCTGGAATCGGGCAGCAGATAGGTCTGTGTGCTGAGTAGACTCTGGGCGCGCTCGGGCAGAATGGCCACGGCGCTGAATGTCGTGCTCTTCTCGATATGAAGCGGCTGCGTGTAAGTCTCGCCGTGCTCGGCAGAAGGCCAGGTGCCATCGAGGGTGTAGCGAATGACCGCGCCGCGCGTGGACGATAGCGTAATATCCGACGGTCCGGCCAACTCTCCCTCCGCGGGTCTAAACCCGACGCGCTGGGCCGCGGCTTCGAAAAGATCGAAGCCAGTGGTGCGATCATCCTGCGCATCCGGGAGAAAATAGTGAACTTCCACGCCCTTCTTGCCCCCGGCGATGAGCTGTTCGCCATTATAAAACTCCACCTTGCCGATCTTCCCCTTCCCGGTCGGCGGCAGCGCGCAGCGTAGGTAGCGGTAGACTTTCGCGTTGTCGAATTTCAGCTCGTTCCAGTCTTTCGCGTTCGGCACCTCCTTGATCTCGGCCAGCGTCTGGAAGCCATCGACACGCGAGAGATTCGATCCCTCGATCTTTCCGCCGATCATGTCCGCGCCATCACCCGCGGTGGGCTCGAAACGCACGCGATTGCAGACAGGGGGCGCGTTCTCCGCCCGCCCGTCGAGAGGAAGCAAGGTGGCGAAGGCGGCTGCGCC
>JBGGMZ010000244.1:0-18416 GCA_041287745.1 Chthoniobacter sp. | reverse complement strand
TGGCTCAGGCCTGAAATCGAGGCGGTATCGGTAATGGTGAGATTGGCGCCGACGTCATAAATGCCACCGCCGACGAACGTCTGCGGGACGCTGAGGACGAGATTGGCCGGGGTGGCGAGACTGCCGCTGGGGTTCCAGAAGCCGAGGTTGCCACCCATGAACTGGATGCCGGAACTCGCTCCGATATCGCTATTTTCCGTCAGCACGAGGGTGCCTGCATTGATCTGGGTGACCCCGGTGTAAGTATTGGTACCGCCGAGCACGAGCGCACCGGCGCCCGCTTTCACGAGGCTCGCCGTGGTGGCGCCGCCATTCGAGATATTACCGTTGATGATGGTGAGGCCGGACGAGTTGTTAACCGTCAACAGGCGATAGACCGAGCCAGTGGTGCTGTTGGACGAAAGCTGGACATTGCCGTTGAGCACGAAGTTCGAATTGCTCGTGCCGCTATTGAGCGCGCCATCGCCCACGAAAGTGATGGCGTTGTTGATCGCGAAGTCAGCGTTCAGGCGCACGACACCGGAGAGCGGGTCTTGCTGCAGGGTACCTCCATTGAAGAGAATCGTGCTGGCCCCGTTGCCAAGCGCATTCGAATCACCGAGTTGGAGGACACTGCCGAGGCCGATGGTAGTAGTGCCGGTGAAATTGTTGGCAGTGTTCAGGACGACGGTGCCGCCGCTGTTGACGAGGTTGGCCGCGGAAGTGAGCCCGTTGGCGGTCACGTTACGCACGGCGCCGATCTCGAGTGCATTGGCTCCGGCGAGGACCGGGGCGTTGATACTGAGGGTGCTGCCGCCACCGCCCAGGCGATAGATGTTGCCCTGGCCGGCGCCGAGAGTGGCCGCCGTATAGGAACCGCCCGCGCTGGAACCGAGGACCAGCTTGCCACCGGAGGCATTGGAGGCTTCGAGGGTCGCCAGGTTGAGCGCCTGTCCGAAGCCCTGCACATCGAGCTCGATACCGCCGGCGTACGGCGCGCCCCCAGCGCCGAAAAACTGGACGTTCGCGGGCACTGCGCCGGAGTACTCGAGCCCCAGTGCGCCAAGCCCGTAAGCGTCGCTGTTGATCGTGGCACCGTGCGGGAGATTGGCGGCGTTCGCGATGCGCAGACCGGCGCCGGGCTTGATCACCGGGCCCGTGGAAGGGGGGGTGCCGAAAGGCGTATCGGAAGCGTTGGAGTCGAGAGAGACGAGGTAGCCCTGCTCCACGGTGATCACGCCGCTGTACCCGGCGCCGTTGCCGTTGACGTACATATTGCCGAAGCCGGCCTTGGTCAGATTGGCCGTGCCGATGAGCCCATGATTGCCGGCACCGGAGCCGCCCAGGAGACGGAGATCGTTGGTGTTGAAGATGGTCCGCGCCGCGCCGCCGTTAAAGGTCAGATCGCCGAAGATCGTGGTCGTCTGGCCGCCTTGGTTGCCGATGGCCGTCGCGCTCGCACCAACGGTGACCGGACCGATGGCCGTATTGCCCTGGGTGGCGGAAAGGAGCGCGTTAGCATTGATCGCCACCGCGTTGGTAAAGAAAGTGTTGGCCGCGTTCACATTGTACGCGCCGCCATTGAGGGTGATCGTCGGGGCGGCAGTGTACGGAGCAGTCGAGGGCGTACCGCCGAGGGCATACTGGAAGTTAGCCGTGAGCGTGCCGTCGTTGATCGTCGTGCCACTGATCGGATTGACCCCGGTTACCACCGCGCCTGGGGTGGAGATGACCAGGGTGCCTGGGCCGTTCTTGACCAGTGCCGCACTGCCGGAGGTGACGGCGATGCCCGCACCGAGCGTGCCGGTGACGAATGGGCTGTCGACCGAGACGGTGGCCGTGGGGCTCGCCCCGCTGAAGGTCACCAAGCCATTCAGGGTCGTGTTGACGCCATTGTTGGAGAGCGCGAAATCCAGCGGCACACCGCTCGTCACCGTGACCGGGTTCAGGATGGTGTGGGTGGCGTTGGAGGAAAGGATGCCGCCGCCGTTGACGACGAGCGTCCCCAAACCCACCGGTCCGTTAGTGAAGGCGCTGCCCACGGCGGTGGCGCTGGTATCGAGACCGAGGACAAGCAGACCATTGTTGAGGGTGAAACTGGTGCTGCCTACCGCGCCGAAGGTATTGGCGCCGGAGAGAACGACGCCGGAGTTGCCGTTCTTGACGATGGAGCCCGTGGCGCTGGAAATGATGCCCGAGAGAATCAAGCCATCAGGCGAACCCAGGCCGGCGGTCGTCATGCCGACATTGAGGGTGCGGGCGCCGCTATTGAGATCGATTGCCGACGTGATGGTCGGAGTGAAACTCAGGTTATCGCTGTTGACGGTGACGCCGCCATTGATCTGCAGCGAGGTCGTGCCGCTGGTGTTGATCGTCGGGGTCGCGGTCCCGCCGTTACTGTTGAGGGTGATGAGGCCAGCGATGGTGTTCGTGCCGGTGAGGGTCAGCGTACCGCCGCCGACGATGGTGATGGAACCACTGGCGCCAGTAGGAACGAAGTTGGCCGCTGTTTCCGTGACCGTGGCGCCGTTATTGATCGTCAGCGAAGAGCCGGCCGCGAGGGCACTGGCAAGAGCGAGCGTGCCGCCGTTGACGATGACGCCACCGGTGGAGCTGTCATTCGAGAGGGTCAGGATGTTAGCGCCCGACTTGACCAGGACGGTCGTGCCTATGACCGGCGTGGAAAGCGTGACATTCGCGTTGGTGTAAACATCGAGCTCACCGGTGCCGGATGTCACGGCGGTGCCGCCGGTCATCGTGGCTGCGGCGCTGAAGAGCAGACCACCGCTCTGGAGCGTAAGAGTCTCGCCTGAGGCCAAGGTCACATTGGCGCCGGCTTTCAGCGCATTGATCGTCTTTGTCCCATTATCGGTCACCGCGGTGGAGACATTGATGTTGTCTCCAGCCACGCCTGCCGTGAGCGCATGCGCGGAGTAAGCGGTAAATCCGGTAGCACCGAGCGCGCCGACGCCGCCCTGGCTGCCGTTGGGCGTGAGATAGGTGGCGAAATCGGTGCCCCCTACCGTCGCCCAGCCACCGATGATGCCGCTGGTCAGCGTCGGGACGGAAGTGAAGGTGACCTCGCCATTGCCACCAAGGAGCTGGCCGAGCGTGCCGGTGCCGCTGACGAAATTCACGGTGCCGCCAGTGGCTCGCGTGCCGAACGAAGCGATATTGAGCACCGACGGGGTCTGCGTATTGGCGCTCGCGGTCACTTGGATGGTGCTGCCACCCACGCCGAGGGTCACCTGCGGCACGGAAGCCGCAGACTGCGCGCCGAGATAAAGCAACGTGCCGCCATTCAAGGTGATCGAGGCACCCGAATTGATGCGCTGAGCCTGGCCGAGACCGGCGGCGCTCAGACTCGTGCCGCTGGTGTAAAGGCCGGTGTCGTCGAGTTGGAGAATGGCGCCAGGCTGAAGAGTGATCACCCCGGTGCTTTGGATCTCACCTTGATCGCGCAGGCTCAGGGTTCCGCCACGGACGACAGTGGTGCCGGCATAGGTATTCGCACTGGTCAGCACCAGGTTGTTGGCGGTGCTGTTGCTGCTGCGGACGAAGTTCAGGTTGCCGGTGATCGCGCCGCCAAAGGTCGTGCTGCTCGTTCCCGCGGAAGTAAGCGTGACAATGGTGCCGGTGAAGTTGGCGATGGTGCCGCCGCTATTGGCCAGCGCGTTGTTGTTATTGAGGCTGGCGAAGATCTGGCTCTGGCCATTCAAATCCACCGTGCCGCCATTGAGGGTTAGGCTGGTGAAAAGCGGCGTGGTATTGGTGGCAATGATCGGCAGCGTATTGGCTGCGCCGCTATTGAGCGTGAGCAAGCCGGCATTAACCGTCACATTCGAACCGGCGATGACTTGCGCCGTATTGATGCTCATCGCGCCGGGGCCGGCCTTGATCCAGTTCACCGTGCTATTCGACGAGTAGAGGTAACTGTTGACGTTGAAGGTGTGGACCGTGTCGTACTGATGGATGATCAACTGGTTGCCGCCGGCGGTAATGATGCCGCCGCTGACTCCGTTCGTGGCGTCTTTGATCAGCCAGCCACCGCTGTTAACGGTAAAGATGGCCGGGGTGGCGATGCCGGTCAGGCCCGCGCCCGTATTGAAGGTGAGGCTGTTGACGTTGGCGTAGGTGCCGAACAACTGGTTCGAGCTCTGCGCCACGTTCGTCTGCAAGCCAAGGATGCCGCGATAGATGCCCGGCGCCAGCTCGGAGGCGTCGAGTGCGCGGAGGGTACTACCGCCGATGCCGATCTGCTCGGTGAGGAATTCGGCGTTGGCGTCGCTCCCGGTGCCGGTTGCACTGGGAACGGCAATGATATCGGGCCGCACATTTACCGTGGTGGTGAAGTTGGTCCCAGTACTGCCAATCGGGTTGCCCGGGCTGACGGCGAAGATATTCGCCACCCCGGGCCCGGCGGGTTGTCCAAGATTCGTCCCGCGAATGAGGCCGGTGCCGCCGCCGCTGAGATTGCCCAGCGTCCCGAGGATGAGATTGAGCGGCCCGCCTGCGCCAGCGCTGAGGGTGATGACCCCGGCGCCGGAGGTGAAGCTGAGGGTGCCCCCTTGCTGGCCGGGTTTATTCAGTTGCTCGGTGGTGCCGGTGGAAGCATTGCCGATGATCATCAGGTTGCCGCCGCCGATATTGATGATCCGGTTGAGCAGCGCGTTGCTGGCCGCGCCGAGCCGTCCATTCACATGCTGCCCGGAATCATTGAGCAATAGCGTGCCGCCGGTGAGCAGGGTATAGGTGCTAAAGTTACTCTGCCCGGCGCCGCTCTCCATGAGCGTGCCCTGGCTGATCTGCATGGTGCCGTTGAAGGTCGTGCCGAGCCCGGTGTCTTGATTGAGAGCGAGGGTGCCGGTGCCGATCTTATCGAGGAAAAAGGCCGTGTTGTTCTGACTGCTGCCCGCGAAACGGCCGGAGAACGCGGAGTCCGCATTGTTGAAGCCGGCACGCAGAAAGGTCGTGCTGCCACTAAGGTTGGTGACCAGGCCGGAACCCGCCAGCGACCCCACCACGGTGGTGTTGTTGGCGATGTTGAACGTACCGCTGGCTCCGACCGTCAGCGGAGCGAGCTGCGAGAAGGCATTGACCGCCCCCATTTGCAGGGTGCCCCCGGTGACCGTGACCCCGCCGGTGAAGCTATTCCCCGGGTTCGAAAGGATGAGGGTACCGAAACCGATCTTGGTGAACGGCGAGTTGCTGCCCGTAAAGGAGTTGGCCAGGGTGAGGCTGGTCAGCGGATCTTCCACGTCGATCAACGGCGTGCCGCTGCCCAGGAAGGTGATGACGCCGTTGAGCACTAGCGCGCTCTGGCCGATGCCCATGTCGAGCGTAGCGACGTTCGTGACGCTGTTGACCTGCACGGTGATGGGGTTGAGGATCGTGCGGGTGCCGTTCGAGGCATAGAGTTTCGCGCCGTCACCCAAGGTGATCGTGCCGATACCGGCGGATCCGCTGGCGATCGGGCCCCCTGTGCCGGTGGTGGCAGTCGTGCTGCTGTCACTCGCAAAAATCAGGCCGCCCTGGCCGACAGTGATACCGCCGGCGAAAGTATTCGCGCCGCTGAGGATAAGATTGCCCAAGCCTTGTTTGTTGATCGATCCATTCGAAATGACCCCGGAAATGCTCAGCGTGTCCGGCGAATCACCGGCAGCGAGATTGGTCGTAATAGTCCGGGCAGCGCCTTGGAGATCGACCGTGCTGGCGATGGTGGGCGTGGCCGAGAAGTAGGGGTTGTTCGAAACGATGGAACCGGTGAGCAGGATGTTGCCCCCGGTGATCGTAGGCGTGGTGGTGCCACCAGTATTGTTGAACGTGATGACGCCGCCGATCGTGTTGTTCCCGGTGAGGGTCAGGATACTTCCGCCGTTCAGGTTGATATTTGCGGCGCTCGAGAAAGCTTGGGCGACGGATTCTGTGATGTTAGCATTGTTCATCGTCAACGCTCCCGTGCCGGTTGCGCCCGCGACATTGATGTTCAACGTACCTTGGTTGACGATCGTACCGCCGCTGTAGGTATTGGCCGCCGCGAGGGTCACCGCACCGCCGCCGTACTTCACGAAGATGACCGGCTTGGCGCCGTTCGGGTTGTCGATGATCTTGGCGTTGATCGTCAGCGTGTTCTGGTTGTTCCAGACATCCAGTTCCGTCGCCCCGGCGGGAGCGGAACCGCCCGCGGTCAACTGGCCGGTGCCCGCGGTACTGCCGATGATGGTGGCACTGTTGCCATTCGCGACCGTGAGCGCGCCGCTCTCGATATTCAGGGTGTCGGTGGCCCCGGTGATGCTCAGAGTGACCACGCCGCTCGGACGGAAGGCGCCGACCAGCGTCGTGCCAGTGGGGAGCGTCGAGCTGGCCGTATAGTTATCCAGGACTCCCGTGCCGAAGGTATTCGCGGAGTAAGCCGTGGTGCCAAACGTGCCGGGCGTGACCCACCCGTTGGCCGCGCTCTGCACGGTGAGGTCGGAGGCATTCGTAACCGCCCAAGGAATGACGGTATTGGCGGCCAGGGCGGCTCCGTTGAACTGGGTGACGAAGAAGGCGCTGCCGTTGTAGACCGTGGTCCCCTGCCCCAACGTATTCGTATTGTTGTAGAAGCCGTTGATGTTCAGCGTCGCGCCACTGCCCGCGGTGCGCTTGAGGTTGCCGAAGGTGATGACCGCCGTAGAGCCGGAGTTGACGAACGGCGTGGGCGTCACCTGATTGTAGCCGCCGGTCGCAGCGAGGGTCACATCGTTCAGCGTGAGCGAACCGTCGGCCGAGCCGCTCGCCAGCAGGGTGATATTCGCGCCTTGCAGGACGACGGGCACGCTGGACGAGAGCCGCGTGGGGTTCGTGGCGCTGCCGGCATTGAGGCCGGTCTGTTCGAGCGTCAGGTTGGCAAAATTCAGATTCAGCGCCGACGTGTTGAGGAGCGAACCTTGATCGCGCAGGGTGAGCGTACCACCGCGGATGGTGGTGAAACCGTTGTAGGTGCTCGGGCTCGTCAGGACGGTTGTGACGTTGCCGTTGCGCACGTAATTCAGGTTGCCCGCGAGGATCACCCCGGTGGTCGCGTTACCGGCGGAACTGGTCAGCGTGACATTGGTCAGCCCGCTGTTCGTGATTGTCCCGCCGGAATTGGCCAGCGGATTGTTGTTCGTGATGTTGCCCACCACGAGGTTGTGATTGTTCAAGTCGACGGTGCCGGCATTGACCGTCAGGCCCTCGGTCTGCGGCGTGCCATTCGTCGGGTAATAGAGGATCGCGTAATCCGGGGCGCCGGCGCTGAAGGTGAGCGTGCCCCCGTTGATCGTGTAGATGCCGGTCAGGAATTGCTGGGCGCCGATGGTCAGCGTTCCGCTGCCGCCCTTGGCCAGGCCCTGGCTGCCGGAGCCGGTCACCGCGGTGTTCAAGACCACGTTGCCACCGTTGGCCCAGACTTCTAGCTGATTGCCCGCGGCGAGCTGGCCGCCATTGAAGGTGGTGGTGCCAGCCGTGGCCAGGATGCCGCCCGAGGTCAGCGTGAGAATGCTGCCGTCGCCCAGCGCCTGGAAGGCGCCACCGCTGGAGGTGATGGAACTCAGAGTGCCGATCGTCGTTTGGATCGTGGGGGTACCGGTTACGCCGAAGTTCTGCGTGTTGATCGACGTCGCGTAGTTCGTCGCCAGCTCCGCGCTGGTCAACGGACGGAAGCCGTAGCCGGGGACATAGTAGGCGAAGCCGGTGCCAGTCCCGGCGCCGTTGGTATCCGCCAGCATGTCCGGTCGGATCGCGGCAAAGGAGGAACCGGCGCCACCGCCCGCGCCACCGGTGAGGAGTGGTTGCAGGGCGAAGATGTTCGCATTCCCGGCGGAGCCCTGCGTCTGGCCGAGGCCGTTGCCGCGCAGGACGAGCTGCATGCCGCTCTGGAAGTTCACCGCCTGCACTGTGGCGATGTTCAGGTAGGTCGCCGCGGAAGCATTTGGCTGGAGGGTAAGGAACCCGCCGCCCGAGCCGTTGTTCAGCTGGTTGATCGATTCCTGCGTGGCGCTGGCGAGGGCGCGGGCGAAAGGGGAGGCCTGGTCGCCCTCCAACTGCGACAAGCCGACCACCAAGGGATCGCCGGAGAGCACTGTCGCCGACTGGGGCGCGCCCTTGAGGATGAATTGGCCGCCGGCCACCTGGAGATTGCGCGAGTTGCCGCCGAGGCGATTGTCGAGATGAGTGGTGGTGTTATCGAGGACGAGCGTCCCGCCACTATTAACGATACTGGTGGCGAAGAAGCCCTGGCCGGCGCCCGCGTAGGTCACCGTGCCCTGGTTCACTGTGAGGGTGCCGGTGGAAGTCTGGAGCAGCGTTTGCGCGCCGGTGAGGCTCATATTGCCCGCGCCGATCTTGACGATGTTGACGTCGTTAGTCGTCGCGTCGCTGAAGCGCAGGAACTTGCCGGAGAACGTCGAGTCGTTGTCGCTGAAGCCCACCGTCAGCGTCGGTGCGCCGGTGGACGAAAACACCGAACCGGCGCCGCCGAGGGAGCCGAGATTCGTCGTGACATTGTTCAGGTTCAGGTAGGCGCCAGCGTCGAGGGTGTAATCCGAAAAGCGCGAGCCGACATTCGTCGCCGTGGAGAGCTGGAGGGTGCCCGCGGCAATCTCCGTCGGGCCGGTATAAAGCTGCTGGCTGATGAGCTGGAGCACGCCATTGCCCTGCTTGATGAAGCCGCCGCTGGAGTTGATCACGCCCTGCAGGTTGAACCCGCCGAAAAGCTCGGCCCCGGCAACCGGGTTGGCGTTGACCGTGATGGTCCGCTGCGTGCTGCCGAAATCGATCCGACCGACGACCGTGGCGACCGTCTGCACGTTCTGCGGCGTGGCGGTGATATTGCCGTTCAGGTTGATGACCGAACCGCCGGTGGTGGAGTTGACCGTGGGCTGGCCGCCGCCGCCGCCGTTGTTATTCAGAATCAGGCCGCCGAGAGTGTTGGCCGCGCCCGCCAGGTTCAAGATACCGCTGCCGTTGATCGTGATGACGTTGCTGGCATCGATCTGCCCGGCGTTCGTCGATTCCGTAAGCACGGCGCCGGTATTGATCGTCACGCCGCCCGCGGGCAGGACGACGGTGTTCGCCCCGGCCGTGGCGTTGAGCGTCAGCGTGCCTTGGGTGACGATCGTTCCGCCGGTGTAGGTATTCGCCGCGGTCAGGACCATCGTGGCCGCACCCGCTTTCACCAGGGTCACCGTGCCGACTCCGCCGACCGCCGTGTCCTTGGTGTCCTTGATCACGGAGTTGATCGTGACCGTGTTCTGGTTGTTATACTCAATGAGTTCGGTGGCGCCCGTGGAGGCGGCGGTGCCGGCCGTGAGGATGCCGCGGATGGTCGTGGTGCCGAGGTTGCTGTTGACTGCGTTATTGCTCCGCAAGAGGCCGCCCTGCTCGAGTTGCAGCACGGTATTGTTATCCGCGAAAGTAAGGTCGAGCTGGGCGGAGGAACTGAGCTTCAGGTTCCCCACGACGTTGACGCCCGCGGCCAGCGCCGTGGTGGCGGTGAGGGCGCTCGTTTTGCCCGTGCCGAAGCCGGTGTCGTAGCCACGATAGCCAGCCTGGTTGAGCGCGCCCACGCCGGTGACCGGGTTGTAGCCCGCGTAGTCGCCCGAGTTGACGATCGCCCACGGCCCAATGATGAAATCGGTGGTGGCGTCAATCGTCGGGACGTTCGTGAAGAGGACGCGCGCGCCGCTGCCAACGATCGGGTTCACGGCGAAATTCACCGTCGCACCGGCGTTGCGCTGGGTGATCCCCGTGAGGGTCAAATCCACGGAGTTCACGCCGGTCCCACCCGCCGTGGCCGTGATTGTATTGGCGCCCTGTACTAACTGGATATTGCCCACCGTCTCGGTCGAGGCCGTCTGGGCGCGGCCGAGCAAAGTCAGGGAGCCGCCCCGCAGGCGGATCACAGCGGCATCGTTCAGCCGATCCGTGAGGTCGATCGTCCCTTGGTTGCTCAGGGTAAATGTCGCGCCGTTGATATCGAGGCTGCTCACGCCGGTGAAGGCGCCGGCGTCGACGAGCGTAGTGCCGCCGCCCAGGGTGGTGTAGTTGCCGGTGAAATTGCTGACTCCGCTGAAGAGCTCGGTATTGCTGCTGCTGCGGGTGATGTTGATGTTATCCTGGAAGGAACCGGCAAAAGTGCGGTTGTTCGTGTTATCCTGGGCGATCAGCAGCGAAGCCGTCGTCGCGGAGGTGTTGCGCACACTGCCCCCGGCGCCGCTCACGGCATTCGGGCTGAAAAGGCCGATCACTTCCTGCGACGTACCGTTCAAATCCAGCACGCCGTTGCTCAGGATGAGGAATTGGTTCGGGGTCAGGGTGTTGTTCCCGCCGGCCAGCTTCACCGTGCCGCCGGCGAGGTTGAAGTTGCCGGTGAATTGATTGGCCCCAAGACCCGGGATGTTGCTTTGCGGACTGGCCAGCACCAGCGTGCCGGCTTCGGATTTCACCCAGCCGCCGGAACCACTGACAATGCTGTTCAAGGTCAGCGTCGAGCCGCTGTCGACGTGGAAAAGAGCCTGGACACCGCCGAAGGACAGCAACGGAACGTTCACCGCGCTGGCGCCACCGCTGGCCAGGATCCCGCCGCTGCTCAGCGTCAACGCGGTAATGGGAGCGCCGAGGGGCACAGCCTGCGCGTTCACGACGGCATTGTTCCCGCTGAGATAAAGCGAGCTCACCGTTTGCGGGGCGAACAAGTTCGGCACGAGCGTGGAGGCGCTCGTCACTTTCAAGTTATCCGTCGTCGCGGCCTGGCTGATGTTTTGCGTCAGGTTATAGCCGGCGTAGGCGGAGAGAGTGCCGGAACCATAGGTCGCAAAATCGAGCTGGCCGCCGTTGCTGACGACCCAGCGGGCGAGGATGCTATTCGTGAGACTCGGGGCGGTGGTGAAGACGACCTTGTTGTCCGTCCCGCCGATCACATTCACCCCACTGGTAGCCGGGCTGGAGAAGAGGATCGTGGAGTCCGTATTGATCGTCGCCGAGGCAAACGTCAGGGTGCTGATGCCCGCGCCGGGCACCGTGTTGACGATGCCGGTGGTGCCTTGGTTCGTCGTCAGAACGCCCAAGGTTTCATTCGATGCGCTGGTGGCATTCGCGAGGTAGTTGAACGTGCCGCCGGTGAGCGTCAAGGGACGCCCGCCCCCGCGATTCGCCAGCGCGGTGCCGGAGTCATCGATCGTATAGGCGCCGGAAGTGAACACGGTGACCGCGCCCGTGCCGCCTAGCTGCGCGCCGACGCCTTTGACCTGGAAGGTGCCGGCGTTGACGTTGATCGTATTGACATACGCGGTGCTCGCCGACGCCACCGTGGCCGTACCACTGTTGATCTTGGTGATCGCGCCGAAACTGGTGCCGTTCGGGATCGCGCTCGTGAAATTGATATTCCCCGTGCCGGCGAGGGTGATGGCCTGCGCGGTGGTGCCCCCATAAGTACCGCCGAGATTCAGCGTGGCCGTGCCCGTGGCGCCGATCGTCGTGGCCCCGGAGAAGGTTGCCACGCCCGTATAGGTATTGGTGCTTCCAGAGACGGCCTCGAGCGCGCCAGCGGTATTGAGGCCCGAGCCGGTCAGGGTAAAAGGTTCCGCCAGGGTGACATTATTGAGCTGGATGGCCGCGCCGACCGTCGTCGCCACCGTGGTGGCTCCGACCGCTGTGCCGAGAGCGGCATTGTCGCTCACCCGGATCGCCCCGGCATTGACGGTGACGGTGCCATCCCAGGCGGTGTTCGCCCCGGACAGTTCCAAAATGCCGTTGTCGTTCTTGGTCAGGGTATTGGTCGCCGCGCCAAGGCCGAAAGGTGCGGCAAGGGTCAGGACATTGCCCGCCGTGACTTCGAGGGCATTGTTCGCTACGCCCAAGGTAATCGTCCGGCTCGTCGAAAAGGTCCCCGTAGCCCGAAGCCCGACTCCCGTCGTCGCACTGATGTCCAATTTCACGCCATTGGCCGCGTCGCCCAGCGCGGCGTCGGAATTGACCGACACCACACCCCCTAGGATATCGATGAAGTTGCCCGCACCGCCGAAGGTATTCGTTCCACCCAGCACCAATGTGCCCGCTCCAGCCTTGATTAAATTGGAGCCGGTTCCCGATACAGGTCCGGTCAAAGTCAGTCCCTGCACGACATTGGAAGCGGTGGCCGTACCCACGCTGAGGGTGGGATTGCCGGCGAGCGTCGTCGTGCCGGTAAATTCCAACCCGTAACCGTTGCCGGGAGTGACGGTCAGGGTATTCCCTCCCAGAGTCAGATTGTGCTCCTGAATCGTCTTGTTCAGCGGCGTCAGATAAAAGCCGCCGATGCCGGCGCCGAAACGATCCACGGTGATCGTCGTATTGGCAATGACCGTCAGGTCGTCGCCTAACGGGATGGACTGCGGAGTCGAAGTGCCGTTGCCATCCGCGCGCAAGTCGTAGTTGCCGCCGGACAAGGTGACCACATTATTGGTCGCCGGACCGCTGATCCGTCGCTGGAGGGTGCCGGCCGAAATCGTGATCGGGCCGCTGAATGAGTTGCTATTCCCCTGGAGTTGCCAAGTGCCGGCGCCGGTCTTAACGATGCCCAGCTTGCCGGTGATTGGATCCGTGAGCGAACCGCCGAGCACATTGGTGAAAACGCCGCTGCCGCCCAGGGTCAGGGTGCGATCGCCCGTCCCGGCAGAGACCTGGCTGCCCGTATTGGTATAAGTGAGCGCGCCGGTGCCGTTGTTCAAGATCGAGCCGCCATTGGCCGTGATGGTGAACAACCGGTCGGTGCTCGCCGCCGCGCCGGTGTAAGTCAGCGTGCCGCCATCGAGAGTGAGATTGGCCGCGGCGCTGGATGATTTGCCGATGCCGCTGTTGCTCCCGCCGTTAGCCAGGGAATTGGTCGTCAGCACGCCGCCGGAGAGGGTGGTGGCGCCGCTGTAGGTGTTGGCGTTATTCAGCTGGATCAAACCATTGCCGCTCTTGGTGAGCGAGAAGCCGGAGCCGCCGTCGTCGACCACGCCCAGGACGAGGTTGGTATTGGCGTCCACGTTGAAATTAGCGCCGGACGCCGTCAGCGTGGTCGCGCCGAAAGTGATGCCCGCCGTGGTGCCAGTGGCATTCGCGCCGCTGGAAATCCTCAGGGTATTCGCACCGATGCTCAGCGTGCCAAGGGTGTGGACGACGCCTGCCCCGGAGGTGATGCGATCCGAGACGATGGTCGTATTGCCGGTCACCGTGGTGGCGCGGTTGAAGGCGAGGCCGGTGTCGTTTGCCAGCTCGAGCGTGCCCCCGGAGAGGATCAAGGTGCCGGCACCGAGCGCCGAGGCATTGCCTTGCGCGCGCAGGGTACCGGAGCTGAGCTGCACCGCGCCGGTGAGGGTATTCACCCCGGTAAGCACGAGCTTGCCGGCGCCGTTGACGTTGACCCCGGCTGAGCCCGCGAGCACTGCGGAGATGGTCGCGGTGCTGCCCGCGTTGGTCACCCTAATGGTTGGCGTACCGGCTGTCCCATCGAGCGTGATCTTGTCCGTTGCCACCGCGTCGGCATTCGTCAGGGCATACCCAGTCGTATCGAAAACCAGGGAATTGGCCACGATCGCGCCATTGACTTCCACCGTGCCTCCCGTCGCGCCGCCAAAAACCGCCTGAGCAGCGTTGATCCCGGTGAGATTCGGGTAAAGGACGTCCGCATTGCCATCGTACCAGTTGGGGTTCGTCAGATCCCATGTGCCCGAACCACCGAGCGTGGTGCCACCCGAGTGAACGGGATCGAAGGAAAATGTCGGCTGCGCGGCATGCGCCGCATAGTACTGCATGCTCAGCAGCGCCACGACGGATCCACAAAGAATCGGCCCGCGGACCAAAACCGTATGCCACAAGCCCTGTCGGCAAGAGCGCCGGAGGCGTGACAAATATTTCATTTTCCGGCGCGCGCGATTGGACTTCATAGATGGAGAGAGACTTGGGGGGGTGTGACAGAAACCTGTTCTCGGGCGATTCGTTGCGAACTTTCCGACACTCGCTTTACTGAATCTTACGTAGCAGGTAAATCTGGGATTCCGCGGCTCTTCGTATCGCCTCGCCCTCTCCCAAGCGATCTATCTTTTACGCCATAATCCAACTCATCAAGGCGTCGCCCGAATCGTATCTCGAATGTTTTGTGCCCCGAATTGTGTTTAGCAGAACTCGACACCTCCGTTAAAAATGAGCTGGGATTCGACATCGAGCCGATGCTCTGCGTCCTCTTGAATCTCGGTCGCACAAGAGGAATCACGTTGAATTCGTTGGGGCGGGAAAACCAGGTGATTGGTGGTGCACTCCCTCATTCATGCGTCCCGCTCCTCTTGGGGCGAAGACCTCACACACGCGGTCAGAGATCTACTCATAGAGGTACCGATTTTCACCCACGTCCCGGGAGCGCAAAGGGTGTCCTACCGATGCGATCCAAGCCGCCAGCAAGCTGCTCGAAGCTTCGTTTGAATTGAACCGAGCGATTTACATTTATTTCCACCAATCGACTCGAAGGGTCGGCGCCCCTGAAAACCACAAAAATCCTTCGTGTGATTCAAATCTTCGCGACGCTGTCCGCGGAATAAGTCCTTGATAATAGGTTAGGTAGTGACATTGCGGCCAAATAACGTCGAAAACGATTCTGTATCTCAAAGTTATGGGCCGCCCGCTCAGACTGCGCCCTTAGGGTCCGGAATGCTGATTTAGACTAACGTCCGCTTTCAGATCGGCGCACGATACGTTCGCAAATGAAAACAACTAAAAGCGCTATTTTGACTGCGGCCTTCACGGCCGTGTTAGCATCCAGTCTCTTCGCGGAAACTCCTGCGGAACCGGCTAAGCCCGGATCACCCGGCGACAAGCCGGCCCCACAAGAACCCGCGACTCCCGGTGGGCCCTCCACTGGCGATCACAAGTCGACCGGAGGCAACGACAAGGCCCCGACTCCAGGTTCGCCTGCTAAACCGGGCTCCTCCGGCGACAAGCCGGCGACGCCGCCGCCGAATGTCCCCAAGGGCAACGGCGGTAATTAGTAGTCACGTTCAAGCAAACTTTAGGCTGCGGTAGGCTCACCCCTCACCGCAGCCTTTTTGCATCCTAAGCACAGGCCACAAGGCCCATGGGGTAACCAACCAGGTGCGTGATCCCGCTCGATCGGCGCGAAGTAATTGGTCGATCGAGAGAGCCGCGGATAGTCTGAGCACCGATTCGTGTGTCTATGGGCGACCACTCACCGAAGAACGATTGCAGGCTCGATCTCTCGCCCGGGATCCTCAACGGGTGTGGATTCGCTTGGCACCGGCCCCTAGGATAGCTACCAGCGGCATCATGAATACGGTCACGCCCGCCCATTCGCCAATCGACTCGCTTAAGGCACCCCATTTCGACGTGACAGTGCGTGTCGGTTGCAGCCTCACTTACGAGGCCACCGGCGCGGCTTGGTTGCTCCTGGCACTGAAGCCCCGGCCAGATCGCAACCATGCTGTGGTGTTCGAGGCTCTTACGCTGGGCAACAATTTGCCCGCGGAGGAATTCATCGACGACCACGGGAATCACATTTACCGCGTCGCTCTCGCCCCCGGCAGCAACTTCATCCGCCACGATGCCATCGTCTCGGTCTCCTCGCTGCCGGACAATCACGACCTTCCCGTGTCCGCGCCCCTCTCGCCCGGCGAATTGCCGCCGGCTCTTCTCCGCTACACGATGCCCAGCCGGTATTGTGACTCGGACAAGCTGACCAACTTCGCGTGGGACAAATTCGGCCAGGTGGAGCACGGCCTGCCCCGCGTCACGGCCATCAGTCAATGGGTGCATGACAACATTGAATACCGATACTTTTCCGGTCGCCCCGATCTCTCCGCTTGGGATGTGCTGCAACGTGGCTACGGGGTTTGCCGCGATTTTGCGCACCTGGCAATCGCGCTCAATCGGGCCTTCAACATTCCGGCGCGCTACGTGACGGGCCACCTGCCCGACATCGGTTTTCCCGATCCCGAGAATCACATGGATTTCCATGCTTACGGCGAAGTGTATCTCGGTGGCCACTGGTTCACGACGGACGCGCGCTTCCATGTGCCGCGCATCGGCCGGGTCAAGGTTTCGTGTGGCCAGGACGCCGTGGACAACGCCTTCTCCACAATCTACGGAGGCGCGACGCTCAGCTATTTCCAAGTGTGGGCCTACCAGGTGCCGCGCGGGACCGTGGGTGTCGGTGACCCTCTGGATTTTTCCAAGCGTCTGGACAATCGGGAGACGGTGCTCACCGACGCGTCGCAGTGACGTCCCAGGCAACCTACTCTCCAAGCGAAACCCGCTCGGTCTGCACGGTCACCTTCATTCCAAGATAGGCGTTCGTTTCGTCGAGGAAGGTTCCACTGACCGGCATGACGCCGCGTGGATGGTTGCTCACTCCCGTCACGATGTGCTTGGCAGACGTCGGGCCGCCCAAGGTAGGATCGTAGCCGGTCCATCCGCGAGTAGGTAAATAGGCCTCCGCCCAAGCATGCGTCGAGGCCCGGCCGGCTTCGGACGCGGCGCAGTCGAGATAACCACTGGCGAAACGCGCCGGGAATCCCAGCGCGCGCAAAACCTCCAGCATCAGCGTCGCTAAATCCCGGCATGACCCGGATTTTTGCTCGAGTGTTTCGCCAGGCGTCTGGACCCCTTTTTCTTCGCGGCGGCGGTATTTGATCTGCTCGCGAATGGTCCGGGTCACAGCGGCCACGACATCGTCGGCGCCACCTCTCGCGGTGAGGATGGCATTTTCCTCAACCCACTTTTTGAGCGCACTTGCGTCATCGGGATAGGTGGATTCCAGATACGCGGCGGCGATCACGGATTCAACGCCGGAAAACGTCACGGGGAATGGCACCGGAACTTCGGGACGGGCCGATCTCAGCGGAAACGGGAGCGTTTGTTCCAAAAGCACATCGCTGCGAATCCGAAGTTGCTCCGCAGAATCCGCAAAATGGGCGGTCGCCACAGAATTGCCGAAAAGATCGCGACTCCATTCCACCTCGGCGGCCGGTTCCATGGTTAGTCGCATTTCCTCCACTCGCACATCGTGTCCTTCGCGTGGGCGAAGGATGAGCCGATGAGGCCCAAACCGAACCGCCTTGGCGTATCGATAGGTGGTCTCGTGCGAGATTTTCAACCAGCTCATATCCTCAGGGAAAGGCGTCAGGGCGCCTTTTCCACGGTGACGTTCATCGAGTTTAAGGTGAGGGCGCCATAGTTGGAGGTCAACGCTACGTCCGCCGCATCCCGCCCGTAGCCAATGGTGATTCGATTGCCTTTGGGTTGCTTTTGCACGCCATCGAAAGTGAACCACTGGCCGCCGACATAAGCCTCGAACCAGGCGTGCAAATCCATCGGCTCGAGCTGGTAGAGATAGCCGACGACCATCCGCGCGGGGATATTCAAGCTCCGCGTCAGCGCGATCCCGAGGTGCGCGTAGTCCCGGCAGACACCCGCTTTCGCTTTGGCCGTGTCTACGGCGGACGTGCTCGCGTTGCTGGACCCGCGAACGTACTTCATTTCGTCCCGAAGCCATTGCTCGATAGCGGCCACTTGCGGATAGCCGGGAGGCAGTTTCCCCACGATGGAAGCAGCGAGATCATTCAGCAGATCCGCCTGGCAGTAGCGGCTGGGGAGGAGAAACTGCAGGGCGCTTTCGGGCAATTCGTGGACCGGCACAAAGGGCGCATCCGCCCGCACGTCAATGACATCCGAGGTGTGCGCCCGGCAACTGCACTGTACCTCGAAATCGCCCGCAGGGATCAGCACCCGCTGGCAGAGATTGCCGAAATCATCGGTGTATTCAATGACCGGCGCATGCGGCGTTAGAATGTATTCTTCGCGCGTAATCCACTGGGCCGGACCGCTCCGAGGCCGCAGCATCATAATCGCCGGAATGGGTGAATTGCTGGTGTAAGAAATGTGGCAGGTGGCGTCGAGAATCATAGCACTTGGGAGGCAATCATCGCCTGTCGTGCCCAGCGCGGTCGTGTGATGGGGCGAAATAGAACGATCCACGCCGAATCTCGGCCCCGACGCTCGAAGAGATTTATCGGAGTCGGTTTCTCTACGCCCTATCGTCCGAGGCGAGGCAGCGGAACGGGCTCTGGCGGTATTTGAGGAGACGCTGTATCAGCCGGGTGAATTGCAGACGGCGGAGCTACGCGACATCGGCGAGTTCCTCGAGGCCATCCGCGTTCTGATTGAGGATCCCGAGCCGGATGTGGCAAAGATGCACATCCAATTTCTGGCGCTCTCCGCGGTCGAAAGACCGCGGCTCCATTGAAGCGATTGCGAAAGAAGATACATACGGGGTCACGCCAGACCGCAACTCGGCCAGTTTTGCCTCGGCCACGCTGAAGTGTTTAGTCTTGAGAGACTGCCATTTCTCTTTGCCGTTGCGATACAGCCGGGCATAGTAGCGCCCA
>JBGGMZ010000243.1:0-5370 GCA_041287745.1 Chthoniobacter sp. | reverse complement strand
TGACACGGATTTAAGAAGAGACACCGGTCCTTGAATCCGTGTCATCCGTGCAATCCGTGGTTCAATTCCCATTGCCTGATCTTCAATTGCGCGCGATAGCAATGAAACGGAGTTTCAAGGCCAACGACGGCATTCTCAAAGCGCTTCGCTAACTTTGGGAACGAGAGTCGAAAAGACGAAATCATTGCGGCTTCTTCGGATCGAGGATGCTGTCGGGCGTGACGATGATATACCGGTCTCCTTGCAAAATGGTGAGAGTCAGTTGGAGCTTCTCCGCCTTGATCGCCTGCGCCAGAAGCCGGCGCGCCTCCGCGGCCCGGCTCGCGCGCACCGAAATCGTCATCCCGGCGGAGCCGTAGGACATGCTTTCGATCTTGTGCTCGCGCAAAATCGCCGCCGCCCGGGCGCCGACCGTCTCCCACAATTCGGGGCGATTTGGGTAACTTGCGATGGGCGTATCCGCGTCGTATGAATCCGCTGCCATCACGCCACCGGTAAGCAGCAGCAACACGAGCAAGGTTGAGATGATGATGATAACTTTGTTCATATGCTTCGCGGGTTTACTGGGTTGCTGAACTGCCTGCTCGATTTAGACGTTTTCCGGAGCGGGCCGTTGGGCGCGGCGGATGATATCATAGACTTCCTTGGCACGGTCGAGGAGATCGAAAGCAGGCGGGGCATGGCGGCCCGCACCCGGCCACGCACCCGCGGGGAACATGGCATTGAGATAGTTCGTCGGGCCGAACGTAATCGTGCCGCTGCCGTCGTTGCGCTGCGTGAGTGACACATCGGTCAGCGTGCGGAGTTGCAGGCTCTTGATCTGCCGGGAGAAGACGCCACTGATGATGATGATGCGCTCGTCGGTCACGCCGTAGAAGGTGCGCGCCCGGCTCGCGGCATCGAAGAAAAAGCGCCCGAAGATGAAATAGAGACCGACAAAGACGAAGGGCACACCGAATAAGGGAAAGACGATGGCGATCGGACCCGGCGCCTTGGAAGTTTGCGTCACCGCCATCACTTCCCAGAAGATCGCAAAACCGCCCCACATGAGGCTGAAAGGGATGATATAGATATCCTGCGGCCGCAGCCGAACCCCGCCGCGCGGCTGCCCGGACCAGAGCAGGCGCTCGCCGGGATCGAGCTCTTGCGCCAGGAGGGAATGAGCTGACGGGACTGTATCGATGTTGGACATAAAATCGGGGATCGTTCCTGCGCTTGCTTAAGCGACGCGGAAATAAGCCATCAAAGGACTGTCGGGTGGCATCGTGGAGGCAATGGCGTCACGAAAGGAGACCGGGTCCGAAGGGAAGAGCGCGAGCCATGTGACTTTGCGATCAACAGTCGAGTAGAGCCGGAGAAAATGCAAATTGAGCAAGGAGAACTGGCGCACCGCGCCGATCTGCTCGCAGCGAATGAACCGGCGAAAACCCCAGACGGAATGCGCGGCAATGCCATCCGGCGAAATGCGGACGGGAAAAAGTAAATGGAGCAGCCCCGCCCCAATGCCGGAGAAAAAAACAATCCCGACCATGGCCACCAACACCACGCCCCAATCGGCCTGCAAACCAGGAATCAACCACACACCGATCAGGAAGAGCGGCAAGGCCAGCGAACTGATACACAGGAATAAGGACTGAGCGGACAGCCTAAACATGGTGAGAAATGTGAAGCAGTTCGCTGCTGCGCATGGCCAGGCGTCATTGGTTTCACCATGCGTATAAATGGCCACGCGCATGAGGCGTATGAAAGAATGACCATGTGTTCAGCGCTACTAGTGTCGAAATGGTAAGCGCGAGTCCGGCAGTGAGGATGGAGAACACCCTGTGGCGAGTGGAAAGAGAAGAGTAATGCGCGAACGCAAATATCACGGCAGCCAAAGTGAAGATGTGAGGCAAAATATCTCCTCGCAAAGAAACAAACGGCCCTCCCGGAATTTGCTTCCCACCAAAGACGACGAAGAAAGCAAAAGCAACGAAGGACAACCCGTTAGAAATACTAAGCGGAAAACGAAGCATGTGTGCTCTCATGCGACTCAAGCTCAGCGCCTGCAGAGGCGATGAACGTACTCGGACATAAGCCGATGCTGACGCTCGCAGTAGCCTGCGTCGCGAGCGCGAATATCGGAATCGTTGAAGAAGTGCCACACCTCGTGCTCGAACTCGAAGTGGGGAAAACGCCGTTCCAGCGTCCGCTGTACCGTGGCACACTCTTCATCCCAATGTGCGACCTCCGCGGGTGTTGCGAGCGGCAACGCCATGAGACGCTCCAACTCGGCTGCGAGATACGCACCGGGCGAACTGGAGGGCGGCGACGACGCATCGGGCGGCATTCGAAGGCATTCGTTCATTGCGAGTTAGACGACCGATGGCCTGTCCGGAACCGTGTAAGGGAAGACGTTGGCGACGCTGGACTAGGGTTTGGATGGATAGCGACCATTCTCGGAGTAGAACCAGAGACCCTCGCCAAGCTGCTTGGTGCCGGAGCCGGCCAAACCGGGACGAAAAGCGCTGATACCGAAGTGGAGCAGTGCGCCACCAAACTCAAGGTCGATGCTCTCGTCATTAATTCGGACGGAAGACGGTCTGAGCAGCTTGAGAGCGGGTGGCACAGCGGGGTCATCAGCATAGAGGAAAGCGCTATCCTGCGGCGGTTGTGCGGCTGACCATCGCTGGCGGGCAGCAAAATCACGGAGCAGGACCGCGAGCGATGGATGGTCGATCTGGTAAAGGATGATCTTCTGTCGTTCGGCGATGCTCCGGTCGAGGCCGAATACGAAACTGAGCGGCCCAGAAAACAACAGCAATGCGCAGAGACCTCCGACTCCGATAATCCAGCAAGCGGCGACGATAAATTTTCGAGCCTTTGGCATTTCACGGGATGCGTGCGAAGACGCCTAACGCAATCAAGCTCCGCAACTGCAAAGGGACGGCCGAGGCGGCGGTGGACGGGACAAGGGGCGGCCGTTCCATGGGCGAGCCATGACTGCTGCGTGGTGGATTCCGCGGGGAGCTGCAGGCATGACGGCCCGGAGCAGTTCGCCGCGTATTGTTAGGCGTTGCGGTCGACCGGTTAAGAGGATTCATGGCTTGGCGGCTTTGGGACGTCCGAAGATGGAATACTCACCTTCAGAAGCAAAGGGAGAATCGACCTGCAACTGCGCCGACTCGTCGAAGTAGTAGGGAAAGAAGACGACAACGGAGTAACCGGAAACGTGGTCGAATGCAGCCGCAATTGCGTCCTTTTTCTCGGTGTGTCCGGGTGGAATAATCCGAACGTCGTAGAGGATGCCACATGTGCGGAGAGCGGCGGTGCACGCTTCCTCACGGAAGGCGCCCTGCATCAGCTGGATGAGTGGCTGCGAGGAGGGATGCTCCGTGCCATCGGTCGCTCCGACGTAAGCAATCGTACCGTCAGGAACCATGCGACCACCAAAGGGGAAAAACTCTTGGTGCTGCTGCAACATCTGCTTCGCGAACGGGAGCAAGATGTCGAGTAGGTCCTGCGCGTCGGATTTGGCTGCGTTCATTTCACAATGCGCGAGCGACGCTTAACACCCCCAAGCTCAGCAACTGCGGAGGGGTTTGCTGCAACGCATGGTTAGGCCGCTGGGGTTTCATAGTCCTACGCATGTCGCCACCATCGCGGCAGCGCGACCGGAATAAAAGACTCTGTTGGAAGAGAACCCGCGCGTTCCGCTGGTCTCTTCATACGCCTGTAAATTCCAGACGCCACCCCAGTGGTCAACGATCTGAAATGGGAGTTCCTTGGAAACGCTGCCACATTTGGTCGCCCGTTTCGCCCGACGGATGGCTTTGAGGAGGTTCTTCCTGGCCTCGTCTGGAATCGGGCTACCGTGAACGAGCACTGCTGCAACGTCTTTGCCGGGAGGCAGTGTCTCAGAGCCCAGTTTGATTGGTTGGCTCTCCAGCACATGATGCAAAAGAAGCATGCGCCCGAATGCCAAGCAGAAAACTGCTCCGATCATGGATATGAAGAAGCCACCACCATTCCAACCGGATCGTTGCCGTTCGATCTCGCCCGCGATGGTGACAATCAGTGCGGCAACGAACAGTAAGAGGACAACGGGTTTATTCATCGCAGACTGAAGCGACCCAACGCCCCCAAGCTCAACGACCGCAGAGGGACGGCCGAGGTGGCGGCGTACGGGACAAGTGGCGGCTGGTCCATGGGCGAGCCATGACTGCTGCGCGGTAGGCTCTGCGGGGAGCAGCAGGCATGACGGCCCGGAGCAGTTCGCTGCCGCGCCTGATTAGGCGTCGCGAATTCACAGAGTAAGTGCAACACGGGGTGCATGGAGAGAAGGAGCGAAAGCAGGTCTCGAAGAGAGGAAAACTCTGGCAGGAGGATGGCAATGAAATACCGACAACTCAATGCCCAAGAGCGCAGCATGCTGGCCGCGCTGCGAGCGGTGGGACTGACCAAGGCGGAGATTGCCCGGGAACTTGGACGGCACCGCAGCACGATCGGGCGGGAACTGCACCGCAACCGTGCGCCCTACGATGGAGGCTACCGTTCGGTGCGCGCCCATCAACGCGCTCACGCCCGGCGCTACCGGTCGCGGCGCAACAGCCAGTTTGGTCCCGCCGAGTTGGAACGTGTGGACGAACTGCTGCACGAGAAATGGAGCCCGGAACAGATCGCCGGCTACCTGCTGCGGATCCGGGAACTGGCGATCAGCCACGAGACTATTTACCGCTACGTCTGGCGGGACTGGAAGAAAGGCGGCAGCCTGCACACCCATCTGCGAGGCGCGCGCAAGCAGTGCCGGAAACGCTATGGTCGCTACGACAGCCGAGGCCGGCTGGCGGGTAAAAGGATGATCGGCGAGCGCCCCGCCGTGGTCGAGCGACGGCACCAGATCGGGCATTGGGAAATCGACACGGTGATGGGCGAGAGCCTGGGGGAAAGCAGCGACTGCATCCTGACCTTGGTGGAACGCAAGACCGGTTACGTGCTCATCGGCAAACTGCGCGCCCGGACCGCCGCCGAGGCCAACCGTGTGCTCTTGGAGTTGCTGGCCCGGCATCCCCCGCGAAGGATGATGACGATCACCGCGGACAACGGGACGGAGTTCCATTGGTATCGGCAGATCGAAGCACAACACCCGGTGAAGTTCTACTTCGCCACGCCCCACCACAGCTGGGAACGCGGAACCAACGAGAACACCAACGGACTCATCCGGCAGTATCTACCCAAAGGCCAAAGCATGGCCAAAGTGACCCAAAACCAATGCGACACTATTGCCACCCACCTCAACCATCGACCGAGAAAAAGACATGCTTACAAAACACCCCATCAATGCTTCCATGCTCACTAACCCATGTTGCACTTCAAAGTTGAGCTCAGGCG
>JBGGMZ010000242.1:0-11099 GCA_041287745.1 Chthoniobacter sp. | reverse complement strand
CGCCGAGATCGCCATCGCCCGTCGCATCGATGAAGACGGGCGCCCGCCACGCCTCGCGACCGGTCTTCGATTCCGTGACGATCGTAGTCAGCCGCCGCCCATCGCGATACGCCGCCACCACCCGCGTGTGCAGCTGGCACTTCACTCCCGCGGCGAGACATAGCTCCTCGAGCAGAATCTTCATCTCCTCCGGCTCGTAGACAAAGTTGTCCGCCCGCGTGCTGCGACGTGCCCCGCGCTCATCGAGCCGCTTCTTCAGCTCGGCCGTGATGCCCGGCTTGTTAAAATCGAAAATGTAAGTCAGCAACCCCGCCGTCCAGACGCCACCGAGACAGCCGTGCACCTCAAAGAGCCGCACCCGCGCCCCGGCCCGAGCCGCCGTCAGCGCCGCTGCAATCCCCGCCGGCCCCGCCCCACAGACAATCACATCCACATCGTCCCGGACCGTAAGCGGGCGCGCCGGCTCGGTAAAACCAGTGGCCGCCGGAGTCTCCGCCCCGGAAACAAGGCGCGGTGCAATCAACCCACCCGCCAGTGCAGTGTTTAAGAAAGCGCGGCGAGTGAAATCGTTCGTGGAGGAGAGTTTCGAGGGACGCATAACACTTTAATAAGTGCCTCAATTCGGGAAATTGGACACTCCAGTTTCCCATTAACATCCGCCCTTCCTGGAGAACGGTTATGGTTTCGCGCCTTCCTGAGCGAGCAGGTGATGACTGCGCGCCTTCCAGTAGGCGGCCAGATGGTAGATGACACCGCAACTGGAGTTGTGCAGGTAGTCGAAGTTGCCGATCATCTTTTTCAACGCGGCCTGCTGGCTTTCGGAAAATGACTCGGGATCGACCATGAGGAGGATTACCGCCGATTCACCGGCCTCACGGGTGATGTGCCAGATCTCCCGGTAGGGTCCCCACTGCGGATTCATGTAACCCTTTTGGTTCTTCCACTCGGTCACGTGGCGCCAGTCGGGCCCGAGCATTTGCATCTCCTCGGGGCTTTTCTTCGCGATCTTCTCCAGTACGGCGGCAAAGCGCTTCGCCGCCAGATCGCGGACCTTCGTCATGCAGGCGTGAATCGTCTCTTTCAGCTTCGGGTCCGGCTCAAGTTCGTGAAGCACTTCCAGCGAGCACTGCATCTGCAGGAATGCATAGGCGGGCTTCTGCTCGCCGGGTTCGGCGGATTGCTCGATGGCCTCGGCCACATAGCGCCGCCACTGCTGGCGGTAGCGCTCGTCGCGAGTGACGTCCCAGGCAGCGGCGTAGATCATGGGCAGTCGCGCAGCTTCGTGGGACTGCACATTCCACATGCGGCAAATGCCCAACGGGCACCGCTGGCCATCGGCGCGGCAGAAGTCGAAATCGTTTTCCGGCGTGACGAAGGCGATCATGCGCTCGGCGACATCGGCCAGCACTCCACGGATTTCCTTCCGGGTCGCCTCGCTGGACAGCGGGCTGTGGTAATAGCGCCACAGGCCGTGCACGAAGTGGGTAACCTGATCGCGGGACGAGTTGATGTAAACGCTCGTGGCATCTTCCGGGCAGACGTTGCGGGCCACAAACCCGCGCACCCCATGCACCGTCGCGCAACGCCGCAGACCTTCGAACACACTCGCAGCCTTTTCGCGCAACGACTCTTCGCCGGTCACCGCAAACCGATCGCAAAGCGTACTCAGCATCGCGCCTCCCAGAATCGCGCCGTCTTCCATGCCCGTGCTGTAGCCACACGGATTCGGATACTGGCGTTTCACCTCCTCCGCCGTCGGCAGGTGCGCCTGCTCTTTTCCTTTTTCGTAGCTGCTCAGGTAATCTCCAAACGTCTGCACCTTGGGGAGGTAAAAGCGACTCCATGTCACCTCCCATGCACGATCGATCTGTACGGAGAGTTCCTGGCCCGTCGGGCCGGCTTCCGCTTTTGCCGTTGGGACGAACGAAACCAAGCCGGCAACGGCGAGGAGGAATGTAAAAAGACGCGACATTGGGGATTTTTAAGGAAAGGAAATAGGCGGCATCGGACCGGCGCGCCGACAGGACGGTCAATCCCGATTCCATCACTTGCCTTAGCTGGATCAATGCAATTGAGCCACGGATGGACACGGATGAAACACGGATGGGGAGAAGAAGCGGAAAGCGGGCGAAATCCGTTCACCCAGAGGTGAGTGTCACGGCGCATCCCGGTTTCACCCCGGATTGCTCTATCCGTGTTTCATCCGTGTTCATCCGTGGCTATTTCAACTGCATCGTTCCGGCTTAGTCTCCGGCTCTTAGAGTTCGTCGCATTTCTCGTTCGGCACGGAATCGATTACGACCCGCGCTATCTGTGGGATTGAAGGCAAGGCAAACGTCGCTCCGCGACGGACACCCGGCTTCGAATGTCCGGGGCTTGAAAAGCCCCGGCTACCGGCAGGCATCGCTCCGCGACGCGACCTTGGGAGGCGGAATGCATCGCTGAGCGATGCGATCCCCAGCCTAATTCTGCGACCCGTTGCCTTCCGGCGTCGGATTGGACGGCGGGGTGGTGCCAAGGTCGGGGCGCGGGAATTCGTTCAGCTTGGCGCGGATGATTTCGGCGCGGAGGCTGTCGCGTTCGTCAGCGGCGAGCTTTTGCTGGGTGCCCTTTTGCAAGTGCGCGGGCTGGGTTTCCATGAAGAGCTCGTCGACGGGCTGGCGGCAGGCCTCGGGGAAGAAACCGAGGTCGATACCGAGCTTCATGAAGGAGAGCAGGTTGAGCGCTTCCTTCGAGTTCATGGAATAGGCGTGGCGCAGGATGCCGTAGCCGCGGCCGATATGGTCGAGCAACGTATTCGGCTTTTTCTGCAATAGCATCTGCCGCGCATTCTGCTCGTGCTCGATGATCTGCTCGATGACCTTGTGCAAGCGGGCGATGATTTCGTCCTCCTTCTCGCCGAGGGTGGTCTGATTCGAGACCTGAAAGAGATTACCGAGAGCCTCGGTGCCCTCGCCGTAGAGACCGCGCACGGCGAGACCGATCTTGTTCACGGCCTGGATTACCTGGTTGATCTGCTCGCTCATGACGAGCGCAGGCAGGTGAACCATGGCGGAGGCACGCATGCCGGTGCCGACATTGGTGGGGCAGGCGGTGAGGTAGCCGAGCCGGGAGTGGAAGGCGTAGTCGAGCCGCTCTTCGAGCGCGGAGTCCGCCTTGTCGATCATCTTGAAGACGCTCTTCAGCTGCAGGCCGGAGCGGATGGCCTGCATGCGGAGGTGATCCTCCTCATTGATCATGATGGAGAGGGTCTGCCGGCGATTCATGACCACGGCCGAGCCCACGCCCTTGGCCGCGTGCTCGCGGGAAATGAGGTGGCGCTCCACGAGGACCTGTTTCTCCAGCGCGGAGAGGTCCTGCGAGTAGACGCTGAAGGCATCGTTCATCTCACTGAGCGCCTCGACCTGCGGCTTGATCGTCTCGAGGATTTGCAGGCGCTCGTGTTTCTTGGCCCAGCCGGGGAAGGCAAAAGTCTTGAGATTGCGCGCGAGGCGCACACGGCTGCTGACGACGATCTGGTGGTGCGGGCCTTCGCCGCGCAGCCATTCGCCGGTGTTGTTGAGGATATTGTGGATGGCCATTTGAGTGACGCCGGAGAGTGGGGTGTTGGGAGTTCTTAGTTCTTAGTTCTCAGTCTCGCTCTTGTGATGCAACTAAGCACTAGGCACTAGGCACTTACATAACTAAAATCAGTCCACATCAAGGTGACGGATCTGGTCGCGGATGGTGGCGGCGGACTCGTAATCCTCGGAAGCCACGGCCTTTTTCAAGTCGCGCTGGAGCGTCTTGAGCTGGCCTTCCCGCTCGATGGTCTTGGCGAGGCGCGCGGGAACTTTGCCCATGTGCTCGGTGCCCTTGTGCATGCCCTTGAGCAGCGTGGCGAGGCCATCGGCAAAGGTGGTGTAGCAGGTGGCGCAGCCGAGGCGGCCGGTCTTCTTGAAGTCCGCCTGGCTGAAGCCGCAGGTCGGGCATTTCTGCACCACGCCACCGCGCTCCATCTCCTGCGCGGCGCCGAGGCCGAGCAGCAGGTCGGCAAGGGCGAAGCCGGTGGGATCGGTGACGCCCTTTTCCTTCGAACAGCCTTCGCACAAGTTCACCTTCTGCATTTTCCCGTCCACAATCTGGGTGAGAAAAACGGTGGCTTGATTCGTTTTACAAACGTCGCAGTGCATGATGGGAAAAGTGCTGTCTAATCAATCGTTGTTCTCGGGGCTGACGTCAAATTGCGGAGTCTACGGAATCCGCATTGCTCGCGATGCGAGAGGTAGCCGCTCTGGTCACGGCAATAGGGCGCAAACGCGGTGATTCGACGGCTCTCCGACGGTCGCAGACCGCCGCTACAGCAGAGTGCGCGGGACGCGCCTCAGCCATAGATGGGTGTGCCGGTGCTCTGGACGAGTTCGCGGAAGCGGGCGATGATTTTGTTCGTGATTGGTCCGGGCTTGCCCTGGCCGATGACGCGGTTGTCCAGCTTCACCGCGGCGATGACTTCCGCCGCAGTGCCGGTGAGGAAGAACTCGTCGGCCGTGTAGAGATCGTAGCGGGTCAACTGCTGCACGTTCACCTTGAGCCCGAGCTCGGCGGCGATATCGAGCACGGCCTGCCAGGTGATGCCGCGCAGGGAGCCGGCATAGACGGGCGGGGTGTAGATCTCACCACGCTTCACGATGAAAACGTTGTCGCCTGTGCACTCGGCCACATAACCCTCCTCGTTCAACATGAGGCCTTCGTCGGCCTTGCACATGTTGGCCTCGATCTTGGCCATGATGTTGTTGAGGTAGTTGAGCGACTTCACCGCGGGGCTGAGCGCGCCCGGGGCCACGCGACGCGTGGCGCAGGTCACCACCGTCATGCCGCGCTCGTAGACTTCCGGCGGGTAGAGCTGGATGGTGGCGGCGATGATGATGACCGAGGCCTTCGGGCAGCGGTCGGGGCTGAGGCCGAGGTTGCCTTTTCCGCGGGTCACGAGCAGGCGGATGTAACCGTCGCGCAGGTTGTTCTGACGAATGGTCTCGAGCAAGGCTGCCTCCATTTCCTGCATCGACATGGGGATATCGAGCATGATGGCCCGGGCGGAATCCCAGAGGCGCTCGAGGTGCTCGGTCAACTTGAAGACCCGGCCATTGTAAAAGCGGATACCTTCGAAAATGCCGTCGCCGTAAAGCAGGCCGTGGTCGAACACGGACACCTTCGCCTCGGGCTCAGGGTAGAATTGGCCGTCGATGTAGATCGTGAGTTGCATGGAGAAAGGGGGGCAACGTGCCAGTGGTTGCAGGATTATTCAAGCAACCAACAGGCCGTCGTGAATTTCGAGCCGGCGATCGCCGCGCGTGGCGAGATGGGCGTCGTGGGTCACCACGACCAGAGTCTTGCGCCGCTGCCGCACGAGACCGAGAAGAAGCTCGATGATCCCCTCGCCTGTTTTGGAGTCGAGATTGCCCGTGGGTTCGTCCGCAAAGACGATGCTGGGATCATTGATCAGCGAACGGGCGATGGCCACGCGCTGCTGTTCACCGCCAGAGAGTTCGGAAGGGAGATGGTGAAAGCGATCGGCCAGGCCCACATCGGTCAGCGCCTGCTCGGCGGCGGCGCGCTTGATCTTGCCGCCGATCATCGAGGGCATCATGGCATTTTCCAGCGCGGTGAGTTCGGGCAGAAGGAAATAGCCCTGAAAGACGAAGCCGATGCGCTCATTGCGAATGCGCGCCTGGATCCCCTCGCCACCGCGGTAAAGGTGGGTGCCCTCAAACTCTACCGAGCCGGATTCCGGTGTCTCGAGCCCGGCCAGGGTATAGAGGAGCGTCGTCTTGCCTGCGCCCGATGCGCCACAGAGGAAGACAGCTTCCCCTTGCTGGATGTCCACGCTGATACCGCGCAGGACTTCAATCTTGCGCCGGCCGATCTGGAAGGACCGATGGAGATCGCGAGCGACCAACTGGGGGGCGGAAGGTGTGGGTTGGGTATTGAGAGTGGGAAGACTCATCGAGCGCGATACGCGTGGTTGTCTACTCTCGACACTCAACACTCAACTCCCAACTTTCCCCTGCCGCAATTGCCGCACGGCTTCGTAGAGAACGATGCCGACCGAGGTGGCCAGGTTCAGGCTGCGGGTCTTCGGGGTCATGGGAATCGTGAGGCAATGCTCGCCATTTGCCTCCAGCAGCGGTTCAGGCAGCCCTTTGGTCTCGCGGCCGAAGACGAGGAAATCGCCATCGCGGAACTGCGCGTCCCAGTAGATGCGCTGGGTCTTGGTGGTGAGGTAGAAGTAGCGGGTATCCGCAGCTTGGGCCGCCTGCAGCTCGGCGAAGGACTCCCAAAGGGTCAACCGGACATCCTGCCAATAATCCAGCCCGGCGCGCTTCAACTCCTTCTCGCTGAGGGAGAAGCCCAACGGCTTCACGAGATGCAGATGCGCATCAGCCCCCAGGCAGAGGCGTCCGATATTGCCGGTATTGGGCGGGATTTCCGGTTCGACGAGGACGACGTGGAGCATGGAGCTGGTGAGTTTCTAGAGCTGGTTTCGCTCAGGGTGACTGGCTTTTTTGGAACACGCTATCGCGCAGTGCGACTAACTCAGTCGATCCCGCCTGTTTGTCAGTGTCACTCAGCCGACGAAGAGCGGGCGCAGATGCCGCTCATAGAGGTTCTCCGTGACGTTCCGGCCGACGATCTCTTCGTTTGCTTTGAGCAGATCGAGGTAACGCTGGCCCTTCCTGGCCGCGAGCTTGAAGGAGACGTGCAGGAGCTGTCGCAGGCTCGGATTGAAGAGCGGGTGCTGCTGGTCGTGCCGCAGCGCACCCGTGAATTGCTCGCTCGTCCAGCCGGCCACTTCTGGCCCGCTCGGCAGCTGGTCGCGGTCGATGTCGATCACCGTCGCGTAGGGTCCGGTAAGCTCGTCGATGTGCTCGATAGCGTAAGTGTAGATTTCCTTGGCGAGCGCCAGCCCTTCGCCACCTGCTTCCGCGAGGCCGATCAGTTCCTCCAGCCACGTCGTTCCCGCAGTCTTGATATGCAGGCCCGCGTCAAACTTCGGCAGCGTGCGGCGGATGATCGGGTAGAGGGAGAACTTGTCGCTGCCCGAGTGGACGCTGAGCTTGAGGTTGGAGGGCAGGCCGTAGCGCTCCACCGCGAAGGCGATCACCGCGAGATCGTCGTGGAACTCCTTTTCGAACTGCGCAAGGTCGCCAACGTAATCCACGCCTTTGTTGAAGCGCCCGGTGAACTTCGGCGCGATCGTCTGCGCGGGGATGCCTTCATCGGCGATCGCCGCGAGGATCACGAGCAACTCGGGCGGCGTCTGCGGCAAGTCGGTCTCATCCATGGAGACCTCAGCGATGAAGTTTCCCGCGCCCTTCTTCTCCGCAATGTGGCGGTAGATCTTGCCCGCGTCCTGCACCGCGAGAAGGAACTTGCTCGCGATGCGCTCTATCTCGGCGCTACTCGTCTGGAAGGGTGCGGCAATTTTCGGAATCGAGATGGTGCCGATCAGCTCCGGATGCCGGTCGACAAAGCCTTTGATCGCCTCGGGAGCCGCCGGCTGGCCGATGGAATCAGCCACGTCGAGGGTAAAGAAATCCGAGTGCGGGATAAAGCGATCCACCGTCTCGATCCGAATGTGATCGGCATCCACGTGCCAGCCGCTCTTCCACCCGAGCGTATCGACCGCTTCCTGCGCGGCAGCAAGCACCGACGCGGGCTCGCTGCCGACGAAGGAGTGCTCGCGATTGGACTTGTTCCAGACCGGGACGACTTCCGCGCCATCACGGGCGATCATCTGGCACGCGCGCAATTGCGCCCTGGCCTGGTGGGCAAAACGATCGCCGACACCGAGGGAGAATTTTTCGAGAGTTTTGTAGGTTTGCATATTGGGAAACGGAGAGGGCTTTCGACTTTTTGTTTCAGCGTGGGAATCCGAAGTAACCTTGCGCGTTTTCGTGACAGATATTGCGCACGAGCGGACCGAGGAGCGCGCTGTCGTCCGGGATCGCGCCGGCTTCGATATCGCGGCCGAGGAGGTCGCAGAGCACGCGACGAAAATACTCGTGGCGCGGGTAGCTCATGAACGAGCGCGAGTCGGTGACCATGCCGACAAAGCGCGAAAGCAGACCCAGATTGGACAGCGCGTTGAGCTGCCACTCCATCGCTTCCTTTTGATCGAGGAACCACCAGCCACTGCCGAGCTGCACCTTGCCGGGAACCGTGCCGTCCTGGAAGTTACCGATCATCGTTGCGAAGGCGTAATTGTCCGCCGGGTTGAGGTTGTAGAGGATCGTCTTCGGCAGTGCGTTTTCGGTGTCCAGCCGATCAAGGAAAGCGCCGAGCGCCTGCGCCTGTGGGAAGTCCCCGATGGAATCGAAGCCGGTGTCCGGGCCGAGGTGACGGAGCAGACGCGCATTGTTGTTGCGCAGCGCGCCGAGGTGGAGCTGCATCGTCCAGCCCTTCTCCGCGTAAAGCCGACCGAGGAAGAGCATCACGAACGAAGCATACTTCGCGTGGTCGGCAGGCGACGCCGGCTTTCCGCTGAGCGCAGCGTCAAAGATCGCGCGCGCTTCGACCTCGCTGCAGCGGTCCGCATAGCAGCGTTCCAAGCCGTGATCGGAGAGCCGGCAGCCGCGCTCGTGAAAATATTCGCAGCGCTTGCGCAATGCTTCGAGCAGCGCGGAAAGAGAGCCGATCGTCACGCCGCTGGCGTCTTCCAGTCGCTTGAGCCAGGCGCTGAAGAACTCAGGCCGGTCCGCCGCCAGCGCCGCATCCGGTCGGAACGCTGGCAGCACGCGCGTGGCAAGTCTGCCGGCGGCGATCGCCTCGTGATGTCGCAAATCGTCGACCGGATCATCCGTCGTGCAAAGCGTCGTTACCCGGAATTTTTTCAAGATGCCCTGGGTCGAAAACTCCGGGGTCGCGAGCTGCTCGTTCGCTCGTTCCCAGATGCGCTCTGCGCTCGATTCGTCCAGCAAATCCGTGATACCAAAGTAGCGCGCGAGTTCGATGTGCGTCCAGTGATACAGCGGATTGCGCAACGTGTGCGGCACGGTCGCAGCCCACGCCTTGAACTTTTCCAGCGGTGTCGCATCGCCCGTGCAGAAGCGCTCCGGCACTCCATTCGAGCGCATCGCGCGCCACTTGTAGTGATCCCCTTCCAGCCAGATTTCGAAAAGGTTTTTGAACTGCCGGTTTTCCGCAATGTCGCGCGGCGAGAGGTGGCAATGGTAGTCGAAGATCGGCTCCGGCGCCGCGAACTCGTGGTAGAGCCGCCTCCCCGTCCTGGTGCCAAGCAGGAAATCGTCGTGGATGAAGGGTCGTATTTGCATCGTGAGCGTTAGCGAGCGGGCGGAATTTCCGCGGCGGCCGTCACGGTCTGGACGTCCACGTTGATGAACCGAAGGTTCCGCGTATCCTGTTGCGTGAAGGGACCGGCTGCGCCGGTGATGCGCACATTCTCGAGCGTCACGTCGCTGATGGGACTTTCGGGCAAGCCTACGATCTCGCCGGCTTTTTTCGTCGTGCCGTCGCAGGTGACGTTCAGGAAATGAATGTCGCGGAATTTCGGCGTACTTTCGGTGATGGGTTTCAGCTCGGGCTTCAGTGCCGCCTTTTTGTCGTCGTAGAAAAGTGAGAGCGTGATCGCCGTCTCCACATTCTTCATCGTGATGTCGCGGAAGGTGATTTTCTCGACGACGCCCCCACGCGTCCGTCCTGACTTGATCCGCAGCGCCGTGCCTGTGTTTTCAAACGTGCAACGTTGCACGAGAAAATTGCGGACACCGGCTTCCGTCTCACTACCGATCGACACGCCGTGACCGTGCAGAATTTTGCAGTCCGTTACGGTCACATTCTCGGTCGGCACTCCGCCCACGCCACCGCCTTTGAGCGCAATGTCGTCGTCGCCAGTGTCGATGGTGCAGCGGCGAATCAACACCTCGCGTGAGTTCGCGGGATCGATGCCATCGGTGTTCGGGGCATCCGCGGGCGAGAAGATCGTGACGTCTTCGACGAGCACCTCGCTGCAATGATGCGGGACGAGGTGAAACATGGGGGAATTCCTCAGCGTGACGCCCTGGATGTGGACGCGCGTGCATTCGCGCAACACCACGAGAAATGGACGCGGGACGTAGAGCGGCTTTTCCGCGACCGGCGCAGGTTCGCCTGCGTTTGCCGGGGCGATCGCGCGCTCCGCCGCCTTATCGGATTTGGCCCACCATACTGCACCGGCTCCGTCGATAACGCCCTCCCCGAGAATGGCCACGTCTTCGAGCTTCGTGCCCGAAATGAAGGGCCGTAACTGCCTTTTGAAAGCGTCGATTTCTCCCTGGGTCGCGGGCAACGGGTTGGGCAGACCGAAGTCCGCGAATTTGTCCGATGCCTGAATGACTGCGCCCTTCTCCAGGACGAGTGCCGTCCGGCTCGCAAGTTCAATTGGTCCGGTAAGAAATGTGCCAGCCGGGACCACCACGCGCCCGCCGCCCGCCTTCGCACAGGACCCGATCGCCGCGCGAAAGGCGTCGGTATTCATCGTGGTTCCATCCCCCTTCGCACCGAAGTCGGTGATCTTGCAGCTGCGCTGCGGAATCGCGGCGGCCTGCGGCTCCCGAAAGGGAAGCTCCTTCGCTTCCAGCGGACTCAGGAGCAGCGCTGCCGCGCAAGCTGCGACAAAGAAGGAAGACACCTGCGGTTGTCGGATATTTCTCATAACGATGGTTCAGCGCCCGCGCCGGGCAATTTTGCGGAATCCGGCGGGGGTTGTTTTTTCGGCATTCCGGAAGGCGATGAAGAACGTGTTGATGTTTGGGTAGCCGCTCTGTTGCGCGATGGACTCGATTTTGTCTTCGGTGTTCGCGAGCAGGCGCTTGGCCAGCTCGATGCGGCTGTTGCGGATCTTGTCGCCGGGCGTGCAGCCGACGTGCTCGCCGAATGCCTGATGCAACCCGCGCCGCGACATGCCGGCGGCGCGCGAGACATCATCCACGCTGATCGTGTCGGCGAAATGCTCCGCGATGAAGTGCAGGCCGCGCGCGACTCCTTCGTGGTTCACGGCGAGGATGTCGCTGCTCTTGCGGGTGATCACCTGTGCGGGAGCGATGAGCACCGGCGACGATGGC
>JBGGMZ010000241.1:0-3778 GCA_041287745.1 Chthoniobacter sp. | reverse complement strand
GGGCAAGGATGGAATTTCGAGCCGCATCGCGCATCGTCTCCCTCTCCCTCAAAGACGTGGAATAATCCTCATCCGCCACTGCGGCTTGGAGAGCTTCTGATCCGCCGTGTATTCAAACAGCTTGCTGACCGGAAAGAGCAGCACTCCCGAAATGCCCTGCGCGTTGATGCGCATGTTGAAGTCCATCTTGTCATCGAGGAAGTAGAGTTTCCCGTTGCCCAGCATGTTGAAGCCCTTTCCCTGCACCGCGAAATTGTCCGTCGTGATCACTCCGTGATCGATGGTGAAGCTTGCACCCGCCTTGTGAGCCACGTCGCGACCCAAGCCCGGCACGATCCCATCGAGAATACCCGAGAAGGGCCCGAGAAAGGGAATCGCAAACACATTGCCCTCGGTAACGGACAACTCGCCATGTCCCTCCACGTTACGCCCGTCGTCACTCCCGCTGCCGGTGAAATCATAGCGTCCATTTAGCCGTCCCTGGGAGTTGTCGTAGTCAAAATAGAGCTTCGTAAGGCTGGTGAAATCGACATTTCCCAGCGCGACGCTGGCGCTGTACCCGGGCCGGGAGCGATTCAGCGAGATATCCGCGCCGCCCGTGATGGTCCCGCCAAGGAGCGAGGCCGAGAAATCGGTCACCTTCAGCCGATCGTTCGCGAAGAGGAGCTTTCCGTTCAGTTGCGGCGAACTGAGGTTCTTTTTCAGGAACGTGTAATCCATGCCGGCTGGCGCATCGACCTGAATGGTGAGCCGCGTGGCCCGGCTATTCTTCGTGCTCACCAATCCTTCGATGAGCAGATTTGGAGGCTGCCGCGGGAATCGATACGGCAGGATATCGTTCACCAGCTTGGGATCGATCCACATGGCGGCTTCCGGCGGGTTTACCCGGGTTTTCACCTTGCTGAGGCGAACCTCGTCGCGGCGAAGGTCGAAATACAGATTTCCCGACGCGTCGCCCTCGCTGCGCTTCAAGAAAAACGGAGCCACGGAAAGCACGTGATCTTCATAGTGCATCGTCGCCCTCGCATTTTCCGCCGGCACACCGCGAAAACTCGCCGGTCCCACAACGACCTCACCATCCACACGCACGGCATCGAAATCCGCGGTTGCGCCGCGCGCCTCCGCCGTGACGTGAGGAGCCTTGGGCAGCTCGAGCTGGCGCAGCGTCTCGGCCAGCTTATCCGCAAGCAAGGGCCGGAAAACGATCGGATTCATCGTGCTATCCAATCGCGCCCGGAAATCGCCCGCGACCTGCATCGCGTCGCCGCGGATTTCCTCGCCATTCGCTCGCGCCAGCAGGGCATCGCGAAGACTCCACTGCGCGCCATCCCAGGAAAACCCGGTCTCCGCGTGCTCGAAGACGATGGAGCGATAGGCAAATTTCTTCGCCGTGAATTGCCCGGAGATGAGGAACTCGATCTTGTTTCCCAACGTGGCATCGAGCCGCAGATCGATGGCCGGCGGCGCGTAGAAGACGAAATCCTCGAGCCAGGGAAAATTGCCACACGTGCGCGCAAAAGCCGCCGCATCGATCCCCGAGCGAAGCTGCAGTTGCGCCCGTTGCGACTCCCTCTCCCACAACCCGGTGAGCCGCAACTCCCCGGCAGCATCGGTGGCTACGAACTGCTTCAGATCGAGGGTGCCGCCGCGCCAGCTTGCACCGATGTAGAGATTCTTCAGGAGATACTTCTGGCGTCGGATGCGCTCCGCCCATAGCGCGAGGTCCACGAAAATCTGGTCCGGCTGCGCGAGATCTCCGCTGAAGGTGAGACTCACCACGGGCGGGCCGCTCTCGAATTTAATCGCGCTGAGCTCCTCGAAAAACCGTGTGATCCATTCCGAGGCTGCGGCGCTGCGCGAGTTGGAGGAGAGTTGAAACGCTTGCGGGTGAATCAATCGGCCCGAGGCGCTCACGTGCAGGCCGAAAACCTCGGCATCCGCATACGCGAGGTAGATCTGTTGCGGCGGCAGGAAGAGGCGGCCGTTCAGGTGCGCGATCTCGATTTTGTGTCCGTGAGGTTTCTGCGGGTCGACCGGCAGCGAGATATTCGCGTCGCGCAAATCGAGAGCGTCGAGGAATGTTTTCCCGCGAATCAGGTTCGCATAGTTGATCTGCAGGACCATCTCGTCGATCTCGGCGAGCACGCGCTTCTTGTCGCGAGCATCGAAGATGCGCACCTCCTTGGCCACCAACCCGCGGAGCGGGTCGAGCGTGAGCCGGCGCAATGTGACCTCCACGCCGCGCTTGTGAAATTCCTCCCGCACATAGCCGCGCCACTTGCCGGTGAAGCCCTTCTTCGATGCGTACCAGAGCCCGCCCAGCGCCACGGCCAGGAGAAGCACGAAAAGAGTAAGCAGCACGCGGCGCATGGCGGGAAAATGGCGGGAAAAGGCTGAACATCCAACATCGAACACCCGGCGTCCAACCTCCAATCACGGTCGCAGCCACACATCTCCTGTCATCGGATGTTCCCCGCCACCGCACATCCGCCGATCTCTACCCGCTCGAATTTTCTGTGAATACTTAAACATTTCTCCACGTCAAAATACGCATGGCACAGCCAGTGCTCATATCCAAGATCCGATGATAAAAGCCAATTGTCGGGAACGCTTCACGGCGGCGGATTTTGATTTCGTCGTTCACACCCTCTCCAGATCCGAGCGCGACTCTGTAAATCTGGTCGATCTCCTCACCGACGGCGAAGCCCGCGACGCCGTCCTGGACAGCCCGCGGCTGGTGGATTCACTGCTCTCGGACGGCCCGCCGCTGAGTATTTCGCCACAGCTCTACTTCTACATTTTGCTCAGGCATGTCTTGAAAGATACAGGCTTCGGCGATCGGGACGTCAGCGATTACCTCGCGTCGCTGCTCGAGACATTTTCTCAAACGGCCCGGATGCGCTCGCCCGCGGATGGTCACACGAGCCCGATCCAGTACGTCTCGGATATGCTCATCGCGCTGCGGAATGCGACACCCTCGCAGAGCTTTCTCATCCGTGCGCATGTGGGCAACTATTCGCTCTTCATCACCGGCATCTTCCACGAAACGGTGCAGCACCGATCGCAGCGCGGCGCTCCCGACCTGAGCTACTACGAGGATCTCGGGCGCAGTAACTACCACCTGGCGGCCGGACATCAGGTGGCGCGCACGTGTGCGCTCAACGAGGTCTTCGAAAAGCTTGCCGATGGGTTCAGGGACATCCGGCTCGCGCTGAATCGGCTCTCCGATTCGCTCATTCACCTCGATAACGCCGTCTCCCCCCTGCTGCCATGAACGCGACCCTCTTTAGCGAAATCCAGCGGCTCTTTGAACGCACCTACGCGCAGGTCGGCATCAATCTCGAGGATTGCCTCATCGACCGCCAGCGCTGCGGCCAGCTCAGCCGGGCCGCGGGTGCATCCGCGCGCGAACTCAGCGAACTGGCCCGCACCTTCCTCCGCAAATCGGACGACCGCCTGCACATCGGCATCTACTACTCGCGCTGGCTCATCGAGCAGCTCGAGAAACATGATCCGCGCAAGAGCGTGACGGATGAGAACATCCGCTGCCTCATCGCCTTCGTGGAGGAGATCAACCACGCGCTGCACGCCGCCATCCAGTTTCAGCGGGGCGTGCGCGAGATCGCCAGCGAGGATTTCGCACGCAACCTGGAGCTGCAGGCGCAGGTGGATACCTATCTTGTCCTGCTGCTCTTCGTCGCCTTCTTCCGCAAGACGCAAAAGGTCTCGCGCCTGGACCGGCGCTGGCTGCGCTTCCACCTTTTCTCGCGGCAGACTC
>JBGGMZ010000240.1:0-17340 GCA_041287745.1 Chthoniobacter sp. | reverse complement strand
TAGAGCATCTGCCGAAAATAATTACCGGCTGCGGAGAATGAGCTTGTACTTTGAGCGGAGCTGTGGTGTGAGCAAGGGCGGTGCGTGCCGATAGCCATGAGCCGAATGCCGAGAATGCCACGGAAGCTGAATTGCTGGTGGCGATGGAAGCTGCACCGAACAAGCGCAGTTACCGGCGATTAGCCGCGATCCGGGCATTGTTGAAAGGCTTTAGCCGTGGGCAGGTGGCCGACCTCTTCGGGCGCAGCGAACGGATGGTGCGGCTGTGGATCCTGCTGTTCAACGCCGGGGGCATTGACGCCCTGGCGACCAAGCCGCACTCGGGACGTCCACGCAAGGTCAAGCTGGAGCGCTTGCGCGATCTGCTCGTGCCGGTGCTGGAGGACCCGGCCAAAGCCGCCCAGGAACACTGGACCGGGGTGAAAGTCCACGGCTGGCTCAAGGAGCAACTGGCTCTGGAGCTGGGGTATCGCACCACCATCGGCTACCTGCACGAATTGGATTACAACCTGCGTGTGCCCCAGCGCTGGCCCGAGCGGCAGGACGAGGCCCAGCGCAGCGCTTACCTGGCCGAGTTGCGCTTGCTGCAGGAAGACCCCGCCGTGGAACTCTGGTATGGCGATGAATGTGGGGTCGAAGCCGATCCGCGTCCCCGCCGGCGGTGGAGTGCCCGCGGCAGCCGTCCTCGCGTGCCCTATCTGGGTGAACATATCCGGGCCAATGTCATCGGAGTCGTCTGCCCAGCCACCGGACAGAGCTTCTCCATGATCTTCGATGGGGTCGATACCGATGTCTTCCAATGCTACCTCGATCACTTGGCCGAAGCCATCCCGCCGGACCCGGTCAAACGCCGCATCCTCATTCTCGACAACGCTTCATGGCACAAGGCCCAACGGCTTTGCTGGCACCATTTTGAAGTCAAGTTTCTGCCCAGCTACAGCCCCGACTTCAACCCCATCGAACGTCTCTGGCTGCGTCTCAAGGCGGACTACTTCAGCGACTTCATTGCCCGCACCCCAGAGGAATTGACCGATCGCCTTTGCACCGCTCTCAACGCCTTCATGGACGATACCAAAAAGGTCGCTGCCCAGTGCGCTATCCGGAAATGATTTTCGGCAGATGCTCTAGAGCCCGCCGTTGGTCGCGCTTTTTACCACCCAGCCTCCACAATCGAGCACCAAGCCATTGGCCAATTCGTCCTTCACGAGGCCACGGGCGATGCGCAACTCCATGCGGGAGTGTGTTTTCTGCGGAGCGTCGATCATCGACATTGGTTTTCCGCTCTGAAAGCCGGAGAAAACCGAGGAGAGCAGCTTCGAAGGATTGGCCACGGCTGCTGCGGGCGTGGACGAGGACGAGGACGGAATCGCCACCGATTTAGCCGGTTGAGAAGGCGGAGACTGTAGCGCCGGGATTGAGGTTTTCGGAAGCAGCGCGGACAGGTTGCTGATTTCTGAGGACAAAAGGTCAGCCTTCTTTCGGTCATGCATGGCAAAAAGCATGAAGATCGCAGAGGTGAGGAGGAGCAGAGTGGCCGAATTCATCGGGGACCGGGGATGAAATCGACTGATTACCAGATTGCCTCCCACGCCTGAATGAAATTCACGTGCTCAAAAGCGCGAAAATCTCCCGTTCACGCGACGTGGACGCTTTCGAAATGGACACATTACGGCGCTCGGCCACGGTTTTTCTTGCTCCTCTCCCGCACAGCGGTGAAAAACGGTGCAGGGTTTTCATTTTTTATGACAAAGGGCCAACCTGCTTCTGACTACGTCACGATCGGCTTCGAGAAAATCGAGCGCGATCTGCGGTTTTTCATCGAGTGCCTCGGCGAAGTGCTGGGTGAACTCGGTCTGAGCGATCTTGCCAGCCACCTTCCGTGGTTCGGCTCGGATCCCACGAAATTCGATCCGGCACAAGTGCCGGCCCAACTGGGGCTTGTGTATTCCATCGCCTTTCAGCTCCTGAACATGGTCGAGGAAAATGCCGCCGCCTATGTGCGCTCGATGCGCGAATGGGAAGGCGGCGGCGCCGCGGAGCGAGGGCTGTGGGGCGAGCGCTTTGCGAAATTGAAGGCCGAAGGCATCCCGGAATCGGTCATTGGTGAAGCGCTGGCCCGAGTGCGAGTGGAGCCAGTGCTCACGGCGCATCCTACGGAAGCCAAGCGACTTGCGGTGCTGGACCAGCATCGGTCGCTCTATGCCTTGCTCACCGGTCCGGATCGCGAGGCGCTGCCGGCCTCGGAGTTGCGATCATTGCGCGTGAAGACGAAAGCGGCCCTCGAGCGTCTGTGGCGCACCGGTGAAATCTTGCTGGAGAAACCCACGCTCACCGACGAGCGCCGCAATGTCCTGCACTACCTGCGCGACGTTTTTCCCTCGGTGTTGCCGGAACTCGATGAGCGCCTCGGCCACGCCTGGACGGCGGCGGGCTTCGATGCCGCGCACATGCGCGATGAGTCGAAGCTGCCCCAGGTGCGTTTCGGCACGTGGGTTGGTGGCGATCGCGATGGGCATCCCGGCGTGACCGCCGAGGTCACGGCGGAAACGCTGGAACGTCTACGGGCAAATGCATTTGTCGTTCTCCGCAAGCAGCTTGTAGCGCTCTCGGAAAAACTCAGCCTTTCCCAGTGGATGCAGCCGTTGCCTCAATCGCTCATCACCGCCCGCGAGAAAGTGGCGGAAGCCTTGGGCGAAAGAGCTCGGGCCGTTCTCTCGACGAATACGAGTGAACCGTGGCGGCAGTATGTCGAGTTGCTGATCGAGCGTGTGCCGATCGAGATTGTCCCGCACCAAGTTTCGCAATTGCGCACCGGTATCGGCAGCTACGAAATCGCCGAGGAACTCGCGAAAGATCTCGCCTCGCTGCGCGACTCGCTCACCGAAGTGGGAGCGCAACGCCTCGCGGATTCCGACGTCCGACCGGTCATTCGGGCGGTGCAGGTCTTCGGCTTTCACCTCGCGCAACTCGATATCCGCCAAAACAGCGTCTTCCACGCGAAAGCTCTCTCGCAACTCATGGATGCCGCGGGCCTCGACGGCAGCCAGTGGGAGGAGTGGGCGGAAAATGAGCGCCTGCGTTTCCTGGAAAAGGAATTGCGCTCGCCGCGTCCTTTCCTGCATGCGTCGGCATCCGCCGGTCCGGAAGCGGATACGGTGCTCGGCTGTTATCGCGTGCTCGCGGCGCACATCGCGCGCCATGGTGCGGATGGTATCGGCGCGCTGATCATCAGCATGACGCGGCGGCTTTCCGACCTGCTGGTCGTCTACGTGCTCGCGCGAGAAGCGGGCCTCACGCGGAGCTTGCCCGAAGGGCTGGTGTGCATGCTGCCGGTCGTGCCGCTTTTCGAGACGCTCGACGATCTCGAGGCAGCGCCATCGATCCTGGGTGCATTTCTCGAGGAGCCCATGACCCGCCGCAGCCTCGATTTTCTCTCGTGGAATTGGGGCCGGGAAAAGCTGCCGATCACCCAGCAGGTGATGGTCGGCTACAGCGACAGCAACAAGGATTCCGGCATTTTTGCCAGCCAATGGGGACTGCAAAAAGCGCAGGCTCGCCTGGCCCAGCTCGGGCGCAATGCCGGCGTGCGGATCCGCTTTTTCCACGGCCGTGGCGGCACGGTGAGCCGAGGCGCAGGTCCGACGCATCGGTTCCTCGAGGCGTTGCCGAACAATTCCCTCTCCGGGGACATTCGGCTCACGGAACAGGGCGAAACGATCGCGCAGAAATTTGGGCACTTTGTCACGGCGACTTACAATCTCGAGCTCCTGCTCGCCGGCGTGGCCGCGACGACTATCGAGCACGAGCGCAGCGTGCCCATGGCACCGCCGCTGGCGCCAGTGCTGGAACGGCTTTCACGGGCCAGCCAGCAGGCTTACCGCCGCCTGCTGGATACCGAGGATTTCATCACGTTCTACCGGCAGGCCACACCGATCGATGCACTGGAACACAGCCGCATCGGATCGCGTCCCTCGCGCCGCACGGGCAAGCCGAGCCTGGCGGATTTGCGCGCGATCCCGTGGGTGTTTAGCTGGATTCAGTCGCGCTTTTATGTGCCCGGCTGGTTTGGCGCCGGGTCGGTATTGAAGGCGCTGACCGAGGCGGAACTGGCGGAGATCGGCGACCAGCTGCGCACCTGGCCCTTCCTCTACTATGTGCTCACCAATATCGAGGCGAGCATCGCGAGCACAGATCTGGAATTGATGAATGCCTACGCCGACATGGTGGAGGACCCGGCTCTGCGCGAGCGCTTCATGAAAATCATTCTCGATGAGTGGAATCTCACGCGCGAGATGCTGGAAAAGCTGCGCGGTGCGTCCATGGCCGAACGCCGGCCGCGGATGTTGCGCACGCTGAAGCTGCGGGCCGATGCGCTACGCGTGCTGCATTTGCAGGAGATTCATCTGCTGAAGAAATGGCGCGGCCTGCGCAAAGCAGGCGATGAAGCTGCGGCGGAGGCGATGTTGCCGGATTTGCTGCTGTCGATTAATGCGATCGCGAGCGGATTGCGGACGACGGGGTAGGGCTGCCACGGACTTTGCGTGGGCCCATCTGGTTGGAAACGCCAACGGCGTTTAATCGTTCAGCCCAGGGTCGCGAGGAACGAGCTACCCTGGGTACTCGTTCCAAATGTGATCAACCTTGAAAGGGTTGAATCACGAATGGCATCGAGAGCTCGATACAACCCTTTCAGGGTTGGGCCATTATGGGATGTTTCACCCAGGGTAGCTCGTTCCTCGCAACCCCGGGCTGGATGATTCAACACCTTCGGTGTCGGCCGCCGCGTTGCCTCCGAAACATTGTTGCCTGCCACGTCGCCTCCGAAAAAGAGCATAACAGGCTTTGCGGCGACGTATCCTCGCGAGATCGTCTCAGCGGGAAAACATCTGCAGTGCGTGCAGCTTTTCCAGCGCGCGACCGGAGTCGATCTGTTCCCGGGCGAGGTCCAGGCCGGCGGCGAGATCCTTCGCGAGGCCGGTGATGACGAAACCTGCGGCGGCGTTGAAGAGCACGATGTCGCGCTTCGCTCCGCGCTCGGTGCCGTCGATGATCGCGGTGAGGATGGCGGCGTTTTGCCGGCAATCGCCGCCGCGCAGGTCCTCGATGGTGCAGGTCGCGAGGCCGTATTCCGCGGGGTCGACCGTTCGCTCGTCGATGAGGCCATTGTGCAGCGCGTGCACCATGCTGGGGCCGGTGAGTGAGAGTTCATCCATGCCGCGACCGTGCACTGCCCACGCGCTGGCGCGACCGAGCACGGCCATCGCAGCAGCGTATTTCGGCAGCAAGACCGGCGAAAAAATGCCCACGAGTTGATACGGGGGACGCGCGGGATTGAGCAGCGGACCGAGCAGATTGAAAATGGTCGGGATGCCTTGCGCAGCGAGAGCCTTGCGCACCGGGCCGATCACCTTGAACGCGGGATGATACGCCGGCGCAAAAACAAACCCGAGGCCGTGCAGTTCAAGACAGCGACGTAATTCCACCGGCGCGAGCTCGATCTTGATGCCGAGCTCCTCGAGCACATCCGCCCCGCCGCATTTGCTGGTGATGGCGCGGTTGCCATGCTTCACCACGCAGGCGCCGCCTGCAGCGAGCACAAACATCGTGGTGGTCGAGATATTGAAAAGCTCCAGCTTGTCGCCACCGGTTCCGCAGATGTCGATCATCGGGCCGGGCAGTGCTTCCGGATCGAGACCGGGATCGACCGCACGGCCGAGGAGTGCCTGCACAAAGCCGGCAATCTCCCGCGCCGTCTCGCCCTTGTCGCGGAGCGCTTTCAGAAATTCCGCCTTGGTCTCATCTGTCACCTCGGTCGAAACGAGCGCGCCCACGGCGTGGTCGATCTGCGCCGCGTCGAGATCACGGCTGGCGCGCAGTTCGGCGATGAGGTCATTCATGGCGGCAGAGATCATGAGAAGGGATTTAAATTAACCACGAAGGCTCGAAGACACGAAGGGGAGAAAATGGAGGTCTTTACCTCGGTGCTCTCTGTGCCTCTGTGGTTATCCTGCTCTCCTGTAGAAATGAACCACAGAGACACGGAGGACACAGAGAGAAGAAGATAAGGCCGAGCAACACTCAGTCCCTTTCCTTCGTGTCTTCGAGCCTTCGTGGTGAAAATGCATTTCCCCTACCGCTGGTGATTGGCCGCGATGGCGATGACGATCACGATGGCGATGATCGCGGCGAGCACCGCGAGAGTGATCTTCACCCAGCTGAGCGGATGTTTGCCGGCGATGGTGCCGGTGTAGCCATTGATGACCACCTGGTAGGTCTGCGAGCCGTAGGTGTAGGCCAGCACCCATACCGGGACGAGCACGTGCTTGAAGGTCTGCCCGGCGTAGTTGGACGCGACCTCCAGCGACCGATAGGTGTCGCCGGGCACTTGCTGCCCGCACATTTGCTGCAGCTTGCCGTCCATCTTGGCGCGGGCGTTTTGCGCCGCGGCCACGAGGTCGATCTGGTATTGCTCCACCACCCAGCCGCTGAGGAAGCCGGGGTCGTAAGGCTTGAGATCGGTGGTGGTGGGGAAGGGCTCGATCTTCGCCAGCAGTTGCGCCGGCACGCCCTTCGAGGCGGGCACGAGCTCATCGTCGAAGAAATTATCGAGCGAGCCGAAGCTCGGTTCCCAGCGAGTCTGCTGCACCTGGCGCGACTGCTGTTTGCCGTCCGAGTCGGTATAGTACTCGGTGGTGTAATAGTGGTAGCCGCTCTCGGCGGTCCAGTCGGCGTGAGCCTGTGCGTCGAATGTCCAGTAGGGCAGGTAAATGCCGTGCACCGTATCGGTCAGCGCGCGGGACTTGAGCGCATTCGGCGCGAACCACCGGTTGCCGTACCAGCCACGCACCATCTCGCGCACTTTCGAGTCCGGAATCTTGAACTCCAGCAGGCTTTCGGGGCGAATCGGCGCCTTGATCTCCTCGAAGGGGATGAGCGCCGATGACCCGCAGAAATCGCAGCGCTGCGCGACGCGCGTGGGATCGAAAACGGTGATCGCCTGGCAACTCTGGCACTTCACCGATTTCTTTTCCGCCTGCCAGCCGCGCTGGTCGTCGGGGATGCTGCGCAACGCTGTGACGAGATCGTGCTCCTCGACTTCCGCGCCCTCGGGTGGCGCGGACATGGGCGAGGTCGTGCCGCAGAAAGGGCACACGAGCGCCTGCTTCGCCGGGTTCCACTGCGCTTCGGCGCCACAGGCCGGGCAGGCAAATTTTGTCCGCGCGGAAATCTCAGACATGGGCGCTGCTCAGCGGAACACAGGAGCGGATTGCGGCGACAGGTCGATGGTCTGCAGCGGCGTCGGTGCTGGGGTGGCTGCCGCTGCCGCCGGGGCTGCCGGGGCTGTGGGCGCGGGCGTGGCCACTGGCGCTGCTGAGGGTGCCGGCGCTGCCGAGGGGGCCGGCTCCGGGATGGGCGGCGCCTTTTTCGGCGCTGGCATTGGCTCGGTGTTCGACGGCGGGATCAGCTTCCGCGGTACGATCGGCGGCAGCTTGGCCGGCTTACTCGGTGCGAAGAGATAGCCGATGATCATGAGCAACATCATGCCGATGATGCCTACGATGAGCGCGACCTCGAGAAGGGTGAACGCGCGCACGGGCATGGCGCAACGCGTGGTGCCACGCACCGGGAGTGAAGCTTTCGAACGCAACATTTAGCTCTGCAAAAATTGATCGATCGCCGCCTTGGTGATGCGCCAGGTAGAGCCGATCTTTTTTCCCTTCAGGTCGCCCGCTTCCAGCGTCTGCAGCACATCCGCCTCGCTCACGCCGAGCACCTTGGCGGCATCGGCGGGGCTCATGAGCTCGGCGATCGGAGAGGCCGGGGGAACCGGGGGCGGTGTGGCCCCACCCGCGTTCTGCGTGGGAATGGGAGGCGGCGTCGCAGCGGCCTGCGCGCCGAGCACGGGGCCCTGCTGCTGCATCATCTGCTGCGCCATGGCCATGCCCACGGCCATTTCGCTGGCGAAGCCGGCGGCTCCGCTGCCCTCGCCCTTGCCGATATTCTGGGCCATTTGGAATTTCACGTAATCGTTGAGATTGCCGATCGCCGTCATCGAGGAACGCTTGTCGATCGCCTGCTCCACTTCCGGCGGCACGCTCACGTTCTCGACGATGAAGCTCGTCATCTCCAGGCCGTACTTCGAGGTGGTGACCGGGTTGATGAGGGGCAGCAGAGCCGCGCCCAATTCCTGGTAACGCGCCGCCACATCCAGCACCGGCACCTTGGCCTGCGCGAGGGCTTCGCTGAAGAGCGAGACGATGCGCGAGCGCATGGTGTCGGCAAATTCATCGAGACGGAAATGCTGGTCGCTGCCCGCCACTTCCTTGAGGAAAAGCTTTGGGTCGGTGATATGAAAATCGTAAGTGCCGAAGGCGCGCGCCCGCACGATGCCGAAGTCGGCATCGCGCAACATCACGGGGTTCGACGTGCCCCACTTATTGCCCGTGAAGAGCCGTGTGTTGAGGTAATACACGTCCGCCTTGAACGGCGATTGGAAGCCATACTTCCAGCCCTGCAGCTTGTTCAGGACCGGGATGTTGTCCGTGGTCAGCGTGTGCTTGCCGGGACCAAAGGTGTCGCCGAACTGGCCGAGATACACGAACTGCACCGTCTGCGATTCGCGGACGATGAGCTGGGCGCCGTTCTTGATGTTTTTGTCTTCGTCCGGCCAGCGATAGCTGAGGGTATCGCGCGAGTCATCGGTCCATTCGATGATTTCGATCAGTTCGCCTTTGATGAAGTCCATGAGGCCCATAAATGTGTGGTCCTTTCTGCGAGAGGGTTAGAGGGTTAGGCGAAGAAAAGTAGCGGACGCTGCGCCGGGGTCAAAGCGTATCCACAGGGAGAAAGAAATAGGACCTATGAGACGTATGCGTCCCATAGGTCCTATTTTGAGAAGGCTTACTTCGCGTTGCGAAGGCTTTCCAGCCAGGCCAGCAGGTTTTGCAGGTCAGTCGGGGCGAAGGAGTTGAGCAGGCCCTCGGGCATGATGGAAATGTCGCGCTTGCCGCGCTCGGTGACGTCGGCTTTCTCCAGGGTCACCGATTGGCCGGCGATGTTGCGCACGTCCACGCTGTCGCCGCCTTCGCGGGTCACGAAGCCCTCGATCTGCTCGCCCTTCTTCGTCTTGAACCATTGGCTCTCGAAGCCCTGCGCGATCTTGGCGCTCGGCTTGAGGATCGATTCGGTCAGTGCGGCGCGGTCGTAGATCTTGACCACCGCGCTGAGGATCGGGCCTTTCGGCGGCTCGTCGGCATTGATCGTGTGGCAGGCGATGCAGCCGGCCTTGAGGAACATCTGCTGGCCTTCCTTGGCGTCGCCGCCCTTTTGCACGGCGGCGAAAATCTCGTCGTATTTCATCGAGCCGATGAGTTTCTGCGCAGCGCCGGTGTCCTTCAGCCCGAGCTTCTGGTAGGCGAAGAGCGCGGCCTCGGCCACGGCGTTGTTTGGGTTGTTGAGATTCGCCTTCACGAGATCGGCGAAAGGCTTGGCACCGGTGCGGGCGATGGCGGTGAGCAGCGCGGCCGCTGTCTCCGGCTTGTCGAAGCTCTTCTCCACCGCCTTCTTCGCGGCTTCGCGTTCGTTCTCACGACCCACGCGGCCGGTGGCCAGATTCACCAGCACCGTGGCGGCGAGTTGGCGCTTGGCGGCGTCCTTGTCGTGCAGGATGCGGTTGTAATCATTGACCCACTTCGCATTGTGCGCGCCGCGGGTGAAATCCTCAAATACCTGGGTGAGCTTGGCGTCGGGCAGATCGTGGCCGGCGAGCGGGGCAAATGCCTCGACTGCGCCGGGGAAGACCGAGCCGTTTTCCGTATTGGCGACGAAGATGCGCAGGGCGCGCACGCGCAGTTCCGGCGCTTCCTTGTCATTGCCGGTGATTTCCTGCAGCGCCTTGATCGCTTCCGCGGGCATGGACTTGTCGTTGCGCACCATGCCCTCGATGGCGGTGAGCTTGGCCGGCGTATCGCCGCCCGCCTTGGCCAGCATGAGCTCGACGAGACCGGGGAAGGCGACCTTGCATTGATACATGCGGGCCACGAGCCACTTCGCGTCGTCGGCGTTGGAAGCATCGAGGGAGGTCTTGAGCGCGGCGCTTACCTTTTCCGTCTCGCTCCACGGGATCGGCTGATAGGTCGGCCCAGTGGTGTCGGGGCGAGTGCTCCACCACACCGTAGGGCTTTCATAGGGCGCGTCGGCATTGGCCAGGCGGCAGAGGGCGTTGAGCAGGCCGCGGCGGAGTTCACCCTGTGCGCCGGGGAGACGTTTGATCAGGCCGTCGACGACCTGCGGATCGTAGATGCCATAGAGCGCCTTGAGCGCGCCGGGTTTCACTTTGTCATCTGCGGAGTCGAGGGCATTGAGGCACACCTGCGAGGCCTTCAGGTCGCGCAGCGCGCGGAAGGCGATGTGGGCGATGATGGGGTCGGCATCGGCGACGAGCGGCAGGATGGCTTGCGCGGCATCGCTCTTGTTCAAGCGATGCAGGGCGATGATCGCTGCTTCCCGAACGCGGGGATTTTTGTCCGCGAGATACGGGGTGAAAATGTCGGTCGGCACATCCTGCGGCTTGCCGTGATAGTCGCCCAGTGCGCGGAGGACGAACTCCGTGAGCTCCGGTGACTTGAGCAATTCCAACGGCGCAGATGGGCCGTCCGGGTTGAGCTTGTGCTTGATTTGCGCCGCTGTGTAGAGCGTGGCCACACGCTGCTCAATGGTCGGGTGGAGGCTCTGCTGGCTCTCGACCATGCCGATGAGCCCGCCGATGTCCGAGCCGCTCTTGATGTCCTTCGCGCGGTGCACCAATTCCCGCTGCGCGGCCTGGCGTAGCACGGCGCTGTCCGAGAGCAGTCCGTGGAGGAGCTGGTCATTGCCGCCGGTGAGATTCGGCACGTCCACCTTGGGCGCGTCCTTCTTCTTCACCTGCAGCACATAGCCGGCATAGGGCCCGTTGTAGTTGAACGTCGCGCCTTCCCAACTCGTGATGTAGAGGCGGCCGCTCGCGTCCACGTCCATGTCGGTGGGGCGGGTCAGGCCGAGCCACTTTTTCTGCGGCGTCGCGGAGCGCTGCCAGGCGGGCTTGGGATCGTTCGTCTGCGCGTTCTTCAGCTTGAAACCGGCGCCGTTTTGCTCGAGGTCGTCGTGATAGAAGATGCCGCTGGCGCCCCATTCCACGGTGAAGAGGCCCTTGGGCAGGCCGGGTTCATCGAGCCAGAGCGAACCGCAGGGGCTGCCGCCGCCGAAGTCGGCGAGAGTCTCGACCATGTCTTCGCTGAAGTTCTTGAAGAGCATGGGATAGCCCATGTGCGCGCCGGGCGGGTGGAAGCTGAGGCGATCGTTCCAGCCGCCGCCGTCGTTCGTGTTGTCGCGGGTGAAAATGTCCAGCGTGGGCGAGACGGCCACGTCGTAAATGTTGCGCGTGCCTTCCACGACGAGCTCGAGGCCCGTGCCGTCGGGGCGAATGCGCACGATGCCGCCACCGCGATGGGTGAGCGTCCTGCCATCCTTGCCTTTGGCATTGACGCAGCCGTAGTCGCCCATGGCGATGTAGATGAAGCCATCGATCGCGAGGCGGCAGCCATTGGTCGTGTGATCGGCGCCGCGGAAGCCAAGGTCGAAGCCGAGCCCGGTGAGGATGTCTTCCTGGCGGTCGGATTTGCCGTCGCCGTCGTCATCGTAATAGGCGGTGAGATTCGGCGGGTGCATGACGTAGAGCACGCCGGGGCCGTTGCCCTTCGGGCCGTCCCAGATCACGCCGCGCGGGCTTTCCACTTCGCAGAAGGTCTTGATCTCGTCGGCGTGGCCGGTGCCCTTGGTGTCGCGCATGCGCACCACGCGGCCGTGGGGTTTGCCCGGCTCATTGCGGTCGCGGCCGAGCGAGCCGTTTTCATCGATGGCCACGAAGATCGTGCCATCCACTGCGGCGCTCACCGAAGTGGGGTAGCCTCCCTGCGGTGGCGGTGCGAAAACCGTGGCCTCATAGCCCTCCGGCAGGGTGACCGTCTTGAGAATCTCCGCCTCGGAACGTTCCGCGAGCTGATCTTTCTTTTGCGCCCAAGCCGGGGAGGCGAGGACGACACCACAGAGGGCGAGGAGGGTGAAACGGTGGGACATAGTCCCAAATCATTCCGTGTACGCGGTTTCCTTAGCGAGATTTGTTTGGGGGAGGGGGTATCCCGAGAAGGTCTTTTGCCCTGGGCATGCTCCCGGACTACGCTGAGCAACGTGCGTCGCGGCAGCGTTTTGGAGTGCGGCGCTGCTGCGCCGCTTTGGGATTCGGTTCTCGAAAAGCGGCGGGGCACCGCCGCACTCCAAAACGCAAGCGACGCAGGGCGTGTGTCCTCGCCCGGCGAGCGTGATGTCCCCAGCTTTCGTGGCGCGGAGGTCGTGCCGTGGCGAGGCCAGGACTGAAGAGACCCCCTAGGGCGTGAGCGTGACCGACTTGATGTAGACCGTGCCGTGGCCTGGGGCGACGAGGAAGTGGAAGGTTACATCCTGGCCGCCGCCCACGTTGTCCCAGCGCACCTTCGTTTTCTGCCAGTCGCTGCCGGGTTTCACGGCGTCGAGCTTGTACATGTAGTTGTCGCGCTTGTCCAGACGCATGAGCACGTCCACCTTGGGATGGACCAGCGCGGACCAATACCAGAACGAGCCCGGCTTCCACGTGATCTCCCGATCGTAGATCGTGGCCTTGTCGTTCATCTTGAAATCCGCGGAGCCTTTGAAGACGACCTCGGCGTTGACCACGTCCATCTCCTTGGGTGTCCGGAATTTTTGGAACACGTCCGCGAATTGCGTGGTCTTGAGCTTCACCTCGATGATCGGGGTCGTCTTCGGCTTTTGGTCCGAGGCGGAAGCGGGCGTGCCGGGCGTGGCCGTGGCGGGCGCGGACGGCAGCAGGCTGCTGGGTTTGGAATCGTCGGTCAGCGAGATGGTGCCGTCGGGTTTCAGGTAGACGACGGTGCCGTCGCCCATCCACTTGGATTTGCCCTTGGCAAAGTCGCCGTTTTCGATGCCGTCGGCGAAGGAGGGAGTTGTTCCGCCGGCGAGTATGAGACCGCCAGCCACCAGTAAACCGCGAAGGAAGGAATGCATATTTCGAGGGCCTGAAGAAGAGATATGAAATGTAAGACGTGGTTGCACACCTGTTTCTTACGGATTTCCCGGGGAATGTTACCGGTGGGGTGAGATGGATGGGAGCTTTCTCAAAAGCGATTTTAAAACCGTGGAATGGTTGGATGGAACCACAGAGGCACAGAGAGCACTGAGGTTCGCAGAAGAGTGCCGTGCCTACTTCTCTGTGGTTGAAATTTCCACCCTTGGCAGACATTCGCCATGTGACCGCAGCGCTGAGACTTGACTTATCCCGCACATCGGCTATAGTGCGCGAGGGATGGGAGGAGAAAATAAATAGGTCCTGAACCCCGGAGGAAACGGGGGTTGGAGTAAAGAGAGAGGCTCGCGTATGCCTCCCGAAACGGGGAATCCTGTGGGTCCGCAATCATGTGGGCTCTGTCCTCTTTTTTTGGACAGGAGTACAGGATCCATGGGATTGCGGGGATTGCGCCTCCTCCGCAGTTAGCGGGCTTTGGACTACCGATTGCCGACTTCAAATCGCGCCAAGAACGCGAAGAGCGCCAAGGTGAGAAAGGCCTATGAATGCCATCCCCTTGGCGTGTTTGGCGACCTTGGCGCGAACCTTTTGCGGCTTGAGGGCCGGTGGCGCTCTCCAGAGTAAATCCAACCCAATCGTGCCTGATCGTGCTCAATCGGAGTGCCAGATTCTCACCGCCCGAGGCCTGTCCCTGCCCATTCACTGAAGTCACCCTTCGACATCAGTTTCACTTATTGTTGATAATTTCGTTTGGTGCCCGCATGGCGTGTGCTTAAGTTCCACCCCCACTTTCATTCCAATGGCTATTTCGTTCGCGAATCGTTTCAACGCCGACCTCCTCGACCAGAACTACGAGCGGTGGCGTAAGGACCCCGCCTCGGTCGACTCGACCTGGGCTGCTTTTTTCGAAGGCTTTGAACTCGGCTCCGTGCAGGCGAAAAATGGCACAGCTGCTGCCACTCAGGCCGGTGCCCCGACCGCGGCATCGGCAGATGGCCCGCTGCAAACCCGCATCGACGGCCTCGTCTACGCTTACCGCACGCTCGGCCACACGATTGCCAATCTCGACCCGCTGGCCCGCGAGCGTCCGCAGAATCCGCTCCTGAGCCTGCGCGAGCTTGGCTTCAGCGAAAAGGACCTCGACCTCACCGTGAGCTCGAAGTTCCTCCTCGGTGGTCAGAGTATGAAGCTGCGGGAGATGATCGGCGCGCTGGAGCGCATTTACTGCGGCCCGATCGGTACCGAGTTCATGCACATCCAGAATCCGCGCGTGCGCAACTGGCTGCGTGAGAAGATCGAGAACCGCCCGCAGGAGTCGGGCACCTCACAGGAGGTGCAACGCCGCGTCCTGCGCCAGCTCGTGAAGGTGGAGAGCTTCGAGCATTTCCTGCACACGAAATACCAGGGGCAGAAGCGCTTTTCGCTCGAGGGCGGCGAGTCGCTCATCACCGCGCTCTACGGTATTCTTGAGACCTGCCCGCAGCGGGGCGTCGAGGAGATTTGCATGGGCATGGCCCATCGCGGCCGCTTGAGCGTGATCGCGGAATTCCTTCGCAAGCCGTATCGCACGATGTTCGCCGAATTTTCGGAAAACTACGAGCCGAACACCACGGCCGGCGACGGTGACGTGAAATATCACCTGGGTTACTTTACGACGCGCGAATTGAAGTCCGGCGAGAAGGTGGAAGTGCGGCTTTCGGCGAACCCCAGCCACCTCGAGGCCGTGAACCCGGTCGTGCTGGGCATGACTCGCGCCCGACAGCGCATCCGCAAGGACACCGACGACCGCAGCAAGGTCATCGCTTTGCTCATTCATGGTGATGCCGCTTTCGCCGGCCAGGGCGTCGTCGCGGAAACGTTGAACATGTCGCAGCTCCAGGGCTACCGCATCGGCGGCACGATCCACATCATCGTGAACAACCAGATCGGTTTCACCACCCTGCCGGCGGATGCGCGTTCCACGACCTATTGCACCGACGTGGCGAAGATGATCGAGGCCCCGGTCTTCCACGTGAATGGCGACAACCCGCTGGCCGTCCGCTTCGTCGCGGAACTCGCCCTCGAATTCCGCCAGACCTTCAAGCGCGATGTCGTCATCGATATCTACTGCTACCGCCGCCACGGCCACAATGAAGCGGATGATCCGGTGTCCACGCAGCCCACGATGTATGCCGACATCCCCACGCACCCCAGCGTGGGCACGCAGCTCGAGAAGCAGCTCGTCTCCGCGGGAGTGATCTCGCAGGAGGAAGCCGACGCGCTCGACAAGGAAATGGATGGGCGCCACGAGAAGGCGCTGGCCATCGTGAAGGCCGCGGAGAAGGACGAGAAGATCAACAGCTTCAGCGGCTCCACCGCCGTGCCGCAGCCGCCTTACACGCACGATCCGGTCGACACCGCTGTGCCGAAGGAAGAATTGGCAAAGATCGTGAAGGCGCTGACCACCGTGCCGGATGGCTTCACCATTCAGCCCAAGCTGAAGAATTTCCTGCTCGAGAAACGCGCCAAGATCTGGGCGAACAGCGGGCCCTTCGACTGGGCCTACGGCGAGGCCCTCGCCATGGGCTCGCTGCTCCTCGAAGGCATCCCCGTGCGCCTGAGCGGACAGGATGCGCGCCGAGGCACCTTCAGCCAGCGCAACTCCTACCTCTACGACCAAAAGACGCGCGAACGGTATTGCCCGCTGAAGAATATCTCGCCTGAGCAGGCGCAGGTCTGCATTTACAACTCGCTGCTCAGTGAGGCCGGCGTGCTCGGCTTCGACTACGGCTACTCGCTGAATTTCCCCAACCTGCTCTGCATGTGGGAAGCGCAGTTCGGCGATTTCGCCAATGGCGCGCAGGTCATCATCGATCAGTTCATCTCCTCCGCGGAATCGAAGTGGCAACGCCCGAGCAGCCTCGTGCTGCTGCTGCCGCACGGTTACGAAGGCCAGGGGCCGGAGCACTCCTCCGCGCGCCTCGAGCGCTTCCTCCAGCTCTGCGCCGAGGACAATATCCAGGTCTGCAATCTCACCACGCCCGCGCAGTATTTCCATGTGCTCCGCCGGCAGATGAAGCGCGCCTTCAAAAAGCCGCTCGTGCTCATGACGCCGAAGTCGATGCTCCGCCTCGAGGCCGCCGCGTCGAGGATGGAAGACTTCACCAACGATCGCTTCCATGAAATCCTCGGCAGCCCGCTGCTGGACAAGCCGGAGAAGGTAAAGCGCGTGATCCTCTCCTCGGGCAAGGTCTACTACGACCTGCTCAAGTTCCGCGACGAGAACAAGATCACCACTGCTGCTCTCGTGCGCGTGGAGCAGCTCTACCCGCTCGACGAGGCGCAGCTCAAGGCCGCGGTCGAGCAGTTCCCGAACGCCAAGACCGTCATCTGGTGCCAGGAAGAGTCGCAGAACATGGGCTCCTGGAACTACATCGCGTGGCAATTGCGCCGCCTCTTCGAGAAGCGCACTGTCTGGTATGCCGGCCGTGGCGCCAGCGCCAGCCCGGCGGTCGGCTCGCTCGCCGCGCATCGCAAGGAACAGAAACTCATCATCCAGGACGCATTCACGCTAGGCTAAGCAATTTGGGATTTCGGATTTCGGATTTCGGATTGTAGTCTCCGAATCCGCGTTTCGCTCCGGCACCGCACGGGCGCGTTCAATCCGAAATCCGATATCCGCAATCCGAAATTTTTCCCATGTCTCTCGAAATCAAAATCCCTGCCGTCGGCGAATCGATCACCAGCGGCCTCCTCTCTGTCTGGCACAAGAATGATGGCGACGCCGTGCAAGCCGGTGAAGCGCTGCTCACTCTCGAAACCGATAAGGTTTCGACCGAGATCACCGCAGAGAAAGCTGGCACGCTGCGGGTAAAAATTCCCGCGGGTAACGAAGTGAAGATCGGCGAGGTCGTTGGTTCGATCGAGTCCGATGGCGCGGCCGCCGCTGCCCCGGCGAAGAGCGCTGAGCAGGTGGCGGATGACAAATCGGATGCCAAGCAGACCCGCGAGCATGTGGAGCCGCCGGCGGCCGTCATGCCGAAGACCCCGGCCACTTCGATCCCGAAGCAGGCCTCGTCTGAGGTGGAGCGCTCGACTGCGCCGAGTATTTCCGAGGCCGTGGCCGCGGCGAATGTCTCGCTGTCCGTCATTTCGGAAAATGCGGTTCAGCCGGTGAGCGAAGGCCGCATCACCCGCAAGAAGCTCTCGCCGCTGCGCCGCAAGATCGCCCAGCAGCTCGTGATGGC
>JBGGMZ010000239.1:0-8623 GCA_041287745.1 Chthoniobacter sp. | reverse complement strand
GACGGTCGATGCGCGTGACCACTAGCTGATCACCCGGTCCAATCGCCTTTAGCAAGCGATTAAGCTCCTTGCGGTCTGCTCGCGTGCCGGTGACCTTTTCTTTGTTCACTTCGTAATTGTCGTCGAGCACCTGGAGCTCGCACATGCCATCGTAGGCTGTATTGCCCGTGCCAGGATAGCGAATGGCCAGGCCGTTGTTGCCGCCGGGTGGGAGCTTGAATTGCACGCGGGCCATGAAGTCCTGCAACTCAGTATTCCAGTAGGGCGTGCCGCCTTTCTTGTCCTGCCAGACCATCGCGCCGTCCTCCACTTTCACCACATCGATCGGGCCCGCCCAGCCGGTCATGTCCTTGCCATTGAAGATCGACTGGTAACCCTCCTGGCCATGGCTGGCGAGGATCTTGCAGGCTTCCTCGCTGCCGATCTCGCGGACGAAAAGATTCTTCCAGCGGATCTCGCTGCCGTGGGTCTGGAGTTGGATGGGGCCGCGCGGGAGGATCGGCAGGCGCTGATCGGCGGGCTTCTTCTTGTCGAAATAGTTTTCGAGGATGGCGTGGTCGACCACCAGCTTGTCGTTCAGCCACACGCTCACGCGGCTGCCGACCATGAGGATGCGGAAGTGGTTCCACTCGCCGAGCGGCTTGTCGGCATGCACGAGCGGGTCCTTGCCGGGCGAGCCCTTGTCGTTGTTCCAGAGGCCGCCGGAGCCTTTGTCCTGGCCGAGTCCGCGCGGGTCGCCCTCGGTGGTGTCCCAGATCTGCACCTGCGGTACGCCGCGGAGATAGATGCCGCTGTCCCCCTTTGGCAGCATCTTGTAATCGACGAGCAATTCAATGTCGCCGTAGTCCTTGGTGGTGGAGAGGTAGAGGCCCTTGCCGTCATTGACGATCTCGTCGCCTTCTACTTTCCAATGCGCATTGATGTTTTGATCGGCCTTGATGACCGAGCCTCCTTCGATCGATTGCTTGTAGTACTCCGCCCGTTGTTCGGGCGTCATCGCGGTCAGCGTGCGCGGATCAGTGGTGCCCCAGCCAAACCAGCCGGAGAGATCCTTGCCGCTCCAGAGCGAAGTAAAGCCGGCCGGGGGCGCGTCGGCTGCATGGAGACAGAACGGGGCAGTGGAGACGAAGAGCGCGGCCGCAGCAGCGGCGCAGATGAACGAACGCGAGGTGATCATGGATGGATGAATGGGGTGGACGTGCCGGCCTGTGGCGGCAAACGCGACCATCATCAGAAACGTATATTCTTAGCAACTCATTTAACGAATCAGACGAAATTGGGTTGATATCAAAGCCGCATCCGAATCCGCTCCCGTGCCCCGTGCCAAAAGCGCAGCACCCTCACCGTGCGCATCCTTCCTCAAGGATGCGGTAAACAACGAGGTATGGATTGACCATGACGAACCTGGCGCCGGGGCGTTCGGGGATGAAGCCGCCCCGTTCCGGAAAGGTGCGCAAAGACTGGGCTTCATCGAGTAGCTTGAGACCGAACGTCTGGGCCACCGATGAATTATCGCGGGCGATATAGGCGCGGATCTGCTCCAGATCCCGCATCGCTGCACGGACGATGACTATTTCGTATTCCACGATGCCACGATGCGGCGAGCCTCCTCCAGACTCACGCTACCTTCGTCGGCTGCAGACTTGTCGCCCTCGTCGATGGCCGCCAGCAACTCGGGACTCGCTTCGACCGTTTGCCCCTGATGCAACTCCACGGCGCGACGATAGATGGATTCGAGTTCCGCCGCGCTCAATTTGGGTAGTTCCTCAAGAATGTCGCTGGTGCTCATCAAGCGGGAAACTAGCGCATATGCGTTTTGCTTTCAATGCCTGGCCGGATTGCATGACAGCAGATCCTCAAGGATCGCGCGGCGGTGGCGGATGGCGAGAGAGTAGTGGGCTTCTTCATCGAGGTAGCGCGCTTCGCAATTGGGAAGCTGTGCCACCATTTCCTGCGCAAGTTCCCAGGCAAAATTAGCGTCCTGTTTGCCGTGCCAGAGGCGGACGGGCACGCGCACTTCATTGAGCGGGAAACCCCATGGCTGGGCGAAGACGGCGCCGTCGCCATAGAGGCCATCTGCACCGCCGCGCCAGGATTCGCGATAGTTGTGGAAGCAGGCCTCGAAGATGGCGGGATCGGCCAGCGTGTCGGCTTCCGGCTGGGGAAGCTGGCGCAACATCCATGGCCGCGTCCAAAGGGGAGGGCGCACGCGGGCCAGCGGACGCGCGGCGCGGAAGAGCCAGCGCAGGATGCTGGGGCGCACACGGTGGGTCCGCAGGAGCCAGCGGTAGGCGGGATTCAGGTGCCGGATGTCGCTGCGTTCGGCAAGCGGCGGCGCGCTGCACACGACGGACACGACGGGAACCCGGTGGGGGAGGCCCCACGCGGTGGCCAGAGCATAGGGGCCGCCGCCGGAAACGCCGAGGACGCGAAATTCACCGAGGCCCAAAGCATCAGCCACGGAGTCCATAAGCTTCGGCCAATCGGTAAGGGTGCGGCCGGGTTGGGCGGGCGAATAGCCAACACCGGGACGGTCAGGAGAGATGATGCGAGCGCCGAGCTCGCATGCATACTCGTGTAGCAATCCACCCTGCAATCGCGAGGCCGGCCAGCCATGGCAGAAAAGGACAGGCGTGCCATCCGGTTCGCCATACTCGGCGATGGCTACCTTCCTGTTCCCGGGCAGGTCGAGGATGCGAGGGGCACGGGAGCCGGCGGCGGGAGGAGTCGGTCCAACGATTTCAGGCACGAGGTGACGAAACACAAACTGGCCGGGACAGCAACAGGGGAATATGTCAGCGGGCTTGATCGTCCAGCGGCTCTACGCTTTCCGCTAAAAACACAGACTTCCCGCCAGACGCTATCAGCGTCCATGCGGGAAATCGTGAGCACCCTATCGGGTCAGTTTATCCGCGACGATTCGCGACTGATTGCGACGGTGCCGACGGTACTTTGCTACTGGTCTTTTTCATTTCACGCTCGGTCATGATGCCGTGCTTGCTCACCAGATTGCGCTTGCCGGTGGAGGTCTCGGAGACGATTTGGGGCGTCCGGGAGATGGAGTTGCCAGTCTTCTTGATGAAGGCCATGGACGAGGAACCAGCGTCACGTAGTGGCATCGGCTCGCTCTTCGATGTCCAGGCAGTTGGCTGACCTCTCGTCGCTCCTGACATTTTGGCCTTTTCGGCGGACAGTTGATTTGGTTGTTGATCCGCGAAAGCCGAGGCGCCCAACGCGAACATGGCCGCAAGGGCCAGGGTCAATGATGTGGTCGTTTTCATAACAAAGACTGAATCGAAAGGGACCCTGGAGTGGTTCCTATGCCCGAGGTGGCAGACGGGCAAAACCCTGAGACTGGCTATTACCGATAGGTTGCAGTGCGATCGGTGCCAGCTCCGTTGGCGGACTCTGCGCGGGCACCTGGGTTCATGCCGCGGCCGCCGTCGCCGGATTGATGCGGCGGAACGGCTTGCTCGCTGGTGGAGCAGGCGCTGAAAGAGAGTGAAATGGCGACAAGGATGAGGCTGAAGATTTTCATAGTGCGAACGTTTCGAGGGATCATGGGTCGCCGGCCCTTACGGCGAGCCCCTAGCTTCGGGTAATGCTTTGCCGCTTTGCCAGGTGGGAGATGGTGTGCGGCTGCGGCTTGCGGTCCGGGTCAAACACTGCTTCTCTTCCGCTCCCATTTCCTCCGATCTCATCATGAAATCCCGCCTGTTCATCCCCACCGTCCTCGCCGCCGCTCTTCCGTTTGCGCCGCTTTTTGCTGCTGAGGGAGGCCATGGCAGCGGCGCTTCCTCGGAGGGCGTGGCGCCGGCTTCCGATGAAGGGCAGAATGCGATCAAGACCTTCAAATTCGACGAGGGCTTGAAGTGCGACCTCTGGGCTGCGGAGCCGCTGCTGGCGAACCCCGTATGCTTTACCCAGGACGAAAAGGGACGTTGGTTTGTAGGCGAGACTTTCCGGCAGGAGAAGGGGATCGAAGACGATCGCGGGCACGCCGAGTGGAGGGATGAAGATATCGCCTCGAAGTCGCTCGCGGACCGGCTCGCCTTCATGCACAAGCACACGCCGGATGCCGCGCAGTTCGAGCAGAAATTTGCCAAATACGAGGAGCGCATCCGCCGCCTCGAAGACACCACGGGCAGCGGCCTCGCGAATAAATCGACCATCTTCGCGGATGCCTTCCATGATGCGCTCGATGGCACCGGAGCGGGTCTGATCGCGCGAGGCAACGAGGTGTGGTACACCTGCATCCCGAATCTCTGGCGTTTCAAAGACACGAAGGGCACGGGCGAGGCAGACGTGAAGGAAAAGCTGCTCACCGGCTTCGGCATCAAGTTTGCCCTGCGCGGGCACGACATGCACGGCCTGCGCTTCGGCCCGGATGGGAAGCTGTATTTCTCCATCGGCGATCGCGCGATCAATGTGACGACGAAGGAAGGCAAGAACATCGCGCAGACGGAGAGTGGCTCGATCATGCGCTGCAATCCCGATGGCTCGGATTTCGAAATCTTCACCACCGGCGTGCGCAACCCTCAGGAGCTGGCCTTTGACGATCACGGTAATCTCTTCACGGGCGACAACAACTCCGACGCCGGCGACAAGGCGCGCTTCACCTATCTCGTCGAGGGCGGCGACTGCGGCTGGCGCATGGCGTTCCAGTACCTGCCGGATCGCGGGCCGTGGATGCGTGAGAGACCATGGGATGAAGTGATCGCGCCGAGCGTTCGCTATATCGTGCCGTGCGTGGCGAATATCGCCAACGGCCCGAGCGGGCTGACCTACAATCCCGGCACCGGTCTCTCGTCCAAATACTACGGCAATTTCTATCTCAGCGATTTCCGCGGCGGCGCTTCCGCCAGCGTGGTGCATGAGATTCACACCGAGCCGAAGGGTGCCTTCTTCACCGCCTCGCATCGCGACTGGGTGAAGGGCGTCCTCACGACCGACGTGGAATTCGGCAACGACGGCGCGCTCTACGTGCTCGACTGGGTGGCGAGTTGGGGCGGGGTGGGCAAGGGCCGCATGTATAAATTCACCGACCCGGACCACGCCGACACGGCGCTGCAGAAGGAGACGGAGAAGTTGATTTTCGATGGCATGACCAAGCGCTCCGAAGAGGAGCTGGCCAAGCTGCTCGCCCACGCCGACATGCGCGTTCGCCAGGCGGCGCAGTTCGAACTCGCCGGTCGCGGAGCGGGCTCGGTCAAAGTCTTCGCCAAGGTTGCGGCGGACACGAAGCTGTCGAATCCGCTCGGACGCCTGCACGCCATCTGGGGTCTCGGCCAGCTCGCGAAGAACGCGGGTGCGCTCGATTCTGTGCCCGCGCTACTCGCGGATGCCGACGCCGAAGTGCGAGCGCAGGCAGCCAACACGCTCGGCACGCACAAGGTCAGCGCCGTTTCCGGCAAGCTTATCGAGCTGCTGCAGGACAAGGAGAGCCGCGTGCGTTTCTTCGCCGCGCTCAGCCTCGGCAAGCTCGGTGACAAAAATGCCTTCGAGCCGCTGTGCAAGATGCTTGCGGAGAATGACGACAAGGATCCGATCCTGCGTCACGGTGGCGTGATGGGCCTGATCGGTTGCGGCACTGCAGAGCAGATCGCGGCCAAGGCGCACGACCCGTCCGTCGCCGTCCGCGGCGATGCGGTGGTCGCACTTCGCCGGTTGCAGAGCCCGCTCGTGGCGGAGTTCCTCAAGGATGCCGATGAATCCGTGGTGCTCGAAGCCGCCCGGGCAATTCACGATGCGCCGATCGAGGCCGCGATGCCCGCGCTCGCCGCTCTGACGACGAACTCCGCGCTCAAGAATAACAACATCCTCAATCGCGCGGTGAATGCGAACTATCGCCTCGGCAAGCCCGACAATGCGAAGGCCCTCGCCGCACTCGCCGCCAATACGCAGATGCCGGAAAGCGCCCGCAAGGACGCCATCGAGGCACTGGCCGGCTGGGCTCACCCGGATGGCAAGGACCGTCTGCTGAACCAGTGGCGCCCCGTGGCCGATCGCGGCGACGAGGCTGCTTCTGCTGCCATCACCGCTTCCGCGGCCGAGCTGTTCAAGGACGCGCCGGCTGCAGTGCAGGAGACGCTGGCCAAGCTGGCCGGCAAGCTTTCGCTCAAGAGTGCCGGTGAGCCGCTGGCGCTGCTGGCCTCGAATGACAAGGCCAGCGCTGCCGCTCGCGCCGAGGCCATCAAGGCGCTCGCCTCGATGAAGGATTCTCATACGGGTGATGTCGCCCGGCGCGCCATTCAGGATGGCAATATGCTGGTGCGCAACGAAGGCCTGCAGGCGCTCGCCATGGCCGATCCCGCGGCGGCCGTGAAGGCCATCGCCGGCGTGCTCGAAAAGGGCAACCCTGCGGAAAAGCAGGGTGCACTTACCGCGCTCCTGCCGATTCAGAGCCCGGAAGCGATCGAGGTGCTCTCCGCGCAGATCGATAAACTCATCGCACATCAGCTCCCCGAGGAGATTCAACTCGATGTGATCGATGCCGCCATCGCGCACGACAATGCGGATCTCAAGAAGAAGCTCGCGCAGTATGAAGCCGGCCTCCCGGCGAGCGACGATCTCGCCAAATGGCGTGTCGCCCTCAAGGGTGGCAACGTCGAGCGCGGCCGGAAGATCTTCCGCGAAAAGGCGGAGACGCAGTGCCTGCGCTGCCACAAGAACGAGATCGGCGACAGTCTCGTGGGACCCGAGCTCACGCACATCGGTTCCAAGAAGAATCGCGATTACATCCTCGAGTCCATCGTCTTCCCGAACAAGCAGATCGCCGAAGGCTTTGAGACCGTGGTGCTCACGCTGAAGGATGGCAACGTCATGGCTGGCCGCCTCGCCGCCCACAGCGACAAGGAGCTGAAGGTCGAGACGCTCGACGCGCAGGGCAAGCCGACGGTCGTGACCGTGGCTGTCTCGCAGATCAAGGAACGCCAGAGCGCTCCGTCGCCCATGCCGCCGAATCTCACCGACTTCCTCTCGAAGTCCGAGCTGCGCGATCTGGTCGAGTACCTCGCGACGCGGAAGTAGGTCTTACAAAACGGAGAGGCGCAGAGAAGAAAGACAAAGCGAGTTCTTCGCGTTTGCCTTTTCTCTGCGCCCTCTGCGTTTCTGCGCCTTAGCGTTTTAGAATCGGGCTTACTTCTCCGGCGCGAAGTCGACGACCATCACGTCGTCGAGCAACGGCTTGAGGATGTCGACGAAGGCCTTGTGCGCCGGGTGCACGAGGTAGGTGTCGCGATCCTTGGCGTTCTTGAAGCTCACGATCCAGCAATACTTGAAGTCCTTGCTCAGGCCTTCCGGGCTGGAGTTCGTGCCCCATTCCAGCGATTCCACCTCGCTGATTTTCGTCTTCAGCGCGGCAAATTCGTCGGTGATGTGTTTGATCTGTTCCGACGTGGCGTCGGACTTGAACTTGAAGTGAACAACGTGGCGGATGGGGCCGTCGGCAGCGATGGTGGACATGGTAAGAAGGGCGAGAGCGAGGAGGGACGCGAGAGTCTTCATGGTTGGGGAGGGGAGTGTGAAAGGCGGATGCGCTCGCTGGCAATGGAATTCAGGCTTTTGGCATACGGATCGACGCCACCGTCTCAGTTGTGTTTCAGGTGTCGCTTGATCGTTACATTTCCTTTACCGGCATTGCCTTGCCAGCACCGGGAGGTTGTGCCAAATCACGAGCCGTCCGTGAAAGAAATCGGACACGCGTTCCGATGCAATTTTCTCTCCCCAAGACTCTTTTCCTTTCGGCGATGGCCGCGGTCGCGCTATCGCCTCTCAGCCAGGCTGTTACGATTCGCGATGACACGGCGGACTCTGCCTATATCGCTCTCGGCGCCGACTCCGCCTACCAGGCAGCCGGCTTCTTCGATGATGCTTTTGGCGGAACGCTCGTGGCGGATCCTTACGGCCTCGATCAATTCGTGATCACCTCAGCGCACTTGGTCGAGCAGGGACGCATCGTTCCGGGGACCACGACTTTCACGGTAGGCGGCAATAGCTACGGCATCGCGAGCGTCGTCATCTCGCCCGGTTACAACGGCACCACGCTGATGAACGATCTGGCTATCGTGCGGCTGACTACGTCCGTGACCAACGTGACGCCGGTGCCTTACTACACGGGCTCCGCGGAAGCGGGAAAAACGATCACGATGATCGGTTACGGCTACACGGGCACCGGCAGCACGGGAGAGCAGATCGGAACGGGCGGCACCCGGCGCGGAGCCAATAACGTGATCGATGCGATCAACGCTTCCACTCTCGGGAGTCTGCCGTCGACCTCCTACGCTTTCGATTTTGATCAGCCGCCCAGCACGCCAGGGACCTCGTTCAATATCGGTAGCAGTGTTCCGCTTACGCTGGAGGGCATGATCGCTTCCGGCGACAGCGGTGGTGGCGATTTTGCCGTCATCGGGGGCACACTCTATCTCGTGGGGCTGCATTCCTACGACAGCAGCGCGGATGGGAATTCCAATGCAAGCTACTCGGATATCGGCGGCTCTACGCGCGTGAGCCTTTTCTCCAGCTTCATCGCGCAGACCATTCCCGAGCCGGCTTCGATGGGACTGTTCCTCGGTGGCGTTGCCCTGCTCGGCAGCCTTCGCAGGCGGCACAAAGGCCGCGCCTG
>JBGGMZ010000238.1:0-20577 GCA_041287745.1 Chthoniobacter sp. | reverse complement strand
GCCATCTACGACGCGTCGGAACCGTGGGGGCCGTGGACCACCGCTTTTCATACCGATAGTTGGGACACTGGCCCTGGCGAATCCTCCAGCCTCCCCACGAAATGGATGAGCGCGGATGGCCGCACCGTGCACCTCGTCTTTTCGGGCGAAGATCACTTCTGCGTACGCCGCGGAGAAATCGTGCTGCGGCCGACGAACAAATAGAGCAGCGTTCCGCGTTTTCTGCTGGCGCGCTGAGGACTGAATTATTCCAATCACCCCATGCAATTCCCCCGCTTCCTCCTCCGCACCAGCATTGTCGCTCTCTCGCTCGTCACCGCGTCTTCCCTCTTCGCCCAGGCGCCAGTGCCGGAGAAAGGTGGCGAGAAAAAGAAGGACGCCTCGCTTGCCGCCGTGGAGGACACTGCCGGGCTGCCGCGCGTGCTGCTCATCGGGGACTCGATCTCGATGGGCTACACGCTACCCACGCGCGAGTTGCTCAAGGGCGCGGCCAACGTCCATCGCATCCCCACCAATGGCAGCTCGACCGATGTGGGGCTGAAGAATATGGACACCTGGCTCGCGACCGATGGTGCGGACAAGAAGTGGGACGTGATCCATTTCAACTGGGGCCTGCATGATCTGAAGCACTGGAAGGACGGAAAGCTCGATCTCACCGGCCCGCAGGTGAATCCCGTGGAGCAGTACGAAAAGAACCTGCACGAGATCGTGGCGCGGCTGAAGAAGACCGGCGCGAAGCTCATCTTCGCCACCACCACCCCCGTGCCCGAGGGCAGCGGCGGCCGTGTGGCCAAGGATGAACTCGCCTACAACGAAGCCGCCCTGCGTGTGATGAAAGCCGAAGGCGTGGCGATCGACGACCTGCATGCCCTCGCCGAATCCAAGCAAGCGGAGATCCAGCTTCCGAAGAATGTCCATTTCTCCAAGCCGGGTTACGAGACCCTCGCCGCGCAGGTCGCCGCGTCGGTCAAATCCGCGCTGGGGAAATAAGCCGCAGGATGCGCCTCCAGTCTTAGCGACAGCGCCTCTGAATCATGTCGATTCGAATCTACTCAGCCCTCACTGCTCGCAGTCGCACTTTAGCGACCACACTTTCACGTCGTCCACCCACGCCGATTTGTTCACCGCCAGGGTGATCATGCGCTTGGTGGGATGACCGATGCCTGGCGACTTGAATTCGCCGATGGGCTTGTTGTCGATCGTCGCGCGCAGGACGTTGCCATCGACCACGACGAGCAGCGTGTGCCATTCGCCGGCTGCGAGATTCACCGGGAAACGCTGGGTCTTGGTCTTGAGCAGAGCGAGCAACTCCGGCGAGTTGTCGCCAGCGAGACGTCGCTCGCGAATGGCATTGTCCATGTTGCCGGTCTTCGAATCGGTAAGCGTCACATCCTTGAGCGTGATGTGCGCCAGGCAGAGATGCCCGGCGTGCACGGTCTTCAATTCACGGTCGACGAAATCGACCCCGAGATCGTCGCCGGCCTCCAGCTTGAAGCGCAGTCGCACGGCTCCATCCTGAAACACCGCGTCGTGAAAGATGGCCACACCATGATCCGCCACCGCCGCCTTGGTGATGTGCATGGCGCCATCCTCCAGCGACACCTGCTTCGTGCCCTTCGCCCGCCACGCGCTGTTCGTCGTCCAGCCGTTGCCGAGCTCTTCCTTATCGGGCGTCGATTCGTGCCGGTTGAAATCATCCTGGAAAAGCGCCGTGCCGTTCTCGCGCACAAAGGCGTCGTCATCGAAAGCGGACAGCGATCCCGCGGTCAGAAGGAGCGAAGCAAGAACAGGAGCAAAAATGGACGACTTCATATCGAAGTAATGGATCACGAGAATGAACCCGGTTGGGTTGGATACTTAGGGGGTGTTTGCCAGCGAAGCGCAAAGGATTTCATGTTCATTGCGCACAAAGACGCAGCGGTTCGCATAAGTGGGCGGCGACCATGCGATCTTGCGCCCGCTGAATGGATAAACCGGCTCGATCAACTTGGCCCGGCTGATCTCTTCGTAACCCGTCGGGGTTAGCCTCGCGTGGATCAGTTCACCGAGGTTTGTGTAGAGAAAGGCAGTGTTCCCATGGGGCGTGATATGGATGCTCGGCCCACCCTTTTGATCGGTCACTTTGTCGGTCTTCCACAGTTCCAGGCCGGTCCTGGCATCGAGACAGATGAGATCCCCGCGATTGGTGGCGGAATAAACTGCGTCGCTCGTGAGCCATGGCGTTGATGTATTGCTCAGCACGCGTTTCAAGGCGCCACCGCTTTCCGGCCAGAGCACTTTGGCCCCGGGCTTGTCGGCGGCGAGTTGCAGCATGAGTCCGCTGAGGAGCAACCGATCACCCACACAAACGGGCGTAGCGTTTGCGTCGTAGCTGGTTGTGGTCAGTGCCTGGCGCCAGAGGACGGCACCGGTGACTGGATTGAGCGATGTGACAGACTCAGCCGTCCACACGATCAACTGCCGCTGGCCTCCCGCCTCCACGATAGCCGGTGTGCTGTTCGTGACGGTTTCCTCCATCGCCCGCCACACTTCGCGGCCCGTATGGCGATCCAAAGCAACGAGGTATGCGCCCGGTTTTCCACCGACGACCAGGATGAGACGATCCCCATCGATCAGGGGCGATGCCCGCAGGGAAAACGAAGCTGCGCCGTACTCTTTCATCAAGTCCTTGCTCCAAATCAGCTCCCCATCCGTGGTGGTCAGGCAGGTGACATCTCCGTTGCTCCCTACCGAATAGATCCTGCCATCCGCCACGGCAGAGGTGGCCGTCGGCCCTCCTTTCTGATCCGCACCGAAGGCCCAATCGGGGTAGTCCACATCGTAGGCATGCGTCCACAGGAGCCGGCCGCTGGCCGCATCGAAAGCTCGCACGCGCTCACGCGCCTTCGGTTTCTTCAGCTCAGAATCGATGAGGAAGACACGCCCTTCCGCAACTGTTGGGCTCGACCATCCCCCGCCCGCCTCCGCACGCCAGAGCACTTTCACGCCATCCGCAGGAAATGACTCCACTATCCCCTGCTCGCGCCACACGCCGTCGCGCTGCGGGCCGCGCCACTGCGGCCAGTCATCCGCGCGCGCGGAGAGCGCGATGAATGAAAGACCGAGGATGAACTGGGGGGCGTTCATGGATCGCTCGGTGAGCTAGGGCTTTGCTTCGCCGAGCAGCTTGTTCAGGACGGGCTCCAGTTCCCGCGCCCAGATCTCGTAGCCCTTGGCGGTAGGATGGAGGAAATCGCCCATCGTCTCGCGGGAAATAGTACCGTCGGGCTCGAGGAACTTTGCCCCGATATCGAGAAAGGTGATGCCGTTCTTTCCATCAAGCGGAGCGATGAGTTTATTGATCGCGTCCAGCTTCGCGCGGGTAGCATCGGGCTTCGGACCGCGCGGAAAAATCGCCATGAGCACCGTCTTTGCACCCGGCTGACGCTGATGCACCTCGGCGCAGATCTCCAGGATGCCAGCGGCGATTTCTTCCGGAGTATTGCGGCTCACATTGTTCGTCCCGATGTGGATGACCACGACCTTCGCCGCCGCGCCGTCCAGTTCACCATGCTGCAAGCGCCAGAGCGCATTCTCCACGAAGTCGTAGCCGAAGCCGAGGTTCGCCGCATTGCGCTGGCCGTAGTGTTGTTCCCATACGTCCTTGCCGGGCTGGGAGCGGTCGTGCGGTTCGCCGCCATACATCTGCGTGATGGAATCGCCGATGAAAACGAGCGATGCCTTTTTCTCCGCGGCGATCTTCGTCACCGCAGCATGGCGCACCGCCCAGTCGTAAGTCGGCCAGTCGCGGTCCTGCGTGCACGGCACCAAGGTCGACGGACGCGCCGCCGTCCCAGTAATCGGCTCATACTTTATTTCCGCCAGTTCGCTCATCTGCTTGCGATCTTCCGAGAAGGCGCGCGCTTTTACCGTGCCGCCCGCCAGCAGGACGATCGGCGCGAGATACGGCCCCGTCTTCGGGCCGGGTTCGGTGCCGTCGATACTGTAGCGGATGACCGCGCCGGTCGTCGCACACGTCAGCGTCACGTTGCCTTGTGCATCCCGCTGCATCGTCGGCGCCACGAGGCTTGCCACGATCTCTGCCGCGGGAGGCGCAGCAGCTTGGGATGAAAACGGGGATAGGAAAAAGGGAACCGCGAGAAAGCCCGCGACCGCGAGGGAGGGAAACCGGGGATGCATGTATGGGTGGAACCTACATAGCGCGACCGTCCTTAGGAAAGTGCTCATAAAGACGGCGAAATACTCCGCCGCTCCGCTTCTCATTCCTATCCGTGTTTCATCCGTGCCCATCCGTGGCTAAAAACAATGGCTTCTTCCGCAGACAAGCTGGCAAATGATGCATGTGGTGCGCATTTGCAGAAACCGCGTAACCTTTCACCGCCCAGACCGTTTATATCCCGATGAAATTTTTCCGTCCTTTCGCCCTGCTGCTCCTGCTCGCTTTTGGCAGCAGCCTTTTCGCCGCCGATGTGCCCGTTCCCAGTTCCCCGCGGGTCTTCGTTTGCGCGCACAGCTTCATGATTTTTACCGCCAAGATGCTGCCGCCCATGGCACAAGCGGCAGGGGTGTCGTATGCGCCCGCCGGGCAGCAAATGCTCGGCGGCTCCCGTGTGATCCAGCACTGGAATCTCCCAGACGACAAAAACCTCGCCAAGGCAGCCCTGCGCGATGGCCGCGTGGATGTGCTCACGCTCTCCCCGCACATCATGCTGCCGGACGAAGGCATCGATGATTTCACCAAGCTCGGACTCGAGAAGAATCCGAAGCTGCGTGTCTACGTGCAGGCGTCCTGGCCGGCGCGCGATGGTGTGCTTGATCGCCCTTTCAAGAATGAAGAGCGCAATGCCTCGACCGCGGAGAGCCTGACTCAGATGAAGGATGGCCACCGCGACCGCTGGCTGAATAGCCTCGAGGCGCAGGTGCGTACACTGAATCAATCCGTCGGGCACGAATGCGTCTACATCGTGCCGGTCAGCGACGCGGTCTTCGCCCTGCGCGAGCACATCGTCGCCGGCACCGCGCCGGGCCTGACGAAGCAGACCGATCTCTTCCGCGATGATCTCGGTCACCCGCAAGCAGCACTCGCGGAGCTGGTCACCTACTGCCATTTCGCCGCGATCTTCGGACGGAGCCCGGAGGGCCTGCCCGTGCCAGCCGAGATGAAGAATCTGCCCGAGGCCGAAGCGCTAAACCGCCTCCTGCAACAGCTCGCCTGGCAGGCCGTTTCCCAATACCCGCTCAGCGGCGTGAAGGCAGACGCCGCTGCGGCCGCCGGACAATAAACTGGCAGGACACGCCGGCTGGATTCCGCAGACTCAGGACTTCTTTTTTGGCAGACTCTTGCGCTTTGTCTTGGCGAAATCCTTGAGCTGTTTCGCGCTCATGGATTTGGCCATCTGCCGCGAAGCTCCTTTCAGTGAGGACTTGCTGCGCTCACCACGTTTCGCGGCCAGGGCTGCCCCCGCCGCCATCTGTTGTTTCTTGGATTTAGCAGGCATATTCGCTGGTTCGCACAGCGCGGTGCCGACGGTCGTCTTCGCCGATCGCGGCATTGCTCAAGGGCGTGCACTGACTGCACGCACTTCAGTCCCCTCAAATTGCAGCTTCGTCGTGGCGACATCGAGCAGCGGGCCGAGTTCGTAGACGTTGGTGTAACCGTAGGTGGCCAGCGCGATGTAGGTGGAGATATTGAGCGAGGCGGGCGAGCCTTTGCTGGCCAGCGAACGCGGCGCGCCGAGGAAGTTGTTATTGCAGTAGATCAGGACGCGCGTGTCCTTCGCCGGGATGACGCCGGCCAGGGAATCGGCCGTAAAATCCGTGAATGGCAGACTTACAGCGCCACGAATGTGCCGCATGGCATATTTGTCCGCGCTGCGCGCATCCAGCACAATGGTGCCTCGCTCTGCTGCCATCGTGGCAAATTGCTCCTCGGTGATGCGGTGTTTTTCGCGCACCGGTTGTACTTGCGCGGCGATCTTGCGGAAGGCCGTGTAATCGATGAGAGGATTGCGAATCGGTTCGGCAGCCTGGACAAGCGGAGCGAGGAATAAAAGGGATGCGAGGAGCGTCTTCATATCCGTCATCCTCGCGCATCTGCCCTGTCGATGTGTCAGCCAGTCGTGCGTGATTTGTCAAAAAATTGTCACTCCATTCCATGCCCACACCCGCCGTCTTCACCCGTCGCCGCTTCCTTTCCGTCAGCACTGGCGCCGCTCTGGCCACTGCCACCATTCCCTCCATCGCGTCCGCCGCTGGCCCGACTCGCTACAAGGCAGTCGTCTTCGATGCCTTTCCCATCTTTGATCCGCGGCCCGTCGCGAAACTCGCTGAGGAGATTTTTCCCAATGCCGGCGCAGTGCTCATGACGGCGTGGCGCTACCGGCAGTTCGAGTATCAATGGTTGCATGTCTTGGGCGGGCGTTACGTCGATTTTCTGCAAGCCACTGAGGACAGTCTCGCGTTCGCGGCGCGGCAGAGCGGTCTCGAACTCGCCCCGGAAAATCGCGTCCGGCTGATGGACGCCTACCGCCATCTCACCGTCTGGCCCGATGCCGCCGAGAATCTGCAGCGTCTGCACGACGCAGGCCTGCGGCTCGGCTTTCTCTCGAACATGACCAAGGCCATGCTCGAAACCGGTCTGGCGAATGCGAAACTCCGCCACTTGTTCGAACACTTGCTAAGCACCGATCAACTCCAGACCTACAAGCCGGCACCCGCTGCCTATCAAATGGCGCTCGACGCCTTCCAGCTTTCGCGTCCAGAAATTCTCTTCGTCGCTTTTGCCGGATGGGACGTCGCCGGCAGCAAATGGTTTGGCTATCCGACATTTTGGGCCAACCGCGCCGGCAGCCCTGCGGAGGAACTGGGAGCGACACCGGACGGCACGGGCCAGGATCTCCATGCCTTGGTCAAATTTGCCTTGGATGCCTAGCCCGATCATGTGCGGTCAAAGAGACTGCGCCGTGGCTGGTTAACGTTGCAGTGGTGTGCCGCGGTTTGCGGACTCCATCCCCCTCCCCCCAATGAAAAAACTGCTCCTCCCCGCCCTCCTTGTCGCCGCCGTTTCCCTCGGCAGCGTCTTCGCCGCTGACTACAAGGCCGTGCCTGATTGGTATTCCTTTCCCGATGGCAAGAAAGTCATCGGCAACATGCACGGCGACGTAGCGGTCGCGTCCAATGGCGAGGTCTACGTGAGCGTCATGGACCCGAAGGCCGGCATCCAGGTTTTCGCGCCGGATGGCAAGTGGCAGCGCAACGTTCCAAACGCGCCGGCGGATTTCCATGGCTTCGTCATCCATAAGGAAGCCGATGGCGAATTCATCTACGGTGCGCGGCTCGGCGCGGGCAACATTCTCAAGCTCGCCCTCGACGGCAAGGAAGTGCTCAACATTCCATCGAGCGCGATCCCCGACGAATTCAAGAGCAGGGACAAGGAAGGCAAACCCGTCGTGCGCCTAACTGCGATGGATGTGGCACCCAACGGCGACCTCTACGTCACCGATGGCTACTCCAGCGACTACGTCCACCGCTTCGACAAGACGGGCAAATACATCAAATCCTTTGGTGGCAAACAGCCTCCTTACAGCTTCAAGACGCTGCACAAAATCGCCATCGATAACCGCTTCGATCCTCCGCGCATCATCGGTTGCGATCGCGCCAATGGTCGCGTGGTTCACATGTCGCTCGAAGGCGATTTCATCGGCGTGATTGCAAAAGATCTGCTCCTTCCAGCCGCAGTCGCGGTGCACGGCGACCTCGCCGTCATCGGCGAATTGAAAGGGCGCGTCACAGTCCTCGACAAGGAGGGTAAGATCGTCGCTCAGGTGGGCGTCAACGATCACGCCGACGAGGTAGGTAGCAACAAGGCCGAACCCTCGATCTGGCGCCCGGGTATCGTCACCGCACCGCATGGTGTGGCCTTCGATGCCAAGGGCGACATCTTTGTTTCAGAGTACAACATGTACGGCCGTATCCACCGCTTCAATCGGGAGTGAAGCAGCGCTCTGGCCAGTGATAGAAGAGGATTGACTCGCGACACAAAATAGTGTTCACTAGAGCACATCTGGACCGACGGCCCGCCTTGTGGCGGGCGGTGAAGGATCTGGCGTTCTAACGCCAAGGGTTATTTGGAATCACAACAGACGCCTTGAGCGTGGAACGCCACCAATGTTCCACGTGCCCAGTCGTGCTCAGTCGTGCCTAATCGCACTGGATCACCGTGAAAATTTAAACCCCATCTATTTCGACAATATTCACAATGACCAATACACTTTTGTCTTTCTTGTCTTCTAATTCCCGTGCCACACACGGATAGTGTGAATACCAACCCCGCTCCCATGAACATCACCCGCCGTTCCGCTCTGCAACGCACCGCCGCCCTGACTCTCGGCACCGCTCTCTCCCTGCCCAAGCTCCGCGCCGCCGATGCGGCACCTGGCCGCAAGCTCCGGGTCGCTGTCGTGGCGCTCGGCCGCGGCATGGGTCACGTCAAGGCGCTGCTCTCATTGCCCGATGTCGAGATCGCCTATCTTGCCGAGACCGATCCGAAGCGTCTCGACGTGGGCATGAAAGCGGTCACCGAAAAGCAGGGCTCCTCCTGCCAGGGAGTGAAGGACTTCCGCACCTTCCTCGATGACAAGTCGCTCGACGCCGTCTTCATCGCCACGCCGAATTTCTGGCACACGCCGGCGGCCATCCTCGCGATGAAAGCCGGCAAGCACGTGTATGTGGAAAAGCCCGGCAGCTCGAATCCCTACGAGGCCGAGATGATCGTCGCCGCGCAGAAGAAATACGGACGCATCGTGCAGATGGGCAACCAGCGCCGTACATGGATGAAGGAAGGCATCGCCGAGCTGCACGGGGGCGCCATTGGCGAAGTGCGCTATGCGCGCTCGTTCTACTACAATGCGCGTGGCCCCATCGGCGAAGGCAAGCTCAAGGCCGATCCCGCCATCGACATGGACATGTGGCAGGGGCCAGTCACGTCCGACGGCGACATCAAACCTTATGTGCATTACGACTGGCACTGGCTCTGGCACTGGGGCAATGGCGAGCTCGGGAACAACGGCATTCACATGCTCGATATCCTGCGCTGGGGCTTGAAGGTCGAGTATCCCGAGCGCGTCACTTACAACGGCAACCGCTACTGGCACCAAGACAAGCAGGAGACGCCAGACACCGGCGTCGCGGTTTACGATTGCGGCAAGGTCGGCATGGAATTCGTGCAGAGCAGTTGCCACACACGCAGCGCGGAAAAGCCGCTCGGCGAATGCGTCTTCTACGGTGAGAATGGCACCATGGCACTCACGGGCCCGAATTGGACGATCTATGATTCCAAAGGCAAAGTGATCAAGGAAGGCAAAGGCGCGGGCGGCGGCGATGCCGCGCACATCGGCAATTTTCTCGAGACCATCCGCGGCAACCAGAAGCTCAACAGCCCGATCGAGGAAGGCCAGAAGAGCACCATGCTCTGCCACCTCGGCAATATCGCCTACCGCACGAACACCGTGGTGCGTGTCGACCCGAAGACGGGCAAGTTAATCGACAACCCCGCCGGCGAGAAGCTCTGGAAGCGCGAGTACCGCAAGGGCTGGGAGCCGACGGTGTAAAGTAGGGTATCCAGGCCTCACTGAAGCCGGCTACAGCGCATTCCTCTACCCGTTCGATGCGCCGTCCTGCTTAATGCGGGCGACGGCAAAGACCGTATTCCCGTGTGCATGCGGGAGCATGGAATCGACCCACCAAAGCAGATCGAGCACAGGCAGTGCAGCGATGCGCAGGAAGGATGGCCGCTCGCACCAGCGATACACCTTGTGTGCGAGATCCGAGTAGGGACCGTGCCAGCATTCGAGCTTCTCGATCGTCAGCCCACCGGCTTCCAAAAGCCGCGCGAGTCCTTCGGGGCTGTAGCCATGCCTCACATGTCCCTCGGTGATTTTTCCCGATTCCTCATTGGAGATATGATGCATCGTCCCGGAGAATTCGCGGTAGCGGACATTGGGCTGGTGAATGACCAGCCGCCCACCCGGGCGCAAGGCCTCGGAGAGACGAGTAATCGCGCGCGCGTCGTCAGCGATGTAGCCAAGCACATCGAAGCAAAGGATGAGGTCGTAGGCCCGGTTCGCCTCCAAGTCCAAAAGGTTTCCTCTCCGAAAGGTGAGTTTCGGCGCACGACCACTGGATTCCGCCCAAGCGGCACAAGCCTCCGCATGCACCGGATCGACCTCCAGCCCTTCCATGGTAACCTGCGGCCAGAGGCGATCGAACCATTCCGTAAACGATCCATCTTCACTTCCCACTTCCAAAACGCGGGCCCCGGGCGACGGCGAGAACGTCTTGCGGGCACGTCTCAGCCCATGCCGCTTCATCCGCTTGCCCACATACATTTCGCCGAAGATACGCCGCAATTTAAACTTCAGCTGGATCTTGCGTTTCGCCGAGAGATCCTCCCCGGCGGTTGCCTCCGGAATGCTCGGCCCTTGAGCGTTTGCTGGCATGGCCGATCCTTACCCGTTCGGGCCGTGCGTGACCAGCCTCTTCTACGCCGGCGGACCTGCTCCGCTACTGCGCACTGACCACCGGCTGTGTAGCGAGCGGCACCGGCAGACCCGGCTTCTCCGCTTTGATTCCCTGCACGTAAAACACCTCGCACGCGCCATTCCCTGTATCGGTGCGGCTCAACGAGGTGTCCCAGTGAAAGCCATCGGGCTTTGTCACATTTACGAGGTATCCCTGCATGGTCACGATCTCGCCGGGGTACAGGCCGCTGATCACACGCGCGATGGAGCGGTTTGCCGCGATGAGGTGATTGTTCGCCGCGTGACATTGGATCTGCTTTTCCGCGATGGGCGGCGCATTCATCCACTGGTAAAAAAAGAATCGGTTACCCTGCGAAATCTCCAGGCGATCCAGCACCGATTGATCCGACATTGGCCCCCACCCTAGCGCCACATCGTAGGGCACCAGGTCGTTGCCATCCGCCCAGTAGTGCTTCGTGTGCAGCACACGCGCGCGGATGGTGTACCTCGCCATAGCCGTGAGCGTGTACCCCTTCACTTGGGCCACCACGTTCTGCTCGCATCGCTCCTGCAGGGGCTCATCCACCACCAGCACACCCGGAGGGGTGTGAAGGGATGGTCCCCTCACCCAGGAGATGATCCCCCAGACGATGACGGCCATGATGCAAATGTAGATCACTGAGCGCATTACCCACGAAGGAGAAGCACCGCCGGTGCCACCCTTTGAGCTTTGTACTGACTACTACGTGATTTCCCTCATTCCGGATCGGCACTCTCCCTCTCTGGCAAGGCACTCAATGCGCTCTATTTCGCGTGCATGAAACGCTTCGCCGCCGCCCACTCACTCGCCCGCCTGCCTCGCTTGGTCGCGCGGTGCGTTCGTTCGCTGCGGACGAAGCGTCTGCCCAGCGCGAAGCTATCCAACCGCAAACGGCGCGTCCTCCTCATCGACGATGAATCTTCGCTCACCCGGCTATGCCGACTAATGTTGGAGCAGACAGACTCCTTTATTGTCCAGGAAGAGAATGTGGGTGCTCGCGCCGTCTCGACCGCCCGCGCGTTCCGACCCGATGTCATCTTCCTCGATATCCGGCTGCCGGACAAAGACGGCCATGTCATCGCCGCTGAACTCCAGACCGACCCCGAACTCCGCGGCGTGCCCATCGTCTTTTGGAGCGGCTCCCTTTCCTGCAAAAAGAATGTCGTGGCCAATTCCCACGGCTGCTGGCCGGCGCTGCCCAAGCCATTCTCCACGGAAGAGCTCACGCAATTCGCCCACGACCCGACTTACAAGACGGCGCGGAGCTAGTTTGCAGTTCGTTCGTTCCTTCACAGCTTTTGGCTTTGCTCGACGAGGCTCTGCGGATTGCATGCAGGCATGCCGTCTCTTCCCCGCATTTCCTCCCTCATCTTCGCCGCCTTCGTCTTTTGCACTCCTCTGCTCCGCGCCGACTCCACGCCGCCGGTCATCAATCTCTGGCCCGACACTGCGCCCGGTGAAAAGGGCGACATCGGTGAGGAGAAGGACATCACCAAGCCGACCGATGGCAAGCCCGGCGGGAAGAGCGTGATTCGCCTTGGCAATGTTTCCAAACCTACCATCACCGTCTACGCGCCGCCCGCCGACAAGGCGAACGGCACCGCGGTCGTCGTCTGCCCTGGCGGCGGCTACGGCATCCTCGCCCTGGATCTCGAGGGCACGGAGATTTGCGAGTGGCTCAACTCCATCGGCGTCACCGGCGTGCTGCTGAAGTACCGCGTGCCGAAGCGCCCTGGCCTGGAGAAGCACATCGCCCCGCTTCAGGATGTGCAGCGCGCCATCGGTCTGGTGCGCTCCCGCGCGCAGGAGTGGCACCTCGATCCCACTCGCATCGGCGTGCTTGGCTTCTCCGCGGGTGGCCATCTCGCTGCCGCCGCGAGCACGAATTTCGAGACCCGCATCTACCCGCACACCGACACCGCGGATGACACCAGTTGCCGCCCCGACTTCTCGGTCCTCGTCTATCCCGCGTACCTCACCGTGAAAGACCAGGGCGACAAGATCGCCCCCGAGCTTTCCATCACCGCCCAGACCCCGCCCACCTTCATCGTCATGGCCGAAGACGATCCCATCCGCATTGAAAATGCCCTCTTCTACACCCTCGCGCTGAAGAACGCCAAGGTCCCCTGCGAACTCCACGTCTACCCCACCGGCGGCCACGGCTACGGCCTCCGCCCGAATGGCATGACCGTGACTACCTGGCCCGCACGCGCCGCGGACTGGATGGACGCGCGCGGCTTGCTCAAGAAGCCGTAAGCCGTGTCTTCCACGCAGGCGCCGTATCGCGCCGGAGCACCGATGCCACCAGAGGTTTTCGAGACCATTCGGCGGCGTTCGTTGCTTGAGGGTTGCAAGTGGGATGCGCAGGTGGGCGATATCGCCACACTTGCTTCCTTCCCACTTGTCCTCGATGCAGCCACTGCACGACAACTTGCCATGTGGGCTGAGGCGCTATCAGCCGAAGCCTTCGCTGCGGAAGAGGAGATCCTGCACCGACCGGATTTGTTACCCCTGCTTGGTCTGCCGACACCCTTACGACACGCCCTCTCCGCTTCTGGGCCACTCACACCCGCCGCAGTCCGTACCATTCGTTTCGACTTTCACTTCACCACCGACGGCTGGCGCATCTCGGAGGCAAATAGCGATGTTCCCGGCGGTTTCACCGAAGCTTCGCACTTTGCCGCACTCGTCGCCGCGCAATATCCGACCTGCCACATCATCGGAAACCCCGGTGAGACTTGGGCGCAAGCGATGGCGCAACGCATCGGCGATGGTGGTCACGTCGCGTTGCTTTCTGCGCCGGGTCTCATGGAAGACTTGCAAGTCGTCTCGTTCCTCGCCCGGCAGTTGGTCGCTGGCGGTATTGCCGGTCAGATCGTCACTCCCGGTCAGATCATCTGGCGGGATCGACGTGCCTATCTTCACGGTCATGCTGCGCCGCTGGCAGCGATCGTCCGATTCTTTCAAGGTGAATGGTTGGTCGACTGGTCCGACAACAGCGGATGGGAGTATTTCTTTCGCGATGGGCTCACCCCTATCGCACATCCCGGCCTTGCGATGATCACCGAGAGCAAACGCTTCCCGCTATTGTGGCCTCACCTCACCACTGCATTGCCCACTTGGAAATTGCTCCTGCCAGAATCAAGCGATCCGCGCGACGTCCCTTGGATGGATGACGACGGCTGGCTGGTGAAACGCGCCTTCTCCAATACCGGCGACTTCGTCATCATGCGCTCCACCTCCAACCGAACGAACTGGTCCGCCACCTGCAAAGCAGTGCGCCGCGAACCCGAATCCTGGGTCGCTCAGCGTCGTTTCATAGCGCTGCCGCTGACCACACCACTCGGCGATTTGTTCCCTTGCATCGGAGTTTACACCATCGATGGACGTGCCGCCGGCATCTATGCGCGGCTTAGCCGCAGCCCCGTCGTCGATTTTCGTGCGATTGACATCGCGGCTTTGATTGAAGACGAACAGAGATCGTGACTGAGGATGAAATCTTCGAAATCTGGGCACCGCGCGCGGACTGCTGGTCGCCTTGGGTCAAGCCTGTGCTCTTCTCCTTCTTCGAATGCGTCTCGCCCGGCGAGAGCATCCCAATCTATCCTGGCCTCCAGAGCCTCGCCTCCGCGGAAGACATCGCTCTCGTGATTGATCTGCCCGGCTCGGCCAGCATTGCGGCTGCGATCACGCTGGCTTCCCGCGGCTGGCGCCCGGTCCCTCTTTTCAATGCACTACCCGGATCGACCGCGAACATCGCCGTCCCTGTGCAGCCACTGATTGACGCCCTTCGCGCCGCTACGCTCTCGCTGTCGCATCTGCCGCTGCCGCCGCTGGCTCCTCCCGCCTTTCTGCTCGATGCCCGGCGAAGGGCACCAGGATGGGCTTCGCGGCCAGAAACTTTTGACAATCGCTCCATCAGCTTTCCAAGCGACTTTCCCTCCGCCACCAAATTGCGCGAGCGTGGCATCGCCCGCATCCTCGTCATTCAAGAAACGGCAACGCCGCAAAACGACCTCACGCACACGCTGCGCCAATGGCAGGATGATGGTCTCACGATCAATCTGCTCATCCCCGGCGAAGGGGCGCTGCCTCATCCGTGTCCGATCCGGAAAGTCACCAAGCTCGGACTCTGGTGGATGAAATTCGTCTCGTTCTTCACCCTGCACCGCGCCAGACGCGATGTGTTTGGTCGGACGATAGTCGCCGCTTCTGGCGGTTAGGCCGCCGGCTTCGTCGTATTCGGGTCGTAGTTCAAGTTTGGCCCGAGCCAGCGTTCGACTTCCTGCACGGTCATGCTCTTGCGGACGTGGTAGTCTTCCACCTGGTCTCGGTCGATCTTGCCGAGGCCGAAGTAGCGGGAACGCGGGTGGGCGAAGTAGAGGCCGCTCACGCTCGAGCCGGGCCACATGGCATAGCTCTCGGTGATCAGGATGCCAGCCTTCTTCTCCACGTCGAGCAGGTCCCACAGGATGCCCTTCTCGGTGTGGTCCGGGCACGCGGGATAGCCCGCCGCCGGGCGGATGCCGCGATACTTCTCCTCGATCATTTGTTCGCTGGTGAGATTTTCCGTGCGGCCGTAGCCCCACTCCTCCCGCACGCGCTTGTGCAGACACTCGGCGAAGGCCTCAGCCAGCCGGTCGGCCAGCGCCTCGGCCATGATGGCGTTGTAGTCGTCGTTCTCCGCCTTGAAACGCTCGACGACTTCCTTGAGCCCATGACCCGTCGTCACGGCAAAAGCCGCGATGTGATCCTGCAAACCGGTGCTCTTCGGCGCAATGAAATCCGAGAGCGATTGCGAAGGATCGCCATCCTTCTTCACCATCTGCTGGCGCAGGAAGTGGAAGTTCGTGCGCACGGACTGGCGCGTCTCGTCGGTGTAGATCTCGACGTCGTCGCCCACGGCATTGGCCGGGAAGAAACCGTAGACCGCATTCGCCGTGATCCACTTTTCGTTGATTATCTGGTCAAGGAGTTCCTGGGCCTCGGCGAAAAGCTTCTGCGCCTGCTCGCCGTATTTCTCGTGGTTGAAAATCGCCGGATAAACACCGCGCAATTCCCATGTGTGGAAGAAGGGCGACCAGTCGATGAACTCCCGCAACGTGGCCAGCGAGAAATCCTCCAGCACCCGCACGCCGATGAATTCCGGTTGCGCGATATCCTCCGCCTTCCACTCGATCTGGGTGCGGTTTCTCCGCGCTTTTTCGAGCGAGATGAGTTCCTGCTTTTGTCCCAGGTGCAGCTCGCGGGCACGCGCCTGCTCCTCGATGTTGCGGGCGACAAAGGCCGGTCGCAATTCATCGCTGATGAGGCTGCTCACCACGGGCACGGCGCGCGAGGCGTCGAGCACGTAGACCACCGGGCCGCTGTAGCCAGGCGCAATTTTCACCGCGGTGTGTGCCTTGCTCGTCGTCGCACCGCCGATCAAAAGCGGAAGCTTGAAGCCTTCACGTTCCATCTCGCGAGCCACGTGGCTCATCTCATCGAGCGACGGAGTGATGAGCCCGCTGAGGCCGATGACGTCGGCGTTTTCCTGGCGAGCGCGGGCGAGAATCTTCTCGCACGGCACCATCACGCCCATGTCGATGACTTCGTAGTTATTACATGCCAGCACCACGCCCACGATATTCTTGCCGATGTCGTGCACGTCGCCCTTCACCGTCGCGAGGACGATCTTGCCCTGCGCCTTCACGGCATGTCCCGCGGCGGCCATCGCGGCTTTCTCCGCCTCCATGAAAGGGAAGAGATAGGCGACGGCCTTCTTCATGACGCGCGCGGATTTCACGACCTGCGGCAGGAACATTTTGCCCGCGCCGAAAAGATCGCCGACCACGCCCATGCCATCCATGAGCGGACCTTCGATGACCGCCAGCGGACGGCTCATCTTGGCCCGCGCTTCCTCGGTATCGGCCTCGATGTAAGTGTCGATGCCCTTCACGAGGGCGTGCGAGAGCCGGGATTCGACGGTGCCCTTGCGCCACTCTTCTTCTTTCTTCTCCGCAGCAGCGTCCTTGCCCGAACCTTCGGCCTTCAGCTTCTCTCCGAAATCGACGAGACGCTCGGTGGCATCCGGGCGGCGATTGAGCAGCACGTCTTCGACCAGCAGCTTCAGCTCCGGTTTGATCTCCTCGTAGACCTCGAGCATGCCGGCATTGACGATGCCCATGTCCATCCCCGCCTGGATCGCGTGGTAGAGGAACGCGCTGTGCATCGCTTCGCGCACGTGATTATTGCCACGGAAGCTGAACGAAATATTCGAGACACCGCCGCTCACCTTGGCATGCGGCAGGTTGGCCTTGATCCAACGCGTGGCCTCGATGAAATCGACGGCGTAGTTGTTGTGCTCCTCGATACCGGTGGCCACGGTCAGGACGTTCGGATCGAAAATAATGTCCTCCGGCGGGAAGCCGATTTCATCCACGAGGATTCGGTAGGCGCGCTCGCAGATGCGGATCTTGTCCTGCAGCGTAGCGGCCTGGCCTTGCTCGTCGAAGGCCATTACCACCACGGCCGCGCCGTAACGCAGCACTTTGCGCGCATGCTCGCGGAAGGTGTCTTCACCCGCCTTGAGCGAGATGGAATTCACGATGCCTTTGCCTTGCAGACATTTCAGGCCGGCCTCGATCACTTCCCACTTCGAGGAGTCGACCATGAAGGGCACCTTGGCCACTTCCGGCTCGCTGCCGAGGAGCAGCAGGAAACGCGTCATCGCGGAGACGCCGTCGATCATCCCCTCGTCCATGCAGATGTCGATGACGTTGGCGCCATTCTCCACCTGCTGGCGCGCGATGGCCACGGCTTCCTCGTATTTCCCTTCCTTGATCAACTTGGCGAACTTCGGCGAGCCGGCCACGTTCGTGCGTTCGCCGATCATGAGGTAACTGCCGATCTGCTGGGTGAAAGGCTGCGAGCCGGAGAGACGCAGCGGCAGCGGTCCGCCGGTGGAAAACTTCGTCTCGTCTTTCGGATGATGAGGCGGGCGATCCGCCAGCGCCTGGGCGATGGCGGCGATGTGCTCGGGCGTATTGCCGCAGCAGCCGCCGGCGATGTTCACGAGGCCGCTCTGGGCGAATTCGCCGAGGTAGTCCGCCATATCTTCCGGCTTCAAATCGAAGCCCGTCGGCGAAAGCGGATTCGGCAAGCCGGCGTTCGGATAGCAGGAGATGGCCGTGTCGGATTTCACGGAGAGCTCCTCGAGGAATGGCCGCATGAGATCGGGCCCGAGAGAGCAATTCAGCCCGACAGAGAGCGGCTTCACATGCTTCACTGCGTTCCAAAATGCCTCCACTGTTTGCGCCGAGATCATCGTCTCACCGCCGCGGCCGACCGCCGCGGAAATAGAAATCGGCAGCGACACCTTATCCGCCTCAAAGACTTCCTGGATCGCCACCAGCGCGGCCTTGGCATTGAGCGAATCGAAGATCGTCTCCACGAGGAGAAAATCCGAGCCGCCGGCAATGAGCGCGCGCACTTGCTGGATGTAGGCCTCCTTCACCTGGTCGAAGGTCACCACGCGGAAACCGGAATCGTCGGCATCCGGCGAATTGGAAAGCGATACGGTGAGCGGTCCGATGGCTCCGGCGACGAAGCGCTGCTTGCCATCTTTGTTACCAACGCGGTCCGCCCACTCGCGGCACTGGCGGGCGGATTGCTCGTTGATGTCCCACGCCAACTCGTTGAGGAACTTGTCGTCGATAATCTTTTGGTAAAACGCCGGATCCTTGCGCCCGCCGTGTTCGCGCGGGTCGTCGACGAAGAACTCGCTCTGACCGATGCTGGTGGCAGAGAAGGTATTCGTCTCGATGATATCCGCCCCGGCCTCGAGGAAGCGGCGATGGATGTCACCGATCATCGCCGGCTGCGAGAGGGAGAAAAGGTCACCGTTGTTGAGAAGGTCCTTCCTGGCATCCACGAAACGCGTTCCGCGGATGTCAGCCTCCGTCATTCCATAGGTCCGGATGGTCGTCCCCATGGCGCCATCGATAATCGCGATGCGCTTCTTCAGGAGGGCGGCCAGGGGATGGAGAGGTTTTTCAGCGGACATTGGACTGGCAACTAAAGCCACATTTCCAGAGTATTCAAGCAACAAATTCACGCATCATGATACGACGATGGGTCCGCCTTCGGTCTCCATCGCCCTCTAGAAACTCCGCATTCGCTCTTTCGTCGCTTTCCCTTTCCTCCCTTTCTTTTTTCTCCATACTTCCACCGCCCGCCTCTCCATTCTAACCGGCACTCTCACACCCCATGAACCAACCTACCAATCGCCCACCCGCCTCGAAATTCGACCAGGAACTGCTCGACCTCTACGACGACTACGCGCATAGCCGCATCGGTCGCCGCGACTTCCTCGATCGCGCTTCCAAGTTTGCCCTCGGTGGCATCACCGCCGCCGCGCTGCTCGAGATACTCAGCCCGAACTACGCCTGGGCCACGCAGATCGCGAAGGATGATGCGCGGCTCAAGACCGAGACGGTCGAATATGATTCGCCGAAGGGCGCGGGCAAGATGAAGGGCTATCTCGCCAAGCCGGCCAGCCTGACTGGTAAACGCGCAGGCGTGATCGTGGTGCACGAAAATCGCGGCCTCAATCCCTATGTCGAAGACGTGGTGCGCCGCGTGGCAGTCGAAGGTTACCTCTCCTTTGGCCCCGATGCGCTCGCGCCACTCGGCGGTTATCCCGGCGATGATGAAAAGGGCAAAGAGATGCAAGCCAAGCGCAAGCCAGAGGAAATCACCGAGGACTTTATCGCTGCCGCGGAGTGGCTCGCGAAGCAACCCGACTGCAACGGCAAGATCGGCGTGGTCGGCTTCTGCTTCGGCGGCGGCATGGCGAATACCCTCGCCGTGCGACTGCCCGGGATCGTCGTCGCCGCCGTCCCCTTCTACGGACGCCAACCCGCGGCCGCGGACGCCGCGAAGATCAAGGCCGAGTTGCTCATCCACTACGCCGGCCTCGACACACGTATCAATGAAGGCTGGCCCGCCTACGAAACTGCTCTCAAGGCCGCTGGCGTGAAGTACGAGGAATTCGTCTACCCGAACGTCAACCACGGCTTCCACAACGACACCACCCCGCGCTACGACGAAGCCGCCGCCAAGCTCGCGTGGTCGCGCACGGTGGAGTTTTTCAAGAAGACGCTGGGGTAGGCCCGGAGACTTCCCCGATAGCGACCGCTCATTTCAAAAGACAGAGGGCCGCAGAGGAAGATTTCTCGTATCGGCACCGTGTTGTCATCGGCAACAGTGTTCCGTGGCTGATTGTGCCCATGTCTGTTGCCGCCCGAAAACACTCGCGACTCTGCACCGTGAACGACGCGCTCAATTCCGTCCCCAAAACCGCGCCCCGAACCAATGCTCCATCTCCTCTGGAGGAAGGTTGAAGCGGTTGACGAAACTGCGGGCGAAGATGGAGAGGTAGCGTCCGCTCAGGATCTCGCCACCGGGTGAGACCATACGAGTCAGGATGAGGCGCTCCCGGGCGGAGAGTTCGCTGTTCCGGGCATCGAAGGCACTCGACTCGGCCGCGTTGCGAATCGAGGAAAGCGTCTCCTCGATCTCTCCTTGTGAGGCGCCTTTCACTTGCAGGGCGGTGCGCAGCAAATCGACCCGGTGAAAGACGATTCTCATGGAGAGACACGATCGGTGGGAAACGGATCAGCGCTACTTTTTTTCGCGACCGTACTGGAGCAGGTAGTCGTAGATGCTCTCGAAAGGTTTCCATGGGTAGCCGGTGCGATCCGTGTAGCGGCTGCGCCAGTCGGCGAAGGCAGGCAGCGGGACGCGCCAATAGCCCGGAACGGGTTCAAAGCCAACGGACGCCGCCCACGGACGCCAGACCTTCTCATAGTATTCGCTCGTGGCTTGGAAGCTCTCGTATTCGAATTTCGCGCCCGCTTCTACAAAGGCTTCCTTGCTCATCTTCTTGTCCACTACCTGCATCTCCATCTGCCGTGAGTCTTGCATCCGGCCGAGGCTGATCAGCTCAAACGCCGCGCAGACCCACAGATCCTCGAAGCC
>JBGGMZ010000237.1:0-24171 GCA_041287745.1 Chthoniobacter sp. | reverse complement strand
CGGGCATGGAGAAGGAAGATCACCACGAAGACGCGAAGGCACGAAGGGGCAAAGAGCGAGGGCAGCTGCTGAGATTGCGCCCACCTTCGTGCCTTCGCGTCTTCGTGGTTAATTACTAATACTTCCCGAAAAAAGCGCCCCGAATTAGGGAGGAAACATCCCTGACAGGACACTAGCCTCACGCTGCCGGCGTCACCGACGCATGCAGGAACGCCTGCTCGTGCGCCAGCCATCGCTCCCAGGCGCCGGGGTCGCGCAATGCCTCCGCCAGCGCCGTGCCGAGCTCGTAAATCGTCCAGTCGAAACCAAGGTCGGCGTAGGCATCGATATTGAGCTGCATCGCGCCAGTCAGGGCACGGAAGAGTTCCCGGTCATGCGCAGCGGGGGACTCCAGGTCATCGGGATGGTCGTAGGTAAACTGGCACGCCGCCAGGTCCTGCGAATGATGGCGGCGACACGTCTGCGGGCGCGCTTCGTAGACACCGCAGCGCCCATCCGGGAGCAACAGCGCGCACGGGATATTCCGCGTGGCGTGTTCGAAGACCGAGAGCGGGAGCACCTTTTCCTCATGCGCTGCCAACCGCTCGAGCAGCGCGGCTATTTGCTCCGCGGAAAAGTGGTTCTGGATGTGCCGCGCGACCAGGAACACCTCATGGGCGAAGACATCGATCCGCAGCGAGCAACACACCGAGCAGCCGGCCCCGCAGTCCAGGTGCAGCTCGTTCCGCTCGATGAGCGTCGAGTTCAGCGCATCGAAAACCGAGAGCCACCGCAGCTCCGCCGCGTCATGCTGCTGCGGTGAAAGCGCCTGGGAAATGTCCTCGATGAGCTGGTGGTTCGAAAACTCGATCATGCCTCTTCAACGTGGCTGCCATCGCACTCCTCGTCCAGCCCGCGCGAAACGGACGCGCCGTTACTTCTTGTCCTTGCCCGTTTCTTTCGGGCCGAAGGTGATCTGCAACCCGAGATAACCCTGAAATTCCGACGGCCCCTTCACAGTGTGGCCTGCGGAGAAAAGGATGTGATAGGTATCCGAAAGGTCCCAGCTGCCGCCGGCATTGAGGGCGACGGTGGTGTGGTTTTCGATGCTCTCCGGCGTGCGGAGCTGGACCTCTGCGCCAAGGGTGAGATTCGAGGTAATCTTCCGCTGCACTTCCCAGCCGGCAAACCAGTTATCCCGATTGCCCAGGCCGGGATTGAACCAGTAACCGCCACCGCCGTAGGTGGTCCAGTCGCCAAATTTCTTTTCCAGCCAGACGGGCAGAAAGACCTGCGCCTTGCCATTGCCGAGGTCTTCGTTGCGATTGCCTGTGGGAATTTCCACCGCTGGGTAAAATGCAATCTGCGGGCAGTAATCCGTCTCGTGCACGAACCGGTATTTGACACCCAGCTCCGTGTCCCCATAGCCAAAGCGCGCGGGTTCACCCGGCGCTTTGTTGTAAACATTTGCCACCAGCACATGCAGCTGCACGTCCGGCACGACACCGTAGTTGATCTCCATGTGCGGCGCGGTCCCCGACCAACCATCGACATTATGAAACTGCTGAGTCGCCAGGATGATTTCCCAATGCTGGAAGTCCACCGGCTCCGGGTCATCGGTCAGGAAAGGCGGGCCGGCATGGGCCGCGCCGGCTACGGCGAATAAAGCAAAACCGATGACGATACGGAGGCCTCGTGACGAAGGTATCATAGGTGCAGTAAGTGCGGTAAGTGCAGATGAAAGCATGGGTGGGCGGGTGTCGAGCGCCATGAGAGGATCGATGTTCGGGTCACTATCGGAGCGTCCGGTGTGGTGCGTGTAACGTTGTTTGCATCCGTCTGAACACATTGTACGGACGGGTCTAACTACCCTGTTTTGCTCTGCGTTGCGTAGAGAGCATCGAAGCACGCGAAGCCTTTCTCCAGGATCTCCGCGTCGCTGTGGCCAAGACGGGACCAACCTTTGAAAAGCAAATCCAGCCCGACGCATTCCGGCCGCTGGAACTTGCCGTCCTCCAGGTCGGCGTCGTGGATCATCTCGCCGATGCGGCGCGCGGCAGGATCGGCGATGGTAAAGCGCTTCAGCAATGTCTCGAAGGTGCAGGCGTCTCCGTGATGAGTGAACTCGACTCCCATCATGTCATACGGAATGGCGTCGGGATGCGCGGAAGGCTCCACCGCGAAAACAAAAGTCGCCCGCGGGTCGATGAACTTATGAATTAGCCACGCAGAGCCGACCCGATCGATCTCCGGGCATGGACGGGTGAGCCAGGTGCGGCGTTTATAATCTGTCGCCTTGAGCGCGCGGCTGGATTTCGGACAGGGTTCGGTAAGGCGCGCCGCACGCTGGAATAGTAACTCCAAGTCGTGCGCGGCCGGACAGGCAAAGTAATCGATAGCGCGCACCTCTTCGAATTGGCGTCGTAGCTTTTCCAGCGCCTCCGTGAAACCTTCGCGGGTCTTCTTGCGGTTGGCGGCGATGAGGTCGTTCAGCGGTTTCGTGAGTGCAGCGTAATCTTCTGCACGCGCCTCGTTGAACATGCGGATGAGATCGTCGCTCGTGAGGCCCTCGATGGCGCTCACGCGAGCCAGCGTCGCTTCGCCTCCATCATCACGTACCTGCTGCACGAACCATTGAAACCGCTCGAGATGGGACGGTCCGTCGGGCAGCACGTGACCGGAAGTCTTGAGCGCACAGGCGCCGGATTTCTTCAGCTTGCGCCACAGGTTCACCCGGCCGGCGGTCTTCTTCGCCGGAAGTGTATAGAGAAGCAGCAGCCATCCCTGTGGCGATCGTTTTGTTGACATGATTACATCGAAGAAATAGGTGTTTCATGCCGTGGGTGCAAGCGCGGCATTCCAGTGATGACCGATTCACCTGCTCCCACTCCCACTCGCCCGAAGCGCGCCGGCATCAGCCTCGGACGCTTGCTTTTGGTTGTGCTGGTCCTGGTGATGGTGGCTGGTGGGTTCGTGTATCGATACGTCGTCGGCGGCGGGCTCAAAGCCCGGCAGAGGCCGGGTGCGCTGGAGGCGTTTGTTGCTGAGGGCTTGGTGAACCTGAGCATTCCGAACGAAGTCAAAGCACTCAAGAGCCCGCTCGATGCGAGCCCGGATGGCGCCGACATGGCGGCAGGGCGGGAACTCTATCAGAAACATTGTGAGTCCTGTCATGGGTTCGACGGCAACGGTAACACCAAGGCGGGCGAAGGGGTGTATCCGCCTCCGGTCAGCCTCAGTCATGCGGCGCTGGCCCGGCGTCATCGTACGGACGGCGAGCTTTTCTATTTCATTCGCAACGGCGTGCGGAATACCGCCATGCCCGGATGGCAACTGCCGGATCAACAGACCTGGCAACTCGTAGCCTTCGTGCGGAATCTGCCCGTGACGGCCGGTTTATCGTCTGCGGCGTCGCTCGACCATCCGCTGACGAATGCCCAATTCGTAGGCTCTGCGTCTTGTGAAAAATGTCACAGCGATATCTACGCGCGGTGGAAGAAAACGCCGATGGCCAATGTGGTGCGCGACCCGAAGGAACACCCGGACGCAATCACGCCCGATCTCGCGAGCGGCGATCCGCTGGTCACCTTCACCAAGGACGACATCGCCTTCGTCTACGGCAGCCTGTGGAAGCAACGCTACTTCAAGAAGGTCGGCGACGATTACTATCCCTTCCCCGCGCAATGGGATGTCACTCACAAGAAATGGAAGCCGTATTTCGTGAAGGATGACTGGTGGGCGCCGCTTTATCCGCCGGACAATTTCCAGCGACCGACCAGCGCGCTGTGCGATGGCTGCCACTCGGTAAACTACGACATCAAGACCAAGATTGTGTCGGAGTGGAACGTCGGCTGCGAAAAGTGCCACGGACCGGGAAGCGAGCACGTGAAGCAAGCCACAGCGGCCAATATCCTCTGCCCCTCACGCATGGATTACATGGCGGCAAACGACTCGTGCATTCAATGCCATTCTCAAGGGCAGCCGCTGACCAACCCGATCGATGGAAAGTATTACGACTGGCCGGTAGGCTATGACGTGAGGAAGAAGTTGAGCGATTACTGGAAGCTGGAGGAGCACGAGCTCGGCAAGACTACGTTCACCCATTTCCCCGACGGCACCGCGCACAAGAATCGCATGCAGGGCAACGACTATGTAGCCAGCCAGATGTACACTCACGGCGTCACCTGCTTTACCTGCCATGATGTGCACGGCACGGAATACCCGTCGAATCTTCGCAAGCCGGCCAGTTCGTTGTGCCTCGATTGCCATGGGCCGAATTCCCCGAGCGGGCCGCGGACCGTGACACTCGAAGCGCACACCCATCACAAGGCTGGCAGTGCAGGCAGCGAATGCATCGCCTGCCACATGCCGAAGATCGCTCAAACGATCGGTGATGTGAACGTCCGCAGCCACACCTTCCGTTTCGTGAGTCCCGCGGAGACGGACTCGATGAAGATCCCCAATGCCTGCAACGTATGCCATACGGACAAGACCAGCGCCTGGGCCACAGAAGCGCTGATGACCTGGTCCGACCGTTCCCCGTGGCGGGGCGCGAAGTAGACGCTCGATGGGCGGCCTTGCAGGAGGAGGCGCCACGTTCACAGCTCCAAAGACAATCGCCACCGGTGGGTCAATGAACCTGCGGTGAACGTTCCCTTTATTGATCGCCCGTTATTACGGTTGACGACTACGGTCCCCGTAATAGCCTCGGCGCCCTCGTGAAAGATCTCCGCCGCGAAATTCTCCTCAGTTTCTGGAAGGTGCATATCCTGCATCATGCCGAGAAGGGGCCTATCCATGGACAGTGGATGCTCGATGAGCTGCGGCACCACGGCTACGAGATCAGCCCCGGCACGCTTTATCCGCTACTCGCCCGGCTGGAGCGGCTGGGCTGGCTGCGCGGCAAATCGGACCCCGCGGGCGGCAAGCGGGCGCGCAAAGATTACCGGCTCACTCCCGCCGGCAAAAAGGTGCTGGCCCAGGTGCGAGTGGCGCTCGGGGAACTCAAAGGGGAAGTCGGCACTCACAAGAAGAGCAACAAGTCGTGAATATCGTCACCGGTTCCCTCCGCCGCCCAATGACCATCGTCGTGCTGGTCATCGCCGCCTGCCTCGCCGGCTGGCTCGGCATCCAGCGGATGTCGCGCGACATTTTCCCGCCCCTGGGCATCCCTACCATCTACGTCGCCCAGCCCTACGGCGGCATGGACCCAGCGCAGATGGAGGGCTACCTCACTTACTACTACGAGTATCACTTCCTCTACATCACGGGCATCGAGCACGTGGAGTCGAAGAACATCCAGGGCGCTTCGCTGATGAAGCTGCAGTTCCATCCCGGCACCGACATGGCGGCGGCGATGGCCGAGACGGTGCAGTATGTGAACCGCGCACGCGCCTTCATGCCGCCCGGGACGGTGCCTCCGTTTGTCATGCGCTTCGATGCGGGCAGCGTGGCGGTGGGGCATCTCGTTTTCTCCACGGAAAATCCCGCACGCACGGTGGGGCAGATGCAGGACGCCGCGCTGAATGGCGTGCGCCCGCTCTTCGCGACGCTGCCGGGCGTCTCCGCGCCGCCTCCTTTCGGCGGCAGCGCGCGCACCATCGTGGTCAATGTGAAGCCGGATCGCATGCGGGCGCTCGGCCTTTCGCCGGAGCAGATCGTGCAGGCGATGGCCCAAGCGGATGTGATCAGCCCGAGCGGCAACATGAACCTCGGCGATCAATACCCGATCGTGCCGGTGAATGCGGTGGCGAAGAACATCAAGGATTTCGAAGGTGTGCCGCTGCGGGTGACGCCGAACGGCGCTGTGTATGTGCGCGACGTCGCCACGGTGGACGACCAGGCGGATATCATCACCAGCTACGCGCTGGTGAATGGCCGGCGCACCGTCTACATGCCGGTGACCAAGCGCGCCGACGCCTCCACGCTTACGGTGGTGGACCTGGTGAAGAAGAACCTGCCGAAGTTCCAGCAGGCAGTGCCGGACGACGTGAAGGTCACCTTCGAGTTCGACCAGACCCCGGTGGTCTTGCGCGCGATCGGCGACCTCGTGAAGGAAGGCGCCATCGGTGCGGTGCTCACGGGCCTGATGGTGCTGGTCTTCCTGCGCGACTGGCGCAGCGCTTTCATCGTGGTGCTGAACATTCCCATCTCGCTGCTCGCGGCGTGTTTCGCCCTGTGGGTGAGCGGGCAGAGCATTCACCTCATGACCCTCGGCGGCCTGGCGCTGGCCGTGGGTGTGCTCGTCGATGAAGCCACGGTGGCCATCGAGAATATCCACGCGCATCTCGCCCGCGGAGTGCCGCTGGCCCGGGCGGCGCGCGACGCCACGATCGAGACGACCGGCCCGCGTCTCCTCGCAATGCTTTGCATTCTCGCCGTCTTCACCCCGGCGCTCTTCATGGTGGGTGCGGCCAAGGCGCTCTTCACGCCGCTCGCCCTGGCGGTGGGCTTCTCGATGATCGCGTCGTATTTACTCTCCAGCACGCTGGTGCCGATCTTGAGCATCTGGATGCTGCGCAATGGCCACGGGACGCAGGCGCGTCCGGAAAAGCTTCAGCGGATTTATGGGAGCTTCCTGCGCGTGACGATGGCCACGCGCTGGCTGCTCGTCCCAGTCTATCTCGCCGTCGCGGCGCTGGTGATCTGGGTGATCGGCTCTCATCTCGGCGTGGAAATTTTTCCGAAGGCGGATGCCGGACAAATGGCGCTGCGCGTGAAGGCGCCGACCGGTACCAAAGTGGAAGTGACCGAACAACTCGCCCTGCGCGTGCTCGACGTAATCAAGCGCGAGGCGGGCGAAGACAACATCGCCATCACCATGGGCCTGGTGGGCGTGCACGCCTCGAACTATCCGGTGAATTACATCCACCTCTGGAATGGCGGCCCGGAAGAGGCCTGGCTGGCCGTGCAATTCAAGAAAGACACGCACGTGCGCATCGAGGCGCTGCAGGAAAAGCTGCGCGGCGTCTTCCCCAAGGAATTTCCCAGCGCCCGTGTGTCCTTCGAGCCGAGCGATATTGTCACGCGGGTGATGAGTTTCGGCTCGAGCACACCCATCGAGGTCGCGGTGAACGGTCCCGACATCGCGGTGAGCCGCGAGTATGCGGAGAAGATTTACGCGAAGCTGAAGGATCTGCCGGAGCTGCGCGACGTGCAGTTTGCCCAGACGCTGGATTACCCGAGTGTGAATGTGGATGTGAACCGCGAGCGCGCAGGCCTGCTCGGGGTGAAGATCAATGATGTGACGCGCTCGCTGGTCGCCGCGACCACTTCGAGCCGGTTCACCCAGCAGCTCTACTGGAACGATCCCAAGACCGGCGTGAGCTACAGCGTGCAGGTGCAGATTCCGCAGGCCCTGACGAAATCGGTAGAGGATCTGCGCAACGTGCCGATCCAGGTGGGCGACAAATCCGTGCTGCTGCGCAACATTGCCAGCGTGACGCCCGGTACGGTGGTGGGCCAGTACGAGCGCTACAACATGGCCCGCGTGATCAGCATCACGGCGAATCTCCATCACGCCGATCTCGGCTCGGTAGCGCGCAAGATCGAGAAAGTGCTCGCCGATGTGGGCGCTCCGCCGGCGAAGACGAATGTTGCACTACGTGGGCAGATCATCCCGCTACGCGAATTGCTCGACGGTTTCAAGAACGGCCTGCTCGTCGCGGTGATCGTGGTCTTCCTGCTACTCAGCGCGAATTTCCAGTCGTTCCGTCTTTCGCTCGCGGTGGTATCCACGGTGCCCGCGGTGCTGGCGGGTGCAGTGCTGCTGCTCGGCCTCACCGGGACCACGCTGAATATTCAATCCGCCATCGGCACGATCATGGCCGTGGGTGTGGCGGTGGCGAATGCCATTCTCCTCGTGACCTTTGCCGAGCGCGCGCACTTCGAGGGCGCCAATGAAGTGGAGGCCGCGATCCGCGGCGCAGTGAGCCGTCTGCGCCCGATCCTGATGACAAGCTGCGCGATGATCGCCGGCATGGTGCCCATGGCCCTCGGCTTCGGCGAAAGCGGCGCACAGACGGCGCCCCTCGGCCGCGCGGTCATCGGCGGCCTTGTCGCAGCCACGCTGGCCACGCTCTTCATCCTGCCCGCTGTCTTCGCCCTCGTGCGCCACCGCTCGCGCCGGCACTCCGTGTCGCTCGACCCGGATGATCCGCAGAGCAGTCTCTCCACCCCTCAGCCCGCCGTTTCCTGAACCGCTTTATGAAACTCACGTTCTTCGCCAGCGCCGCGCTTTTCCTCGCGGCCAATGCCTGGGCCGCCGATGCGCCGGAGCTGAAGGTCACTCACCCGAAACGCGGTGAGATCACGCGCTTCGTGACGCTGCCGGGCACGATCAAGGCGAACCAGCAGGCCACGCTCTATGCCAAGGTGCCGGGCTATTTGAAATCGCTCGTCGTGGACAAAGGCGACACGGTGAAGGAAGACCAGGCGCTCGGTGAAATCGAGGTGCCCGAGTTGGTTTCCGATCTCGCGAAGTACGACGCCGAGCTCAAGGTCGCGGAGATCGAAAATCAGCGCGTGACCAACGCCTCGAAGAAGGCGCCCGACCTCGTGACCGCGCAGATGCTCAGCGAAGCGGAAGGCAAGCGCAAGGTGGCCCAGGCCCGACTCGACCAGGCGACGACGCTCTTGAAATACAGCCGCATCGCTGCACCCTTCAGCGGCGTGATCACGCAACGTTTCGTCGACCCGGGCGCATTCATTGCGGTGCCTACAGGCGGTGCCGGAGCATCCGCCGCCGCCATCGTGACCATTGCCGATTTTCAGACCGTGCGCGTGCAGGTGGCGATGCCAGAAGTGGAAGCGTCCCTGGTGGTAAAGGGCGAGCCAGTGAAGTTCAGCGTTGAAGGGCTGCCGGGGAAAAACTTTGAAGCGAAGGTCAGCCGCTTCAGCTACGCGCTCGATGAAGCCACGCGCACCATGCTCGTGGAGGCAGACGTGCCGAATGCCGATCTCACCCTGCGCCCCGGCATGTATGCCATCGCCAAGGTCGGCGTGGAAACGAAAGCCGATACGCTGCTCCTGCCCGCCGAGGCGATCGTCATGGAAAAGACGAACGCGTTTGTCTTCGTCTTCGCCGACGGCAAGGCGAAGAAGACTGCGGTGAAGCTGGGTTTCGCCGACGGCGTGAAGACGGAGATCGCCAGCGGCGTGACGGAAAAAGACCGCGTGCTGCTCGTCGGCAAAACCACTCTCAACGACGGACAAGCCGTCAACCCCAAGGACTCCCCATGAACCTCCGCACCTTTGCGTTCTGCGCCCTCGTGGCGACCGCTTCCGGCTCGGCCCTCGCCGGCGACGGGGCCAAATCTCCCGATCGCGGACGGCCCCAGCCGATCGATCTCGCCACCGCGCTACGCCTGGCCGGCGCGCAAAACATGGACGTGAAACTGGCCGCGGAAAAGACCGCTCTCGCGCGAGCGGAATACACGCAGGCGCAGGAGCTCTTTTTCCCGTGGGTCACGCTCGGTGGCGGTTACCAAGGGCACCAGGAAAACATCCAGGCCGTGGATGGTCCGATCCTCGATGTGGAGAAGACGGCAGTGAGCGCCACCGGAGCGATCAAGCTGCAGATCGACTTGGGCGATGCGTATTTCAAAACTCTCTCGGCCAAGCAGCTCGTGAAGGCCGCGGCTTTCACCTCCGATGCGCAATTGCAGGACGCCACGGAGACGGCGGCGCTCGCCTACTTCGATCTCGTGCGCGCGCAAGCCTTCGTCGGTGTAGCCGCCGAAGCAGTGCACATCTCGGCGGATTACGAGAGCCAGGTGAAGCGCGCAGTGGACGCGGGCATCGCCTACGCGGGCGACGCCTATCGCATCCAGACGCAGCTCGAGCACAACCGGCTCATCTACCAGCAGGCACTCGAAACGCGCCGCCTCACCGCCGCCTATCTCGCGCAACTGCTACACCTCGATCCCGCGGTCAATCTCCTGCCCGAGGAGGGCACCCCCGCGCCGATCAAAGTGATTTCCGCTTCCGATGCGCTCGATCACTTCGTCCAGCGCGCCCTGAGCGATCGGCCCGAGCTGCACGCCACCGATGCCCAGCGCGAAGCCGCGCGGAAGGCGCTCTCCGGCGCGAAGTACGGCCCCCTCGTTCCCACGATCGGCGCGCAATATTACTACGGTGGCCTCGGCGGCGGGCGCGGCAGTGAAGTCGCGAACTTCAACGAATCCTCCGACTACGGCGTGGGTCTCACCTGGCGCATCGGACCGGGCGGACTCTTTGACGTCGGGCGCATCGCGGCCGGCGAATCGCGTCTCCGCACGACGGAACTGCAGGGCGCGAAGTTGCACGACGAAATCGTTCGCCAGGTCGTGGACACTTACACGCGCCTGCACTCTCTCAGTGACCAGATCACCATCGCGCAGCGCGGCCTCGTCGCCGCGCAGAAGACGCTGCAGCTCTCCAACGAGCGCAAGCAATTCGGCGTGGCCGACGTCGCCGAAGCCATCCAGGCGGAGGAAGAACTCACGCGTGCCCGTCGCGAGTATCTCGGTACGGTGGCCGAATACAACAAGGCGCAGTTTGCCCTGCGCTGGGCGATCGGCGCGAAGTAGGGCGCGGCTTCGGGACGCTAGCGTTTCTGCGTCTCGCTCGGCCGCTCGCCGAAGAGCGAGCGGTAATCCGCGGCAAAACGCCCCGGATGGGAGATGCCGTGGGCGAAGGCGATTTCCAATATAGAGCGGGGCTCCTCGCGCGCCAGCAAGGTGCGGCGGACGGCATGCAGGCGCAGCGTGTGCAGATAGTCGCGCGGACTTTGGTCGTAGGTGGTGCGGAAGGAGTACTCGAGCTCGCGACGGCTCACGCGCAGAGCCGCGCAGAGATCGGGCATGCGCACGTCCCCGCCCAGATTCTCCCGCATCCAGCTCTCGCCGCGGCGCGCGAGGCGGGTGCGATTGCGCAGCGAGTCGCGCGGTGTCTCTTTCTGCCCCGCCAACTCGCATGCGAGAATGGCGAGATCCATGGCGAGCCCGTTTGCTTCTCGTGCGCTGAAAGCAGCTGCCTCCAGTGTGGCCGCCCCGCGAAGACGGCGGTGTGTGACGGAGATCTGTCGCTCGAACCGGACCAACCGCGCCGGCGTCAATGCAGCGGCGGCATAGCGGTGAAATTCATGATCGTCGAGACCGGCCACCGAGCGGCATTGCGCCCATGCCGCGGGCGGCAGCGCCACCGTCATCCAGGAAAATCCCGGTGCGGTGCGGCCATCGAGTTCCTCGCCGGGCGGCACGCAGCACAATGTGCCGGTGGACGCCGGCTGTCCGTTCCAAGTCGCATCGCCCGGCCCGCGCACCAGGCAGAGCGAAGCCCACCCGCCCGGGAGAATTCCGTGCACGCAGGTCTTGGCATGAGCCTCGCCGAAATCGAGCCCCCAGGCCGGTGTTTGAAATTGCTCCACCCGTGACGGACGCACCTGTCGTCGTTGAAATTCCACCGTCAGGCTCAGGCCCGACACCGCGTCGCCGAATTCATCGGGATCGTGAATGACCCGGCTCGTGTGGCGCACGAGAGACGCAGATGGCGAATTCGAGGACATAGGAAGTTGTGCGCAAAACGGATAGCCGAACCCCATTTATCGCCGGTAGTGACACTAGTGCAAACACGTAAACGTCTCGCCGGCCTTCCATTCTCATGTCGCCTCATCCCCGTCAGTATCTCTTCGTCCTGAGCTTGCTCTTCACGCTTGCCTCCGCCCGTGCGGCGGAGAAGCCGAATATTCTCTACATCGTAGCCGACGACCTCGGCTGGAAAGACGTCGGCTTCCACGGGGCGAGCGACATCCAGACGCCGAGCCTCGACAAGCTGGCCGCCGGCGGAGCGCAGCTCGAGCAGTTCTACGTGCAGCCGATGTGCACGCCCACCCGCGCAGCGCTCATGACCGGGCGCTATCCCTTTCGCTATGGCTTGCAGACGGCGGTGATTCCCTCCGTCTCCGGCTATGGCCTGGACACGAGCGAATGGCTCATGCCGCAGTGCCTGAAGGAAGCGGGCTACAACACGGCGATCATCGGCAAGTGGCACCTCGGTCACGCGGACAAGCAGTATTGGCCGAAGCAGCGCGGCTTTGACTACCAGTACGGCGCGATGATCGGCGAACTGGACTACTTCACGCACAGCGAGCACGGCGTGCTGGATTGGTTCCGCAACAACGAGCCGGTGCACGAAAAGGGCTACACGACCGCACTGCTCGGCGACGACGCAGTGAAATACATCCACGCGCAGGACCCGAAGAAACCGTTCTATCTCTACCTCGCGTTCAATGCGCCGCACACGCCGTATCAGGCGCCGCCGGAATACGTCGACCGTTTCAAGGACATCCAGGATCCCACGCGGCGCACTTACGCGGCGATGGTCGCGTGCCTCGACGACAACATCGGCAAGGTCGTCGCCGCGCTCGACAAAAAAGGCCTGCGCGACAACACGCTCATCATCTTTCACAGCGACAACGGCGGCACGCACAACGCGATGTTCGCCGGTGTGATGGCCGACGTATCGAAGATCAAGATTCCCTGTGACAACGGCGCGTATCGCGATGGCAAAGGCTCGCTCTTTGAGGGAGGCACGCGCGTCTGCGCACTGGCCAACTGGCCCGGCCACATCAAGGCCGAGAAGGTCGACGGCCTCATCCACGCGGTGGATATCTATCCCACGCTGGCCAAGCTGGCCGAGGCCTCGACGGCAAAGTGCAAGCCGCTCGATGGCGTGAACGTGTGGGACACCATCGCCGAGGGCAAGGAATCGCCGCGCAAGGAGATCGTCTACAACATCGAGCCGTTCCGCGCCGCCCTGCGGCAGGGCGACTGGAAGCTCATCTGGCGCAGCACGCTGCCCACGAGCGTGGACCTCTACAACCTCGCGGAAGATCCCTCGGAGAAGAACAACCTCGCCGCGGCAAATTCCGACAAGGTTGCCGAGATGCAAAAGCGCCTCGATGCACTGGCGAAGGAAGCCACCAAGCCGCTCTTCCTCGTGGATCAGTTCAAGGTCGTGATGAAGAACATGAACGGCGAGCCGCTCCTGCCCGGCGACGACGGCTTCGGCGACAGCGACGAAGCTCCGGCGACTGCCAAGGCCCCGGAGGCCAAGCCCAAGCCGGCGCACAAGCACTGAGCGCCGGTGCGCTCACAAGCCATTCGGCAATTCCGCCATTCCCCATCGATGAAAAGCATCCCGACTACTTCCATTTTCGCCTCTCTCGTCCTCGGTGCCACTGCGTTCGCGGGAGACAACGACAAGAAAGCAATCACTCCCACCGAAACGGACGCGGCGCAGCCGTGGAGGTTCGCGCTTTCGCTGCCGGCCTGGATTCCCTGGCAGACCGGCGAAGTGGGTATCCATGGCAAGACCTCCCACATCAAGCTCGGGCCCAACGACCTGGTCCCGAAGATCGACATGATTGCGTCCGTCCGCACCGAGGCGCATAAGGGCCGCTTCGGCATCATGGGCGAATACAGCTACATGAGCCTCTCCGATGGCGTGGGCGCCTCGGGCCTGGTGAAGAAACTCGATGTGCGCACGGACCAGCATGTCGGCGAACTCGCGCTGAGCTGGCGTGTGCTGGAGGGTGAACGTGGCTGGCTCGATGTCTTCGGCGGTGTGCGTTACACGAATCTTTACCAGCGGGTCGGCCTTCATCCGGATGGAGGTGCGATCGACGACGCCAGTCAGCGGCTGGTGGATACGGTAGCGGATCGCCTGGCCCGCGGCGTGAAAGAGCGGCTTGCCCCGCTCATCCAGGATCGCATCAGCGATCGACTCACCAGCTTGCGCGAAAATGCGCCGACCCTGCCACAAGGCCCACTCGGCGATGCCATTCGTGGAGCCGTGGCGCAACGCGTCCAGGCCATCGTGGACCAGCGTCGAGCGGAACTGAATGGGGCGATCAAGTCCGGCGTGCAAGCGCGGGTGAACGCAGTGAAAGCCAGCATCAGCCGCGAGATCGCCCATGCGCTGAAGGACAAGCTCGATACCCGCGTGGCACGCACGGACGATTGGTGGGATCCCTTCGTCGGCCTGCGCGGGCACTACGATTTGTCGAAGGCATTTTACCTCACCGGCCGTGCGGATATCGGCGGCTTCGGGGTGGGCTCGGAGCTTGCATGGCAGGTGAACGCCGGGGTCGGCTGCCGCGTCACTCGCAACCTCTACACCGAGATGACCTATCGCCTTTACGATGTGAATTACCGGCACGATGGCCTGACCTACGATGTGCTGACCCACGGTTTTGAGCTGTCGGCCGGGATCAATTTTTAGTAAATCTGCCGGGCCTCGCTGGCATCACCGGGGCTAGGACCAAAGTCTCATACCACGCAGCCGACGGTTCGCTACCCTCTCCACCCGCATGAAAAAGCTCCTACCCGCCCTCCTTCTTTCCATCTTCGCTTCCGGCGCCTTCGCGCAAACCAACGACGACGCGGCTTTTCTCGCGAAGTTTGAAAGTACCTTTGAGGCTCCGGGCATGCTGCCGGCAAAGGACTTCGTGCCCGAGATTCAATTGAGCGGACCTCTCCACCAGATACGGCCGCTGGCGAGCAACGATGGCCTGCGCAATACCTACTTCCTCGATACCCCCTCCGGCGTGCAGGAGATCACCGGCACACCGGAGCTACTCGAGTACATCCGGGAAATCTACGCCATCGATTATCTGCGCGGCCTCAGTAGCTCGGACGAATTTCGCAAGGCACTCGAGAAAGCCGGCAAGGCGAAGATTGAAAGCGCCGTGGGAATCGTCACCGACCCGATTGGCACGATCAAGAGTGTGCCCAAGGGAGCTTCGCGCTTCTTCGGTCGCATCGGCGAGGGGTTGAAAACGGTGGGCAAACACGACGAAGGCGGTGGCGGCAGCGCCATCTCGGGTATCCTGGGCGTGACCAAGGAGAAAGCCAGACTGGCCGCCAAACTCAACGTAAGCCCCTACAGCACGAACGAAGAACTGCAGCGTGAGTTGACCAAGGCCGCCCAAGCTTCCGCCGGCGGAGGCCTGATCATCAATGTCGCGGCCTCCTTCGCCAGCGGCGGCGCGGGCGTGGCGCTCACCGTGGCAGGCGTGAACGAGACGCTTACGGAGACTCTCATCAACTCAACACCCGAGGATCTGCGCATCATCAATCGCAAGAAGCTCTTCGCACTCGGCGTGGATCGTGAGCTCGCGGATGAATTTCTCATGCACCCGTGGTTTTCGCCGTGGAGCCAAACGATTCTCACGGATTCACTCGCGAAGATCGGTGTGAATTCCTCCGATTTTCTGACCTTCGCGGTGAAGGCGCTCACCCCGGAGGATGCTTTCTACTTCCTGCGGCTTTCACAGATTCTCGCCGCCTATCACACGACCACCGCGCCGCTAGTGTCCATCCAACTGCGCAATCGCATCATCGCCGCGCGCGACCGCGACGGTGTGCTGATAGTGCCAGTGTCTTGTGACTACGCGATCTGGGCGGAGCGCGCGGCCCGGCGCACGGAGGAGTTTGCCTCGCTGGATCGCACGGCCAATCAAATCACAGGCCTGACGCTGTGGACAGACGGGCGCCTTTCCGAACGGCTGGCCGAGGAGCTGAAAAAGCGTGGCATCTCCTCCCGCACCGAAGTGCTGACGAAAAAGTAGCGGACCACGGCGCTCTGCCGTCGCACTCCTACGCCCCGGCAGAGCGGGGCCGCTATGGCCGCAGCCGGGTCTCGTGCGCTTTCACAAAACGAGCGGAGGTCAGCCGCGGTGTGGTCTCCACGACCGCGCCGCACGCCTCGGCAAATTGCTGAACGACACGAGCCTTGGTGTGACGGCTGCCGGTGATGCACGAGAGCAAGCGCTGCATCTCCTCGGCGCCGAGGATGCAGTAGCCTTGGCGCTCGAGTGAATTCCGCACGCGGAAAAACAGATCTGGAGAGAGCTTTCGGAAAGCCATGTTGGTTTATCGAAGAAGGAAGGTCACAGCCCGCCGGGTGAATTTATCCCGCGCGCATTTCCGGTAGGCAGCGCGCAGGATTTCGCGGACCGACACGCGCTTCGGTTTGTGCACACCCGTGTCCTTGCGCCGCCGGGGTTTCATTGCCGACGCCTCGTGCCCCGGGGAGAGAGTCCTCCGCGCGAAACCGAGCGCAGCGAGGCCGCAAACCGCCATACGGTCGTCAAACGGGTCGAGGGCACGGAAAAGCAGGCCTGCCGCGACGCCCCTGGCATTTATTCCATTTGGAATCATAGCGAGGCGCTCAATCGATCATGTAATAGGCATCGGCCTCGGCAGCAGTCTTGAATCTGCTGGGGAAGGGATGCGACCCCTTGGAAGCCCGAGGCATCGCGAGTGCGGTAGCGACTGCTGCGAGGATCTCCTTCGGATGTGCGGGTTTGACCAGTGCGATGCAGACTTCACGGGCCACCGCCCGCGGCAGCGGCGTGAACGCGAGCGTCCCGGAAATCATGATCACCGGGATGCGGCTGCCCGCTGAGCGGAGCGCGAGCACCATGCTCGGGCCGTCGAGGATGGGCATTTTGCAATCCGTGATCACGAGGTCGAAGTCACCGGAAGCAAGCTGGGTCAGCGCGTCTTGGCCGTTTTCGGCGGTCACCGTATCGTAGCCCTGCTGTTCCAGCAGGAGAGCATGAAGGCCGCAGAGCAGGGGATCGTCATCGACAATCAAAATTCGCATGGCCGAGCCAGTGGCGGTGCCGGGAGTTTTGGGTGATGAACGGGCGGTGCCTGGGGAAGGCGGGAGGTTTTGATTCATGGGCAACGATGGTTTGTTGGCCACATCCATCTCACGGCCCCGGTGATGGCGATATGGCCGCCGTTTCCAATCCTCAGTAGGCATTGCGCCTATGGCCTGTCGCGCTCAGCGCCTCAGCGGGGAGAGCCGGGGCTGCCCTTCACCGACTGCGACTCCACCCAGCGCACAGCCTGGCGGATCATCTCGGCGCTCGTGCTGAATTCCATCTTCTCCTTGATGTGATCGCGATGCACCGAGACGGTCTTCGGGCTGAGATTGAGCTTGGCGCCGATTTCCTTGGCGGTCCTGCCCTCGCCAAAGAGGACGAATACTTCAAACTCGCGATCGCTGAGTTTTTCCAGGGGCGAGTGCGAGCCGCGAGGCCGCGTGCCGGCGAAGGTCTCGAGGACCTGCACGGCCAGCCGTTCGCTCACGTGGATGCCGCCAGCGAGCACGCGCTGGATGGCGGAGAGCAGGAGCGTGGCGGAACAATCCTTCATAACGTAGCCCTTGGCACCGGCGCGAAGGGCTCGCTCGGCGTAGAGCATTTCGTCATGCATCGAGCAGACGAGCACCCGGGCCGATGCATCCAGTGCGAGGATATCCTTGAGAAGATCGAGGCCGCCCCGCCCGGGGAGACTGAGATCCATCACCATCAAGTTGGGTCGCTGATCCTGAAACATCTGCAGCGCTTCCGCCGCGTTCGTCGCCAGGCCGCAGAGTTCCAGGTCCGGCTGCGACTTGAGCATGGTCTGGTAGCCATCGAGCACGATGGGGTGATCATCGACAAAAAGGAGCCGGGATCTGATGGAAGCCGGGGCGCGCATATCGCTTTTCAAATCACTCATAAAGGGCACTGGGTATGGCAGGAGACACGGGTCCCACCGGCGGGCGAAGCACCAATCTCCAGGGCTCCGCCGATAATCTGGGCACGATGTCTCATCACCCGCAAGCCGATGCCCGTGGCCGGGGACTCGTTTTCGGGCAATCCCACCCCGTCGTCCTCTACTTCCATGGTCACAGTTTCTCCGGCGCGCTCGAGGCCGATGCGAATCTCGCCAGCCGTGGCGTGTTTGATGGCATTCGTCACGGCTTCCTGGGCGATGCGGTAAAGCTGGATCGCGACCGCGGGATTTTTCAGCGGAACCGGAGTGGGACATTCGAAAACGCAACGCACGCCGACGGAATGCGCCGTCGAACCCGCCAGGGCGCGCAACGCATGCATCAGCCCATCCGCCTGTGGGGAGACCGGCGCGAGGCCGTGAGACAGCGCGCGTGTTTCTGCAATCGCCTCGCGGAGCTGACGGCCGAGACCTTCGGCGAGGGTCGTCAGTTCAGGCGTGGCGGCCTCGAGGACGAGGGCATTGGCCGTGAGGGATGCGGCGGTCAGCTTCTGGCCGAGACTGTCGTGCAAATCCTCGCCGATGCGGTGGCGTTCGCGCTCGGTGATGGCCATCAATTCCCGCTCCATCGTCTTGAGCTCCGCATAGGCCTCGGCGAGATCGGCGGTGCGTCGGGCGACCCGCGCTTCGAGCTGCAGTTGCAGATCGTGCAACGCGCAAAGGAGATGCACGACGACGGCGTAGATCGCCACCAGGATTCCGGCATTCCAATACGGCATGAAAGGATGGCCGTAGACGCGCCCGAGAGAAAAATCGCTCTGCAGCCAGGCTGCGGCGCTGAGCAGCGCGGCAAGGTGGCCGACGGTGCGCCCGGCACGCCAGGCGGCGAAGCAAATGGGCCCGAGATAAAATACAGCGAGGGAGAATTCCCCCGTGCGGAAATCGATCCAGCCGATGAAGGCCACGAGCAGGAAAGCGATCGCCGCTGCGGCGGTGGAGGAGCTGGCGGGAGATCGGTTTTTCATTCAGCCATTCACAAAGCGCGGCTTGGATGGGAAGGCAAGGCTTGGGCTGATTGAACCCAGTGAGACGGGCGAAGTTCCTCAGGTCTGTGGCGGGAGCCCTTGCGAGAGGGTTCGCTGCCGCCGTGCCGAGCACGAGAGATCCTCCGAGGGATCGGCGATGCGTACCTTGGGCAGGATACTGAATCCCCAGATGCCCGCGGCCAGCATCCAGAGATAGCTGGCGTGGCTCAGCCAATGCGGGCGCGCCGGGGAGAAATCACCGAAGGCACGCATTGCGGCTCCGACGAGCAGGAGGAGTGTCGTGATTTGCAAGGACGGCAGGCGCGTTTCGAAGAGGGCTTCATTTCCGGAATGCCCGAGCACGACTCGCGTAGCCACGGTGAAGGTGATGAGGCTGAAGCCGCCGAGGAAGACGACGTGCAGGCCGGCGAAGCGCTGGGCCGGCCAGAAGAGCGGAAAGATCAAGCCCACGACCAGCGCGAGGAGAGCCAGCTGAGCGGCGAGGGAGGCGGTGCGCACGGGCCAGGACTGCCGATGGAAGGGGATCATCGTGGCAAGGTAAACGATCGCCGAGACACTGCGCAGCCACGCCGCGGTGGGAGCCGCAGGATCGCTGGCTTCCAGCCAATAGCTGGCGAGGAGCAGCAGGCCTGTGCCAGCCGAGAAAGCCGCGCGCAGTCGCCAGCCGGTAGAGGCCGTACGCTCCTCGGCCATGGTCCGCACATCCCGCAGGCGGAGAAAGCGTGGGAGGAGAAAGGTGCCGATGCCGAGGAGCAGGAAGAGCACGAAAGCCTGATTGAGGAGCATCCCGCCGAAGATCATGACGCTGCCGGGGACCCAGCCCTGCAATCCGCACAGCCATAGCGCCGGCCCCGCAAGGCCGCTGAGCAGACCGAAAGCAACCAGCACGAATCCGGGCGGCGGCAGCGCCGTGCGCTCGTGGATGCGCCGAATCATGCAGGCGCCGAACGCGAGCAGCAGCGCGATGAAAGCGCAGTCGCCGGCCCGCGGCTGCTCCCCGATGTGCAGCCCCGCGGTGAGCAGATACAACGCGAGCAGAAGGCGTAATTCCTCACGCCGCAACGGTGGCGACGAGAGCAGTCGCGGCAGCGCTGTGCCGAGAAAACCGATGACAAAGCCGGCCAGAAAACTCTCGATCATCAAGCGGGCATGCATCGCACCGGGGTAGAACTTATGCAGGCCGGAAAAGAAAAGCGGCCACAGCGACACGCCGGATAATCCCAGCAGCGTGGCCAGCGGAAAGAAAATGCGGAATGGCTCGGCGAGGCAGAGGTCGAAGAAGCGCGGTTTCGCGGCGACCGGAGCAGGGGAATCCGCGAGGCTGGTCTCGGCCGGAGTCATTTCTTGTGGGACGCGGGTTTGGGCAGGGGCTGATCGAAGACCGCATTCAGCTCCTCGTGATTGCGTGCCATTTCCTGCACGGTTACGGAATCGAGCACGTCGAAGAAAGCCTTGCGCGCACGATAAAGCAGCGGCTTGAGCCGGCACACGTCGGTGATCGGGCAGGTATTGGCCTTGATGTCGAAACACTCCGCCACATCGCAGGTGAATTCGGTGTAGCGCACGATCTCGCCCACCCGCACCTGCAGCGTGTGCGGGGCGAGCATGAGCCCGCCACCACTGCCGCGCGCCGCCACCAGCCAGCCAGCCTTGGTCAGCGCCTTGGCCACCTTGGTGAGATGATTGAGCGAGATGCAATAGGCCGTAGCGACCTCGCGAGTGGTCACGTTCCGCTCGCGATGGCTCGTGAGATAAATCAGGAGCCGCAAGGCGTAGTCGGAATGCGTGGTCAGTTGCATGGGTGCGAAATCGAGGGATGCGAGAAAGAGAAAAGGCGCGTCGGGAGGATAGAGGGAAACAAATTTACTTGAACAGGTATAATAAATACCTATTCGTGAAGTTAGCAACATCAACCACATGCACACGCTCTCCGAACAAACCATCGCCATCGTCAAATCCACCGCGCCGATCCTCGACGAACACGGTGAATTGCTCACCCGCCACTTCTACAAGCGGATGTTCGAGAAGAACCCGGAGGTCGCTCCCTTTTTCAATCGCACCAACCAGGAGCAGGGCACGCAGCAGCGGGCGCTCGCGGCGGCCATCTGCGCCTACGCGGCGAATATCGACAATCTCGAGGTGCTCGGCGGCGCTGTGGAATTGATCGCCCAGAAACACGCCTCGCTGCAGATCCAGGCGGAGCAATATCCGATCGTCGGAGAAAACCTGCTCGCGTCGATTCGCGAAGTGCTCGGCGAAGGCGCGACCGATGCCGTGATCAACGCGTGGGCCGAGGCCTACGGCTTCCTCGCGAATATCCTTATCGGCCGCGAAAAGGAGATCTATCACCAGCAGCGACTCCTGCCGCAGGGCTGGAATGGATTCAAACAATTCCGCGTCATCCGCAAGGAAGTGGAGAGCGAGGTCATCACTTCCTTCTATCTCCAGCCTGAGGACGGGAGCGCGGCGCCCACATTCAAGCCGGGGCAATACCTCACCGTGCGCGTGCCGAGCCCCTGCGGTCACACGACCATGCGCAACTACAGTCTCTCCGACAAACCCGGCCAGCCGTGGTACCGCATCAGCGTCAAACGCGAGACCGGCGCGAACGCCGCCACGCCGGATGGCTTCGTCTCGAATTTCCTGCACAAGGGCGTGAATGTCGGCGACTCGCTGGAAGTCGGCCCGCCCTGCGGCGAGTTTTTCCTCGATCTCACCGAGAAACATGAGCGTCCGCTCGTGCTCATCTCCGCCGGCGTCGGCATCACGCCCCTCATGAGCATGCTGCTCAGCTCGCTGGAAAATATGCCCGGCCGCCAAATCTATTTCTTCCATGCGGCGCTCAATGGCCGCACGCACGCTTTCCGCCAGACACTGCGCGATCTCGCAGCAAGTCACTCGAACCTAGTCACACATATCCGCTACAATGAAGCCACCGACGAAGATCGGGCCCTCCGCCGGTGTGACAGCGAGGGCTTCGTAGACGGGCCGCTCATCGAATCGCTCATCCCCAGCCGCGATTGCGACTATTATTTCTGCGGCCCGAAGCCGTTCATGGTAAACATTTACCATCAGCTCCTCGAGTGGGGCATTGCTCCCACGCAGGTGCACCTGGAATTCTTCGGACCCCTCCAGGAATTGAAAAAACCCTCCGCATGTCCCGTCTAACCGCCATCCTCGCGCTCGCTGTTTGCGGCTTCGCGCTGCCCCTCGCGGCGGAGGACTTCCAGGGCTCCACCCACACGGTGGCCTACGATGAGCCGCCGATCACCTATAGCGCGCAGAAGCCGAACGACCGCGTCGCGAAGCTGCAGGCGCGCATTGCCAGCGGTGAGGTGAAACTGAAGTGGGATGAGCAATTTGGCTGGCTGCCCGCGCTGCTCGATGAGCTGAAGGTTCCGAAATCGTCGCAGATGCTCGTCTTTTCGCAGACCTCGCTGCAGCGCAAGGCGATCCACCCGCGCAACCCGCGCGCCCTCTACTACGGCGACGACATATACATCGGCTACATCCCGAATGCGCCGATGATGGAAGTGACCGCCGTGGATCCAAATCTCGGCGGCGTCTTCTATTCGATCGACCAGGTGGAGGAAGCGAAGCCGACCTTCACGCGCAATCAGGATTGCATCCAGTGTCATGTGTCCTCGCGCACCATGGGCGTGCCGGGTCATTTCGTCCGCTCGCTACATACCGACCCGAGCGGCGACATCGTCACCGGCACCGACACCAGCGCGGTCGACCATTGCACACCGCTCGCCGAGCGGTGGGGCGGCTGGTACGTCACCGGCCAGCATGGCGCGCAGACTCATCTCGGGAATCTCGCGGGCTCCAGCGCGTTCGAGCGCCACGAGAGCAATCCGGCCTATCGCGCCAATCTCACCGACCTCAGCGAGATCATCGATACGAAGAAGTATCTGCAGCCGCACAGCGACATCGTCGCGCTCATGGTGCTGGAGCACCAGACGCACATGCATAACTACATCACGCGGCTGAATTATGAGACGCGGATCATGACCGAGCGCTACGGTCACATCCGCTATCTCAAGAGCCAGGAGGATGCGTTCCTGCGCTACCTGCTTTTCACCGAGGAAGTGCCGCTCACGGCGCCCATCAGCGGCGAACCGCAGTATGTGAAAGACTTCCTCGCCGGAGCGAAGCGCGACTCGAAAGGGCGCTCCTTGCGCGACCTCGACCTGCACACGCGCATGTTCCGCTATCCGTGCTCGTACCTCATTTACACCGAGGCCTTCGACAGCATTCCCACCCTCATGCGCGAGCGTCTGCTGCAGCGGCTCCACGGCATTCTCACCGGCCAGGACAAGGATCCGCAATTCGCCAAAATCTTGCCCGATGACCGGCAGGCGATCCTCGAGATTCTGCGCGAGACGAAGCCAAACCTGCCGGCCTATTGGCGCGACAAGACCGCGGCGCAGGCGGGCGAGCCGGCCGCCGCTCCAGCCTCTGCCTCCGTCGTCAGCACTGCCCCGGAGTAGCGGACACGCCGATGTGCATTCCGTTTCGGCCCGTAGCCCTCGTCGCGTTGTACTTTCTCGCCGGCGCGTGGGCATCGGCATCGTCGCTGGATGCAGAGCACGAGCCGCTGCGACCGGTTGCGGAAGAGGCTGCATTGCTGGAAAAAGGACGCCTCAGCGCTCAGCAGAAAGCGCTGGTGCGACTGGGCCGCCAGCCCGACCCGGCGGCGGACAAGGTACTGCTCACGCAACTGGAGCGCTATCGCGCCGGCCAACTCACTCCCGCGCTATGGCTGGAGCTTTTCGAGGCGATTGCAAAAAGGAACAGCGCGGAACTGCAAACACACCTGGCTGAAAGCCGGCCGGAACTCGGCAAATCGGCCGACCCCTTGGTCGCCTTTCGCGAGTGCTTGCAAGGCGGCGACGGTGAAGCGGGGCGGCAGATCTTCACGCAGAAGCTGGAAGCCGGCTGCATCCGCTGCCACTCCGTGGATGGCGAGGGCGGCCAGATCGGACCGGAACTGACCTGGCTGCGGCATTCCGTGGAGCGATTGCACATCCTCGAGTCGATCATCATCCCCAGCGCCACCATTGCGGAAGGGTATGGCAGCGCGCTGCTCAAGCTGAGCACCGGCGAAGAAATCTCCGGAGTGCTCACCTTGGAAAACGCTCACGACGTGACCGTCACCTTGATCACCGACGGCAAAAAACGGAAGATCCTCATCGCCGATATCGCCGAGCGCACCCCGCTTCCGAGCCCCATGCCCCCGCAATTCGGAATGGTCCTGAGCAAGCGCGAGATTCGCGACCTGGTGGAGTTTCTTGCCGAAGGCGATTAGCTGCATCGCCCAACTGCACGGGATTTCGCACGCACTCGGCGTCAGGTGGCACTCGCAGTGGCCTGCCCGGGAGAGGAGACCTTGATGACGCCGCCGACACCGCAGACGAGTGTATCCGTCGCAAGCAGCGCCGGGATCCCGCTCATCTGGACGGGGGAAACCGAACCAGGCGTCCATGCTCCAGTCGGCGCTGGGGTGCAAGGCGTTGGTACCCCGAGAGCCGCGGCCGTCAGGATGGCACAGACTCCAAAAGATGGAATATTAGCCATGGGCGTTGCGTCCCTGA
>JBGGMZ010000236.1:0-3395 GCA_041287745.1 Chthoniobacter sp. | reverse complement strand
TGATGGAATTGAGCGGCGTGCGCAGCTCGTGGCTCATGGTGGCGAGGAATTCGGACTTGAGCCGGTCGAGCTCCTGCAGGCGCTCATTGGCCGCGGCCAGGTCCTGGGTGCGCGCGGTGACCTTGATCTCCAGGTTGTCGAGCGTCTCGCGCAAGGCCGTTTCGGCCTGCTGGCGCTGCTCGACCTCCAGACTCAGCGCGACGAGGTCGGCCATCGAGCCGGCGAAGCTTTCCTCGTCCGGCTGCCAGCTGCGCGCCGTGCCGGTGTGCTCGTGGCAAATCACGCCCACCATGCGTCCACCGCCGCGGATGGGGGAGTCGAGCATCGAGCGGATATTGAGCGGCTCCAGGTAACTGGCCGCGAACTCGCACGTCCGCGGATCGTTGGGGGCGTCGTGGGCGGCGATGCTGCGCTCTTCGGCCAGGGCGCGGAAGTAGGCCGGGCAATCCGCCGCCGTGAGCTCCAGCCCGCTGGAATGCGCATCCTTGTCTTTTTCGTAAAGATCGGCGCAGCGAATCTTCGTGTGGTCCTCGTTGTAAAACCAGATGCTGGCGCGGGAGACATCCAGCGTCTCCGCCGCCAGTTTGGTGACGGTGTGCAACGAATCATTCAGCTGGGCATTGAGCGAGCCGGCATTGCGGGCCTTTTCACCGAGCACGGCGTTTTGTTTGCTCAGCCGCAGCATGGTGGCGCGCAGGGCTTCCTCCGCGTCGCGCCGGGCGGTGATGTCGATCCCGATACCGAGCATGCAGGGGTTGCCATCCACCTCCAGGCGGAAGCCGGTGACGTAAAATGGGGTGCGGCGTCCTTCCTTCGCGAGGAGGTGGACCTCGATATCCGCGGAACCCTCGGCAAAGCACTTGAGCATGCGATCATGCACGATGGCTTTTTCGTCGTCGGGGAAATAGGTGAGGGGATCGAGCGTATCGATCTCCTCCGCGTTGTAGCCGGTGACGGTCTCGAGATTTTTGTTCCAGCGCAGGATCTTCCGCCGCGCATCGTAGAGATAGAAGATGCCCGGCATGGAATTGATGAGCGTGTCGCTGAATTCCTTTTCGTGGCGCACCCATTCCACGGCGCGCTGGCGGTCGGTGATGTCGCGGGAAACCATCAGCACCTTTTCCGGGCTGCCATCGGAGTTATGGATGACGGTGAGGATTGATTCCAGGCTCAGGACATCGCCGTTTTTCCCGAGGAAGCGGAATTCCGCCCGTTCACTGGTCCCACTGCGCACGAGTTCGGTGAAAAGCGCCTGCATGCGCTCGCGATCGTCGGGCTGAATCTCCTGGAAGATGGAGGTGAGATACAGCTCGCGTGCCGGTGCGAGATAATGCGCGTGGGATTCGCTGGTGTAGAGGCGGCGGCCCTCGAGATCGAGCACCGCGACGAGCTCCGAGATGTGATCGGTGATGAGCCGGAACATCCCCTGGCTGGCGTGCAGCGCGGACTCCGCCAACTCGCGCTGCGTCACGTCGTGAAAGACGAAGACCACGCCGGCCACCGTGTCATTTTCCCCGCGGATCGGTGCGGCGCTGCTGAGCACACTGCGCTCGGCGCCGTCCCGGGCCACCAGCAGCACCGGCTCGATGGCGCTGGTGGCGCGTCCTTCGCGCACGACCATGTCGATGGGATTGGCGGTGGGCTTCCGCTCCTTGCGGTCGAAGGTCTGGAAGACTTTCACCAGCGGTTTCTGCTCGGCTTCGCGTTCCTTCCAGCCGGTGAGTTCCTGCGCGACGTTGTTCATGAAGGTGATGCGGCCCGCCGCGTCCGTGGCGATCACGCCATCGCCGATGCTGCGCAGCATGGTGGCCAGCCACTGCTCGCGAATGCGTATGCGGGAGAGGTCGCGCTTCCGCCGTCGCGAACCGATGAAGAGGATCACGGTCGTGAGGAGAGCCATGATGGCCAGCCCGATGAGCAGTTCACCCGGAACGCGGTCGTCCACATCCGCCAGAAGTGATGTGGCAAAGAGCGGCCCATGACCCTCGCCGGAACCACAAAGCACGCATCGACCGAACATGGCTGTAAACTGCACGCTCGATTTCCCCGCGGCAAGCCCGCTCGGGAAGAACGCGATTGTCTATCGCGCTGGCTGTGGCAAAAGCGCGCGGTGCTCGCCTACTTTTTTCACGACTTCAGCCCCTACATCATTCGCATTTCCGGAGGTTTCGGCCTGCACTGGTATGGGCTGGCCTATGTCCTCTCCTTCCTGCTCGGGGGCTGGCTTTACCAGTGGCTGGCAAAGCACAAATATACCGATCTTCCGGTAGCGCAGGTCTCGGATTTCATCTGCTGGTCCGCGGTCTTCGTCGTTATGATCGGCGGGCGCCTCGGCTGGATCATTTTCTACGGCCTGCACCAGGACCATGCGCAGGACCCGTGGTATTGGCCGCTCGAAGTCTGGAAAGGCGGCATGGCGAGCCATGGCGGCATCATCGGGCTGGTGCTCTTCACTCTCTATTGGTCGAGGACGCGCCGCGTCTCGTGGACGAGCATCGGCGATTCGCTGGTCGTCGTCGCGCCGATCGGGCTGTTCCTCGTGCGCATGGCAAATTTCATCAACGGCGAGCTCTATGGAAAGCCGGCGACGGTCGCCTGGGCGGTGCAGTTCCCCAAGGAACTCATCGAGAAAGCGACACCCGAGATGCTCGCGCAAGCGCACGACGCGCTCGCCCCGTTTCGCGACAAGATCCCAGACGATGGGTCATGGGTCGATTGGGTGGTGGAGGCGATTCCGGATCATCATGAATTGATCGGGCCCCTTCGCAGCGTCCTCACCCCGCGCCATCCTTCCCAGATCTACGAAGCCCTGCTGGAAGGTGTGGTGCTCTTCACTTCCCTCTGGATTTTGCGCACGTGCTGCCGCGTGCCGCGGGGTGTGATTACCGGCGCCTTCTTCATCCTTTACGCCGTCCTGCGGATCGTCGGCGAAATGTTCCGCGAGCCCGATCCCGCCTGGCACATCGGGCCGATTTGGGGCATCGGGCCGATCTCGGCCGGCCAGTTCCTTTCCATCTTCCTCGTCTTCGTCGGCGTGGTCTTCATCGCCTGGGGCTATCGGACCAAGGAATACGAACGCGCTCTGACGCCGGAAAAATAGGGACCACGGATTGCACGGATGACGCGGATTGCAGAGATTTGCATCGTTCGGCTTTCTCAATCCGTGTCATCCGTGGTCAGAGCATCAACCAAAGTAATTTTCGGATACCAAGGGAATGAGGAAGGCAGGAAAGCAGGAAGAAGATGTGCCTCTATTCCTGCTTTCTTGATTCAACTCTTTCTTTCGTTTTGGATTCGGAAAACGGCTTTGGCAAGCGCGCTAACCCCCATGGAAGGAATGTCTTCTCGCACGTGGCGGTGCAAAATCCGCTTCCCAACGTCCCGGGCTGGATTAG
>JBGGMZ010000235.1:0-5968 GCA_041287745.1 Chthoniobacter sp. | reverse complement strand
GTAGAGCCAGTCGAATTGGCCCGGCTTGTCCGCTGTGGGCGCATAGTTCGCACACAGCCCCATCACCAGGCGAGCCACTCCATCCTTCGGCAGCCGCGCTTCCTTCGCGGGCGCCATGGCCGCATCGAGATCGGCGCGCTTCACGGCCTTCACACCCGGCTGCTCGACCAGCGGGCGGTGCGTCACGTCGAAATTGCTGTCCGGCGAAAGCGCGACCACGGCGTTGAATTTATCGTGCTGCTGGATCGCCAGGACCAGCGCGCCATAGCCTCCGCTCGAGTGTCCCGCGATCACCGGGCTCGCGCCGATATTCGGTGAAGCATACTTCTTCGTGAGCGTGGGCAGGATCTCCTCGGTGATGTAGTCCGCATAGCGTCCGGTGGCGGTGGAATTCAAAAACTGACTGCCGCCGTATCGTGACCGGCCATCCACCACTGCGATGCGCACCGGTGTGCTTTTCGCGAGCTGATCGACCACCTTTCCGAACCACGCTTTCGCGCCGTCGGAGATCGCGTCCTCCGCTGAACTGCCCCAGCCCGGCAGATAAATCACCAGCGCCATCGCGGCGTCGTCCTTCGCGCCGTCCGGCTTGAAGACCGCGAGATGCCGCTCGGGCGGATCGCCCAGCGGATTGTCCTTCAACGTGGCCCCGGGAATATCCAGCACATCGAGCTGCGCGGCGGATAGGCGGGCGGCGGCAAGGGCGGCCGCGGCGAAGATGGAAAGGCGGTGGAGAAGATTCTGGGAGCGCATGTTGCTGGGGCTTGGGGAAAGGGCAATGCAGCCGTGGTGCAGCGCGAGTGTTTGCCATTGAGCCCGCAGATGTCATGCACATTTGCGGCCACCGGCTTGGTGAAAGCCGCCAGACACGCACTCGATCTCTGTGGCTATTTCTTTCGGTGCGCGGAGAGGAAACGCCCGACGGTCTGCAACTGCGCGTCGTTCAGTTTGAAATTGTGGACCTCCTCCGGCAGGACGATCAATCGGCACTCGACCCCAGTGGCGCGCAGGCGGCGCTGCAGCTCATAGCTTTGTGCGACGGGCACCAGCTCATCTTTCGCGCCGTGGAAAATCAGGAATGGCGGTGCGTCGCGATGCACGTGATTGACCGGACTGCCTTCCTCCGCGAGGGCGTATTTTTCATTCACCGTGCCGCCCAGCAGCGGCGGCAGGTAGCCCTTGCGTGTATTGTTGTCACCGAATGCGGTGAGATCGGTCGCAGGATACATCACCGCGGCAGCGCGGACTTTGTCGCGACCTTCTTCCAGCGCCACGAGGGCGGCGAGATGCCCGCCGGCAGAGGAGCCCGCGACGAAGATATTGCGCACATCCAGAACTTCCGTCGCCGCATGGACGCGCAGCCAGCGGAACGCTTCTTCGCAATCCTCGATCTGCGCCGGGTACTTGGCCGTGCCGCTCAGGCGATATTGCACGGAGGCAATGGCGAAGCCCTGCTGGGTTAGCTTTCGCATGAAGAGCATCCACGCTTTGTCCCCGTACTTCCAGCCACCCCCGTGAATCCACATCACCACCGGATGCGGCCCCGAGCCGGCCGGAAGATAGAGATCGAGATGCAAATCCCCCGTCGGCCGCTCCGCATAGACGAGATCGCGGCGAATGGACTCGCCCTTTGGCGGCGGCGTGATCGCCGCACAGCCGCTGAAGAAGACCAGGCCGAGAAGGACGAGGCAACCGCCAGGCCGCGCGATCATCTTCACGAGGGGATTGGCGAAATACATGGGCGGCGCGGGGCGGAGAAAATCGCGGTGATTGCCGGGCGCCACGATCAGATCGCAAACCCTGCGTGGACCAGCGCGGTGCGCAGCTTGTCCTTGCCCTCGCGCTCCACGACATCGCCGTGGCCGACGATGATGCGATCGAAATCCCATTCCAGGATCGTGCGCATGGAGGCGATGAAGGCGGCTTCGTCCTTCACTGCGTGCCGAAATGGGCGCGACATGCCGGGATGATGCTCACCACCCACTGCGGCCCGCAGCAGCAGCTCGGTCCACAATGGCAGGTCGTCCGCAAAATTGAAGAGCAGCTCGGTGACGATCAGCGTCCGCGATGTCTCATGCAACACCACCGTGTCGCGCATCTCCTCCATGCCTTGGATTTCGTGCGCTCGCAGTTCGCCGATCCATTCATCGGGGCAGGGAATGATGGGCTCGGTTTGGACTCCGGCGAGTTCCGAAAATCCCTCCGGAGCGAGATACGGGATCCCGGGGAATGCATCGCGCCCTTGGCGGGCGAATGTGTCGTGCCGCAGCACGCCATCCAGCAGCCACGCAGGCTCGCCCAGCCGGCGAATCGCCTCGACATCCGCCGCCGAAAAAGGCGCGGTCGAATGAATGAGCAACTGCCCGCACATCAGGCGCACCACGGTCACATTCCGCCGCAAATCCGCCCCGAGCATTTTCAGCGGATAAGGCAGCAACCAGATATTTTCGTCGATGAGGATGGGCGGAACCGGAACATTCATGGTTCTCACTTAATCGCGCTTCGAAGCAGGAGTGCGCGTGACGTTAGTCGACAGGGTGAATTCCCGAATTTTTTCCGGCGAGATGTGTCGTACTCTTCCTAATTCGTGAGAAAGTCCGTCGCCTCACTCCTTCCGGCCGGAGCGGTCGTTCACCTCGTTTAGTAAGCGTCGTTGGGCTTCCAGCAACGCGTCCATATTCAGATCGACATATTTACCCTCACGCTCCTCCGCCTTTGCCCGCTCTTTCGCGCGTTTCCTGTCGGATTCCCGCTTTTCGACGAGCCGCCAATATTCCAGCCCTGCGATGACAGCGCCAATGGGCCAAAGTAAAAGTCCGCCAATAATCCCTTCCAAACAAAAGAGTAGCATGGCGAGATCTCTTGCTTGCTGGCCAAACCCATTCCTTTTGAACAAAAGCCAGAGCGCGACGTAGACCGCAACACCGCTTCCGAAGTAGGCAACTAACACGAAGCTCATTTAGGAAGCGCCGCGGCATTCTTTTTCTTGCTCGCGATCCATGTATCAACCCGCTGCTCGAGCAGGGAGAGCGGCATGGCGCCGCCGAGCAGAATCACGTCGTGGAATTCTTTCACGTCGAAGGCGGGACCGAGCTCTTGCGTGGCGCGGGCGCGCAGTTCCTTGATCTTCAATTGGCCCACCTTGTAGGCGAGCGCCTGGCCGGGCCAGGAGATGTAACGGTCGACTTCGTTCACGATGTCCTGCTCGGAGCGCGGCGTGTTTTCCTTGAAGAAGGCGATGGCCTTGTCCCGATCCCAATGGAAGGCGTGCATGCCGGTATCCACCACCAGGCGGACGGCGCGCCACATCTCGAAGGTGAGCTGGCCGAATTTGCTGTAAGGATCGTCGAGAAGCCCGAGCTCGTCGCCGAGCGATTCGGAGTAGAGTCCCCAGCCCTCGATATAGGCGGTGTAATGCGCGTGCTGGCGGAAGCGCGGAAGCGCGCCCTGCTCCTGCGCGAGCGCGATCTGCAGATGATGCCCCGGCACGGCCTCGTGCAGCGAGAGGGTCATCATCTCCCAGCGCGGGCGGGTGGCGGGCAGGTAGGTATTCACGAAGAAAGTACCGGCGCGCGATCCATCCGCAGCGAGCGGCCGGTAATAGGCGGCGCTGGTATCGGGCGCGGTCTTCGCCGGCACGGGCTCCACGCCATAGGGCATGCGCGGCAGGGTGCGGAAGATTTTCACCAGGGTGGGGTCGATGCGCTTCGTGGTGGCGGCGTACTCGAGCAGCAGTTGCTTTTCATCCGCACAGAAAAACTGTGGGTCGGTGCGCAGGAAGGTGAAGAACTCCGGCAGCGATCCAGTGAAGCCGGCCTGCGCCTTGACCTTCTCCATCTCGCCGCGAATGCGCGCGACTTCGCTCAGGCCGATCTCGTGAATCTCTTTCGGAGTGAGCGCGGTGGTGGTGAAATTGCGGGCGAGGAAAGCGTAGGTCGCCTCGCCCTCCGGCCAGCGCCACGCGCCGATGCCATCGAGACACGCGGGCAGATATTCGCCGTTGAAAAATTTCTGGAAGCGCCCGAAGGCGGGCAGCACTGCACCTGAGATCGCTTCCTTCGCCGCCGCAGAAAGTCGCGCACGATCCGGCTCCGCGACGGCAGGCGGGAAGTGCAGGAGCGGCTTGTAGAATGGGCTCTGCTCCGGCGTGGCGGTGAGCTGCTTTTCGATCTGCCCGGGCAGCCGCTGCATGGTCACCTTCGGCTGTACTAGACCGCGCCGCATGCCTTCGCGCATGAGCGCGATGGTCTGGTCCATGTAACTGCCGAAGCCCCGCAGCCGCGCGATCCAATCCTCGTAATCCTTCACCGTCTCGAAGCGCAGCGCATCGCCGAGCTCGTCCTCGGTCTGGATGCCATTGCGCTGGTCGAGCGGCAGCAAGTGACGGCCGAAGCGATAGCTCTCGATCCCGCGCTCGTGGTCGAGACGGAAGATATCGTAGTTGAGTTGATCCTCCGGCGTGAGCGCCTCGCGCCGGATCGCGGCGAGCTTGGTGAGCACCTGCTGGTCGCGCGCATTCTCGCGCGCCTGCGCCTCCAGACTTACGTCGGGCCAGCGATCGTTCCAACGGCGGTCGCCAAGCTCCGACGCCCACGTCGGCGATGTCTCCATGGCATGCTCCCACTCCGTGTCGAAGAGCGCGTGAAGATCCTGGGCCTCATCCGCCACCGCCACCGTGCACAGGAGGGCGAGCGATACGGCGGCGATGCGGACGGGGTGGAGATTCATAAAGACGAGCGTAGAGAATGGGCGTAGCGACTTCTTGTCTAAAATGTACACCCCGGCTCGTTAATTCAGGCCACGGGGGAACATTCTTGGACGCCTACCGAAATGTGCCGCGGAGAAGAATTAGCCACGGATGGACACGGATGGAGGGAAGCGCTTCTTTCTGCGCCCCGTGTTTCGATCGTTGGAACCCGAAATTCGGACTTCGGCTCGAGCAGCTTCGATTTGGGTTGTCGCACGGATCTAGCGATAGCGCCGAAAAATAAGCTCGGTCATCCTGAGCGCAGCGGGGAATCATGGGCGGAGCCGAAGGACCTCCATCTTCAGTGGGTTCTCGCGCGGAGCTGATACGCTTTCCCGGAGAAGAGGCGCTCTCTTCGGAATCACGTCGGACGCAGGAAGCTATGTTGTTTTCGGGATGCACGCATGGCTCCGCGCGAAGACCCGCAAATATTTGAGGTCCTTCGACTCCGCCCATGATTCCCCGCTACGCTCAGGATGACCGGCCTTTTTTTGGAACACGCTATCACGCGGGGCGTGCGACTAACTAAACCGATATCACCCGGCGCTGCACCTTCTCCTTATGCTTGTAGGCGGTCTTCTCCCGGCAGTGCGGACAGAAAAATTGGCCGAACGAAACCTCCAACGTCTGCGGCGGCACCTTCAAGAAAGGAAAATGCATGGCGGCTGTCCGTCGGATAGATCAGCGCACGGGGGACTCCTTGCGCTGCCGAATCTGGGTGAAGTACATCAATCCGAAAAACAGGGCCAGCGGGTGCGTCACGAAGATGCTGTAGCAGTGGATGCGGCTGTAGTTGAAAGCGGCGTGGGAAACCTCCGTCAGTTTGCCGTGATCGGCCACGTAGTAGCGGCCGTCCTGGATTTTTCCGTTCACTGCGTCCCCACCCAACTTCGCGGCGCCGATGAGGAAGGCGACGAAATTGACAACGGCCACAACGAAAACGATCAAACTCCACTTCTTCATTTTTGCAGGCGCGACGCGCCGATCTTACGGGGTGCGTTTCCCGAAGGCGCGCATGCGGAGAAGGAAGTGTTCGCGTTCGTACCGGACCAAGGTGTCCAGGATCAGCCCACAACCCAAACTCAACGCCGCCAGGATCGCAAAGCCAGTGGCCAGGATGGCCAGCGGCACATGGTAGACATACCGCTCCCGGATGTAATCGATCACCGGAAAGGTCCCCACGAAAATGGAGATCACCAGGAAAAGCCCGGCGAAGCAGGA
>JBGGMZ010000234.1:0-15613 GCA_041287745.1 Chthoniobacter sp. | reverse complement strand
CCGGCTTCGGCGCACGCTATGCGGCGGCGCAGGCCCGCTGGCCGAGCGGACGCGGCATCCGCGTGGGGCGCCTCATGCTCAAGGGAACGAACGCCCAGATCGACGCAGCTATAGACGATGCGCTCACCCGCGCGGGTTTTCAGGTGGTGCGGTTGCCGGATTCCTTTCGCGACGCGTGGGATGAGGCAAAAAGGGATGGCAACACGATTGCCGCCGTGGGGACTTGGCTGAGCTACGATAAATTGGGCGGCATGACGGGGATTACCACGCGAACCAAGAACGCCATCCTGTTCGGGCAGGCGTTGTATGGTAAGGGCTATTGGGAAGCGCTGGCCCGTCTGCGTGTGTGGACCCACACCTTGCAGGACACCCTTAAAGGGGTGGATTTCATCGCCCTGCCGACGCTGCAGTCGACCCCGCCGCTCATGACGATCGACCTGCGGATCGGCGTGATGGACGCGCGGGTGCTGAATCTTCAAAACACCGTGCCGGTGAATGTGGCGGGGAATCCCGCCGTGGCTGTGCCGGTGCCGCTGAAACATGCGGATTTTCCGGTGACGAGCTTGCAGCTGATCGGCCGCTTGAAGAGCGAGGCGGAGTTGTTGAATGCGGCGCGATTGGTGGAAGTAGCGCTCGGCACCACCGGGGTGGCGCCGACCCGATAGCCGGGAATAGCCGGCCATTCGCATTTGTTCGTATTTTGAAAGGGCCAACGCACCGGCAATACGCGAAACCCTTACAAGGAGATGGTGCTATGTTTTCGCTTTTAAATGCCGTTCAAGTGATTCCCGCTGCACGCGTGGATTTTCTTCAGCAGTGCCTGGCCAAGGCTGATATTCACGTGCCGGTGCTTCTGAAAGCCCATCGTGATCGGTCCGGGTGGCTGACTCTGTGTGGCTGGGTGCCGGGACAGAAAGATCCGGTCTACCGGGATCTTCCTACGGAGATGATGGTCTGCCCGGCGGAACGGGAGAAATTGGACGAGGCGGTGGCGGAGTTTTGCGCGGAGATTCGGGCAGGGGAGAGGAATGAGAGGGTGGTGTTTCTGGCAGAACGGGCCGATCGGATGGCGGCAGATATCGGGAGCTGAAAGCCGCTGTGGTGCCCGGCAGACGCTCAGTGCGAAGTCCTAGGGGATATTGATGTACATTGGGATTCCGCGGATGGATGAGGCATAAATATTTCTCAGGGAGACGATTACAACTTCCGGCTACCCGGCTGAAACCTTGGTAGACCCCTCGGGCGCAGGGGCTTTGTCGGCCGGCTGTGCCAACTATTTGCGTAAGTCACTTATCTCAAGCAGCTTGTGAATTATTCTCAAATTCGATATAAAAATGGCGATCTTGTGAAGGAAAGCGTTCTGCATGTTACGGTTTCGTGACGTCCACACAGAGATGATAATGGTTTCTATTAATCTGTTGCGTACGCCCGTCTACTCAGGTAATGGCAGCACGCTCCGCACACCTAGGTGCGGAGACGCTCCCTTACGCCCGTATTTCCCTCATGACAATCCACCGGCCTTGGCTCCCACTTTTCGTGGCCGGCTGCCTTTTGTCTGGATGGGCTGAAGCTCAGCAGGATGCCGGGGGCTCGCCTGCTGGAGGTGGTTCGGCGACGGGCTCGCCTGCGGCTGGGTCGAATGCGGCGCCTGGGGCGGGATCCTCGGCAGCGCCCGGTGCGAGTTCGGCTTTCGGAGCGGCGCCTTCGGCTCCGGCTACAGGAACGATCCCGAGTGCTCCCAGCCAGGGCGCGAATCCCAATGGCACGCAGAACCCTCAGGGGCAGAATCCAGCGACACCGGACACTTCGCCTCAAGCATCGGACAGCCCGGCTGCTGGCGGCAGTGCATCGGCTTTCGGTAGTCCGGATAAGCCCGGCGCTTCTCAGTTGCAGCAGGCTCCGGCGACATTCACCATTCCGGGCTTCTATGGGCGGGGGACGCAGAATTTAACGGTGGGGGAAGGCCGATTGGCCCGCCCGCGTTTCCGGTTCTCGGGAAACATGTCCGTCGGCTACGACGACAACGTTTTTCAAACGCCGACCCATGGAGGAAGCGTCCCCACACAAAAGGTTCAGGTGCTGGAAACTGCCGGGTCGCCAGCCGGATCGGTGCAGGTGTTGGTGCCTTCCGGCGATCCCAACATACCCGATAGCGTGCAGACGGTACAGGTTCCGGCGGTTGCACCGAAGTTCCGCACGGTGACCATCCCCGGCGTGCCGGAGGCGCAACGTACCGCGAGCTGGATCACGCGGACGGACGCAAAGTGGGACGTTCAGTTTGCCAATCGCCGGACGCTCTTCACATTCGACCTCGGTGGCGGTCTCGACTATTACTGGAATCGCCCCGGGAAGAAGCAGGATTACACCGGCAATGTCTCGCTTGTTTACCTGCGGAAATTGACGGGCCGCCTTCAATTCACCGCAGAGGCCGACGCCAGTTATCAGTCGCAGCCCGATTTTTCGCAGCCGAACCAGCCGACCAGCGGCAACTTGGGGAGCTACCTCTCGGCGAATGCCAAGGCCGACGTTTCCTATCGCCTTACGCCGCGGTTTAGCACCGTGACCAGCGTGAGCTACAATTCGGTCCTCTATCAAGACGCAGGCCCAAACGTCGATAACTACGCGTCAACCACGTTTGGCACGGAGTTGCGGTACCTCTTTTCGCCGCGCCTGACCCTTTTGGGCGAGTTGCGCTACAGCTCTGACGCGCATGACAATAGTGCGGCGCTAGATACCGCTAGCTATTATGCCCTCATTGGCGGCGAATTGTCACTGAGTCGACGATTCACGGCCTCTTTGCGATTGGGTGAATCGGTGCAGAAATTCAGCAGCAGTGGCGACTCGGATTCGACCCCTTACGTGGAGGCGACGCTCAACTATCGGATCGCTCAGCAGACCATCCTGTCGTGGAATGGACGTTATGGTTATGAGGAAGCAGGTACCCCCAATACCCGCACCATAGTAGCCCGCAGTGGCTTGCAACTAACGCAGATTTTCACCCCCCGGTTTCAAGGGGTGCTCAGCGTCAATTTTTTGCGCAACACTTCTACTACGACGAGCGACGTGGCTGACACGGTGTCTGAAGGGAGTGCCGATGGCTCTACGGCGACGGCGGCTGCTTCGACTCACAGTGTGACGACCGAATCGGTGCAGGATACGTTGGATACCTCACTAGGCTTCTATTATACCCTCGACCGGCATTGGTCGCTGAACCTGACCTACTCCTATACGATGGTCTCGGGCCCGGCGACCACTTTCGACTACTACCGGCAACGCCTTTTTCTCGGGGCTTCCTACCAGTTTTAACGACCCTTTCATGAAAAAGAGCTTTCGTGTTTGCACGGTTGCGGAATCTCCATTCTGGGCTACTAATAATTTCACCTCCCCCGCCGTGTCCCGTGTATGAACGACTCCAACGAAGTTAAACTTCACTTTCTCGACTACTGGCGCATCATTCGCCTGCGCATCGGGTTGATTCTGCTCACTTTCTTTCTCGTGATGGTGACTGCGGGCGTGACCGTTTATTTCCTCCCGAAGGAATACTTTTCCAAAGTCACGATGGAAGTGAAGCAGGACTACACGGGCAAGGTGGGTGCCTTTGGACCCGGCTCGCTGCGAGATACTTACGATCCTCAGTTCGTCACGACTCAGTTTCAGATCATCCAGAAAACCGAGGTGCTCTATCCCGTCATTGAGCGGTTGGACTTGGTGAAAGAGTTTTCGCCGCCGGGCGTTCGGTTGCCCATGCAACAGGTTTATTTCCGGCTCAAGGGCTCCCTGAAGCTCCAGGAAGTGCGCAATACCGGCCTGATTGAAATCGGCGTCTTTGATACGGATGCCCAACGTGCGGCCAACATCGCCAACGCGATTGCCGTGGTTTACCAGGACCGTCGCCAAGCGGACCTCGAGAAGTACACCAACATCGGCCTCGAGCAACTCCAGGATGAAGTTGAGCGCAAGCGCAAAGAGGTGGAGCAAACCTCTGCCAACTCGATGCAGATCCGGGCGCGGGATAGCATTGTGGATCCGGATCCGGACAAGGAGGGCTCCACCTTGGGTATCCACACATCGAATCGCCAGATGGTTCAGGGACAGAGGGGTGAGCAAGAAATCCGCGTAGTCGAGCTGGAGCGCCAAGTGGAGCTCATCAACAGCCTTAGCCCCGAGCAACTGCAGGACGCGCTCAAGACCCTTGGGATCGATGATGCGACGGTCTCGCGCAATCTTCCCCTTTTGCAGGATGCCACTGCGGAACGAGCCCGCCTGACGAATCTCGGCATCGGCGTCAATCATCCGCGTCTCCGGGCTCTCGATGCCCAGATGGCGACCTACTCGAAGATTCTCTCCGATCAGCTCAATACGATCAAAATCACGCAGGCGAACAGACTGCGCCTGGAGAAGGATAAACTCTCTGCGCTGCAGACCAGCGAAACAAATTCGCGGGCGGACGAAGCTGCGGAAAAAAACAAACTAGCCGAGTACATCGAGGCCAAAAACAAGGCGATTCAGGCGCGGAGGGTCCTCGACGGTCTTGAAAATTCTTACCAGCAGCAGAAGATGCTGGAGTCGGTCAAGCATCCCACGGCGCGGATCTGGGAGCGGGCGGAAAAGGCCGACTATCACGCCAAGCCAAACGTTCCGGCCTACATGCTTCTCGCCGGCATCATCGGTTCCGTCCTCGGTGTCGGATTGGCCTTCTTCATCGACTACCTCGATACCAGTGTGAAGACGCTGGATGACGTCGAACGGTACCTCCAGATTCCGGTCCTGGCCGTCATCCCGAACCACGTTTCCACGTTGATGAAAAATGCCGGCGATTCCTCCGATGCGGAGGCCTACCGGATCCTGCGTGCAGCGGTGGAATTTAATAAGCCGTATCGCGATGCGAATACCTTTACCCTGATCAGCGGTGGCCCCGGCGAAGGCAAGTCGACCACGCTGAACAACCTGGCCTTTACCTGCGCCAAGGGCGGTTACAATGTGCTCGTGGTGGATGCCGACTTGCGCCGTGCCTCGCAACACCGCTTCTTCGAGGTGGATAATTCATTCGGTCTTACCGATTACCTCCTCGGTCGCGCGGAGATCGACGACATCATCAAGACCACGAAAATCGACAATCTGTCCTTCATTCCCAGCGGCCTGCTGCCGGGCGATTCCGTGGGTATCCTGAATTCCCAGCGCATGACCGACCTCATCGCCAAGGTGAAGTCGCAGTATGACCTCGTTTTCTTCGATTCGCCGCCGATCCTCGGTGTGAGCGATGGCTCGGTGCTGGCCAGCGAAGTGGATGTCACCATCATGGTTGTGCAGCATCGCCGCTTCCCGCGCGTCATGCTCCAGCGGGTGAAGCAAGCGGTGCTCAATGTCGGCGGCCGCCTCATCGGCGTGGTGCTGAACAACGTCGATGCCAAGCACGACGACGGCTACTCCTATTACTACAACTACAACGAGTACTACGGTCCGCGCCGCTCCACGCCGAAGATCGAGGCTCCCGCGCCACAACTCGCCCGCCCGCGCGATACCAATCGCGAAGAGTACTAGTCCCTCAAGTTCCCGGAATATGCGTTCGATCTTCGTCCTTGCTCTTCTCTCCATCACCGCCGCGTCCCACGTCCAGGCGCAGCGACTCATGCCCACCGCGCGAGCCATCCCGATTACGCCGCAGCCTTTTCCGGCGCAATCCGCTCCGGTTGCGGTGCCCGTCGCCAGGGCCATGGCTATGGCTCCTTCCGGTACGATCGCGTTGATCCGTCCCGGTGATTCCTTCGAAATGAGCCTCAGCGGAATGCCGGCGGACTTTGCCGCGGACTTTAGGGCGCAATACACGGTCGGTTCCGAAGGCACATTTAATGTGCCGCTCATTGGTGAAATCCGGGCGGTTGGACTCACCGCGACCCAGATCGAGCGGAACGTGGAAGCCAAACTCGTGAGCGAAAAGATTTTCACGCGCCCAACTGTGCTCATCACTGTCGCGCAGGCGACCCGCTACGTCTCCATCAGCGGCGGTGTGCGGCAGCCCCAGCGCCTTTCCTGGAGCTCCGATCTCACCCTTTCCTCTGCCATCGGCAACTGCCAGGGCCTGAGCGATTTCGGCAGCCCCAAGAACATCCGCATCATCCGCGAGGGCAAGATTTTCGGTTCCTTCAATCTCAACGAATTGCAGAAGGATCCTTCCCTGGATCCGAAGCTGCTCCCCGGCGATCAGGTGCTCGTTCGCGAGTAGCGGCTGAGGCCGGGCTCGGTGTTTCTAAGGGAACGCAACGTCTGCCCGTTGTTTCGGTATGCGTACCGGAATTTTTTTGGCCGTCGGATTCGTTATCCTCGCGTCATCGTCGTTGCATGCGCAGACCGGAGCGCAATTGCGCGCAGGTGATGTTTTCGATTTACGTCTCTCCGGCGTCCCGCAGGAATATGCGGCGGACTTTGCCCTGCAGTACGCGATCGATGAAGAGGGTTCGGTCCATGTGCCGCTCATCGGTGAGATGAAAGCTGCGGGCCTGCGGCCGGCCCAACTGGAGCGCGCTATGGAGGACCGGCTTACAGCCGCCCACATTTTCACGCGACCCGTGGTGTTGATCAACGTTTCGCCAACCAGTCGGCACATTTCTGTCAGCGGTGGTGTCCGGTCACCACAACGACTCCAGTGGAGTTCAGACGTGACGTTGTCCTCCGCTATCGGCGAATGCGGCGGCTTCACCGACTTCGCTCAAGGAAGCAAGATCCGCCTGGTCCGCGACGGCAAAATCGCCGGGGTTTACCGTCTCAAGGATTTGCAAAGGGATCCGGCGAGAGACCCCAAGCTGTCGCCGGGCGATCAAGTCATTGTGCCGGAGTAAACGTTTGCCGGCAGGGCGAACCTTACGACGAAGCGAAAAGCGCGCGGTTCTTCCAGAGGTAGCCGCAGGCGGAATACAGCGTCAGGAACAACGCCGCACCGATGAGCACGGCGCCCCCGTAGCGCCACGCGTGGAACCACCAGAAAAGACCGCTGATCATGCCGGCGCGCTCGAACTCCGAGAGCGAGAGGAGAAGGAGGAAATAGATCACCGTCACCATCTGCCACAGGGTCTTGTGCTTGCCCATTTTGTCCGCGGGCAAGATCACGCCCTTGCTGAGCGCCAGCAGGCGCAGGCCGGTGATGAGGAATTCCCGGCTGATGATCACGATCGCGGCCCAGGCCGGGATGGCGTGCTCGGGAATGAGGCAGATGAACGCCGCGGCCATCAATACTTTGTCCGCGACAGGATCCATCAATTTGCCGAAATCCGTCACGAGATTGCGGCGGCGGGCGATCTCGCCATCGAAGTAGTCGGTGATCGAGGCGGCGGTGAAAAGCAGGAGTCCGGCGGTGTAGCCCCAGCTCCAGCCCCAGTGCCAGAAAAGGAGGGGCGTCCAGCCCGGGTCAGGTGCCGATTTCCAATGCCAGGCCATCGTCATCGACGCGACAAAGCCCGCGGTAATGTAGAGGCGCGCGACGGTAAGACGATTCGGAAGGTTCATTGGCGGCGAAGCGCAAAAGCACGCCCGTCCAATGAACATCGAAAATCAACGTCAGTCGTGGTGGAAAATTCCATGGCGCAGCGCAGCACTTTGCCGACTTGCTGCCTCTACGCTCAAATCTTAAATAGCAAAAGTTCAGCGAAGGCAGCAGCTTGCTGAGTTTTCCGCCCGAAATGGAGTCTTGCGCGAACCGCATTTGCGTCAACGGACGCAAGGATGCCCGCGCTGTGGCGACCGGGTTCATTGCCCTGTGCCCGGCCTCACTGAGGCCGACTGCGGCGTCCGCTACTGCTTGAACATCGGGCTCTTGGGATCGCCGCCGCTGAGGACATATGCGGCGAGATCGAGGATTTCGTCGCGGCTCAGCATGTTGAGCAGGCCGGGCGGCATGAGAGAGACCTTTGAAGGTTCGATGCTTTTGACGTGCTTGCGGTCGACGCGTTCCTGCTGGTTCGGCTGCGTGGGATCCGTGTTCAGGCTTACCGTGTCGGAGTTCAGATTGACAATCATGCCGATGTGCTGCGCGCCGTCTTCCATGGTGATGACCGTGGGCACAAACTGCTCATTGATCTCCTTGCTCGGGTTGATGATGTTGTCGATCAAGTCGTGAGGGTTGTAGCGGCCGCCGGCCTGCGTCAGGTCGGGGCCGGTCATGCCGCCTTCATTTCCGAAGCGGTGGCAGGCAAAGCAACCCACAGCGGCGAACATCTTGTGCCCCGTTTCGAAGTTGCGCCCGGTGAGGCTGGCCGGCGGATTGACGTCGTCGAGCGTCCAGTTGGTGACTTTGGTGTGGCCCACCAGTGCGGAAGCAGCGGCCTCGAGCGGCGACTTGATGACCGGCTTCTTGTCGAGCACGGCGGCGAGCTCCGTCTTCTCGTTGTCGCTCAGGCTGGTCACGGCATCGGCACGGATGAACGAGATGAAATTCTCGAAGCTCGCGCCGCCGCGATAGTTGGCCGCCTTGAGGAACCACTCGAAGTAGCTGGTGTGCAGCGGCGTGGTCCAGCCGGTCTTGAGCATGCGTAGGGAGCGCGCGTATTCCATCTGCTCTTCCTGGGTGGGGGCCTGCTCGAGCAGCGGCACGGCTTTGGCCGCAACTGTCGGCGACTGCAGGTAGACCAGCGTCTCGCAGAGCAGTCGATTGAGTTCGTAGGTCGGCGCGGGGAAGAGAGGGTCGAACTTCGCGAGCAGCGCCTGCACGGTGGCATCGTCAGGGCGCCCAAAGCGCACGAGGGCAATCTGCAGGGTGCGCACCAGGCAGATGCGCTGCTCATTGTTCAAAGTGGCCCAATCGAACTTCTGCAACGCAACGAGAAGTTTGTTGCCTGTTGCCGTATCCACCGGCGCGTCGGTCGGCTTACGGTGGGCTGGATCGATGCCGGCGCAATGAGCGAGAGCGAGCAACGCTTCGAGTTGTTTTGCGGGGTCGCTTTCCTTGAGAGCCTGGTCGGCCCAAGTGTTCACCGGTTGGCTCTCGACCGCCGTGCGCGCGGCCCAGCGGATAAACCGGTCCGGGTCACCGAGTTCCGGCCAGGCGGCGGCGATGGCTTTCGGATCCTCCTTGCCGTGGAATTCCTCGAGGGCATGGCGCCGCGATACGGGGGTCGGCGAGAGAGTGAGCGTGCCGGTGCCGGTCTTATTGCTCGCGTTCATGGCATACACGTCATGGGTGTCTTCGCCGCCGGTGTAGGTCACGCGATACAGACCGCTCTGCACCTTGCGCCCGCCGATGGTGAAGTACATCGCGCCGTCGCCGGGATTGATCACGATGTCGGTCAAAGGCAGCGGTGTGCCATTGAGGAAATCTTCCTTGGTGGCGCTAAAGCTCGCGCCCTGCGGCTGCAGATGCACCGCGTAGAGACGGCCCCAGCTCCAGTCGAGGGCAAAGAGCGCGTTCTGGTATTTCGCAGGGAATTTCGCGCCGTAGCCAAAGGTCATCCCCGTGGGCGAGCCCGGGCCGACGTTCAGCACTGGCGGGAGATTGTCCGAATACCATTCCGCGCGCTTGCCTGCGCCGTTGCGCCAGCCAAATTCCGCACCGCTCACGCAGTGGCAGATGCGCGTGGGGCGATACCACGGCGTGTTGAAGTCGTACTCCATGTCCGCGTCGTAGGTGAAGAGCTCGCCGTTCTTGTCGAACGCCGCGTCGTAGATATTGCGGAAGCCGCTGGACCACACTTCCCAGTCTTTGCCGTCGGCGGAGACCTTATAAATGATGCCGCCGGGCGCGAGGACGTCGCGCATAAAGCCGCGGCCATCGGGCATGCGGGGCAACAAGTGATCTTCACCCCAGTGGAGCGGCACACGCGAGTGGTTGAAATCGGTCGGCGTGGTGCCATTGCCGGTGACGAGGAAGACGGATTTGCCATCCGGCCCGGGGAGCACTGCGTGGACGCCGTGGTCGCCGCGTCCCTTCATGGCCCGCAGCTTCTCGACGGTGTCGAGGTGGTCATCGCCCTTCGATGCGGTGATGCGATAGAGACCGGTGTTCTCGCCGTTTTCGTAGTCGTTCACGCCGACCCAGAGCGCGTTGAAGGCCCAGAGCAGGCCGTTGGCGGCCTTGAGCGGGACATCGATGCGCTCGATGGTCGTAGGATCGAGCGGCTGCCCGGGCGCGGGCGGCGCGAAGCGGAAGAGGCCGCCGTACTGGTCGCTCACGATCAGCCGTCCTTTGTTGTCCACGCACATGGCTACCCACGAGCCCTGCTCCTCGAATGGCACGGAGTAAAGCAGCTCCACTTTGAAATCCTTCATCACCTTGATGCGCTCGGGCGGCGTGGCCTTGTTTTCACCCAGTCGCTTGCCGGCGTTGGGATCCTTGGGGGCTTTGGCCGGCTTTGCAGGTGCGGCTGGAGCTTGGGCTTGGGCGAGGGTGTTGAGACCGAGAGCGGCGCAGAGGATCAGGATGGAGGGGGCAAGGCGCATGGGGCGGAGACGGGTGAGGGGAAGGCTGGGAGCGAAGTGGGACGGGAATGTGCTTAGCCGAAAGAGGCAAGTGATGACCAGTGAGCAAATCGCCCTCGGCGGAAAACCTTTGGCCGGTTGATCACGATTTCGTGAGCGTTCTCGCTTGCCGCATTGAGCCTTGCGGAACAGCAAATCAGGACGGCGCGAGTTGAACCCCCATTCGCGTCTCGCGAGTATCCTGCCCCGCAAACAACCCCGAAAAGCGGCTTCGGGGTTTCAGCATGGCCGCGGGGGTTATTTCGCCCGGATGAACTCCACGATGTCCTTCCGCAGTTTCTCTGCGTCGGGCAGGTTGAGATACATCATGTGTCCGCTCTCGTAGTATTGGACTGAAAGGTTCGAGCGGAGGTCTTCGGGGATGTGCAGGTGAGAGATGCTGTAGAGCGTGGAGTCCATCGGCACGGCGAGATCGCGGTAGGCGAGGCAGAAGAGCACGCGCAACTTCGTGTTGTTCTTTAGCGCCTTGGCGAGACGATCTTCGAGGCTGACCTCTTCGCCCTCGAAGTCACGGAAGCTCCAGTTCACCCCGCCGAGGATCGTGTAGGGCAATTCCCACTCGTAGCCAAGATCGCCGCGGATGGAGGCATTGGCGGCGGCGGAAAAGGCGCCGTAGATGTTGGTGTAGCTTGGGTCGAACTCGGGGCGGTTGCCCAGGCGATCGTAATCCTCCGAGGTTACGCGTCCGTCGTAGCGGCCGATGATCTTGCCTTCCTTGCGCAGGAGATTCTCCATGAAGAGGCCCGGGGGAATGACCAGATGTGCACGTTCGATCAGCTCGCGATCGAGACCCGTGAGCCGTGCGAGCTTTTCCGCGATGCGGGTGCGCTCCGCGGCGGGCAGGCTGGCGCCCTTGAGCAGGGCGAGCGCGTAGTCGCCCTGCGCGAAGGCGCGCGCTTCAGCGATGGCCTTGGCGCGGTCGGCTTGCAGGTCGGGCGGTAGCTTGCCGTGAAAGTGTGCGGTCGCCGTGAGCGAGGGCAGGAAGCAGATCGATCCCTGGAGCCCGCTGCCGAGATTGGCAAAATCGATGACGCCCGAGACCGAGATGAAGCCATCTACATAGAGCCCGAACTTGGTTTGCAAGTAATCGCACAGGCCCGAGCCGCGAATGCCGCCGTAGCTTTCGCCGCAGAGGAATTTCGGCGAGGCCCAGCGCTGCTCGCGGGTGGTGACGGAGCGGATGAATTCGCCCACGCTTTCGATGTCGCCATTGACGCTCCAGAATTGCTCGCCCTTCTCACCCTTCGCCGGACGGCTCGCGCCGGTGCCCACGGGATCGATGAAAACGAGGTCGGTGACGTCGAGAACGGAATTGGGATTCGGCACCACCGGCGCCCGCGGCGCGGGTTGCAGGCCTTGCGGGTCGAATTCCACCTTCTTCGGCCCGAGTCCGCCGAAGTGCAGCCACACGGCCGAGGAGCCGGGCCCGCCATTGAAGCAGAAAGTGATCGGCCTTTTGGCGGCATCGGCGCCGGCCAGCGGTTTTCCGTCCGCACCGAGGGCTTGATAGTAAACGTAGAAGACCTTCGCCCGCTCTCCACTGCCATCCTCCTTCAGCAGAGGCAGCAGCCCCGTCTTGGCGATATACTTGATTTCCTGCCCGCCGATCGTCACCGAACCCTTCGATTCCTTGGGTTTCTCCTCTTTCGATTTGCCGTCTTTCGGCCCGTCTTCGGGTTTCTTTTCAGCCGCCTTGGCCTCCTCTTTCTTCTCGGACTCGGCCTTTTTCGCCGCCTCCTCTTTTTCATCGGCCAGGGCCGAAACACCGAAAACACAGAGGGACAACAGGGCGAGGCAAGGGAGCGGGCGGAGCATGGGAAAGGCCTTAGTCAGCAGAGGAGGGACTTTTGTTCATCGAAAGTGGCCATTTCGTCCCGGTGCTTGTCGGGGGTGACTGAATGAGGCGGGGGTAGTGGTCCACTCCGTGCTCCCATGGAGAGGTAGCCTTTTCCCTATGTGTGTTCCTCTTCTTCCGCTTCGCTGCGTCCGCTTTACCGCCGTGGCAGCAGGCCTCTTCTTCCTCGCGGAGGCATGCGTCTGGGCACAGGCTACACGGCCAGGGGCCGCCCCTCAGCCGGCAGCACCGGTGCCGGCAAATCCCAGCCTGTTTCCCGAGCCCGAGCCAAAGCTGGTGGAAAAAGCCAGCCTGCAGGGCTTGCTGAAGGCGCTGGGCGCGCAGGATCACGAGTCGGTGACACAGATGACCTGGCAATTGCTGGCCGCCATGGCTGTCGCCAAGGGACAGGGAATCAGCCCCAGCGAATTTTTAGCCGCAGGTTATCGGGCCGAGCATCTCAAGGGTACGGATGCCGCGGCGGTGCAGGGCTGCCTCTTGAGCGCGTGGATGGGGGCGCAGACGCTGGCGCTCTTTACGCCGGAGAATATGGCGGTGATGCAGCAGGGGAATGCACCCCGGGTCACGCGAGGGCCCGAGCGAGGCATGTTCGTGAACCTGGACATGGATAAGCTGCCTTTGGTGGCCTTGACGACCAAACCGCCTGCACGCGCGGCAGCAGCGGCGGCGGCTGCTCCAGAGGCTTTGCCTGCACCGGAGCCGGTAGCCATGCCCGCGACTTTTGTCGTGAAGACGTTGGAAATCCGCCTGCACGAAAAAACTCCGCTCGATGCCTATGGCCTGCGGAACATGGATATCCGTCTCGACAGTATCAATGCCAATGGGTCGGTCTCATTCCTCTTTGAAGATCGCAGCGCACAGCACACCGGTTACGACGATCGTACGGAAGCTCTGAATCGCCTGGGCTCGCGCATGGGCCTGTCCGAGGGAGTTGGCCGCATGGTTAATTTCACTCCGGTACCGATCCCGGATACGCAGAGGCGCGGGATCAAATTGCTCACCCAGCCCTTTGCCACGGTCTTTCTGGATGAAGACATCGGCACCCAGCTGAACCTGCACCTCATCGTTCGCGTCAACAGCGAGGCGCTGAACTACGACCGGCTGCCGCCGGAGCGGCAGAAGCTCTACCAAGTGCGGAATCCGTAGTCTCAGTCAACGAAACGAAGGCCGTCTGCCGAACGATGATTCAGCTTGGCCACTACGCCAGGCACTTCTCCAACTCGGCGCGGATCTTCTTTTCGTCGAGACCCTTGCCGATGAAGACGAGCTGGCTGATGCGCTTCTCGTCTTTTTCCCAGAGACGGTCCCACATGATGGTGAAGCGATTGTTCACCCCGTGGAAAATGGCGCGGCGTGGATTGCCGTTGATGGAGAGGAAGCCCTTGGAGCGGTAGACCTTTTCGTTCTCAGAGAGCTTCTGGACGAAGAACTCGAACTTCTCGACGTTGAACGGCTTGTCGAACTCGAAAGAGAAGCTCTGGATATCGTGGTGATGCCGGGTGTTTAACTCGTTGAGGAACTCAGGATCAACCGACAGCTTCTGGTCGAGCTTGAAGGCGTTCATATCCAGGATCTCCTTCAGGTTCGCCTGCGACTGGCTGGTGCGGAAGATGGTGGCGTGCGGGTTGAGCTCGCGCACCTTGATCTCGAGCTGGTCGAGCGCCTCAGGCGAGACGAGGTCGGTCTTGTTCAACAGAAGGAAATCGGCCATCGCCACCTGCTCGCGGGCGGTCTCGGTCTCCTTCATCTGCTTCTCGATCTGCTCGGCGTCCACCACGGTGATGATCGAGTCCATGCGCACGAATTGCTGGAGCTGGGGGATATTCAGGAAAGTCTGGGCCACGGGGCCGGGATCGGCGATGCCGGTGGTCTCGATGAGCAGGTAGTCGAAGCCACCCTTCTTCACGAGGGTCTGCACACCCTTCACGAGGTCTTTGCGCACGGTGCAGCAGAGGCAGCCATTGGAAAGCTCCAGCACGTCGTCATCGGTCTTTTCCACGAGGGCGCCATCGATGCCGATCTTGCCTACCTCATTGATGATGACCGCGAACTTGTAGCCGTGGTTCTGCTTGAGGATGTAGTTGAGGAGGGTGGTTTTGCCGGCGCCGAGGAAGCCGGTGAGGATGGTGACGGGGACGGGATTCATGGGCAGTCAGTGGAAAGGGAAGGAGAAGGTAGAAGAGATCAGGAACTTTGCACGCCCTCTTGAAAAAGAAACTGGCGGCTCGGAGATAACTCCAGAGCCGCCAGAAATCTTTGTAGTGGTCGGGGGGACTTTACTTCTTTTTCTTCAGGAGCGGGAGGCCGGTCTTCGAATTTTCGGAGACTTCATAACCTTCGGGAAGCGCATCGATCGCGCCTTCCTTTGCCTCGGCGCCGAAGTAGTAAAGGATGACCTTCTGGCCGCCCTTCAACTCCTGGTGCCGCTGGTGGAGGAAGTAAGTTTTGCCTGATTTCTTGGAGATGACACTGAACGCCATAGGAGTGATCTTGTAGGGTTGGAGTTTGTGACGATTCGGCTCAAAGCCGGTGTTTAAACAACACCAGCCGCCTTCAGAGTGGCATAAGCCCCGTTCTTCGTCACTGTTTTAAGTGCGCGAGTCGAGAGCTTTACCGTCACAAAACGCTTGAGTTCGGAAACCCAGATGCGCTTCTTTTTCAGGTTTGGCGTGAAAGTGCGCGACACCACCTTGGTGACGTGCTGGCCGATGCCGCCCTTTTTCTTGGCCAGACCGCGGCGGTGAATCTTGCTACCCTTGATCGGGCGGGCGTTGGTGATGCTGCAAACTTTGCTCATACAAAAAATTGGGTTGGTGCGAGTGGGGCGGGGACAATGGAGGGGAGGGCGAGGTTGGTCAAGGGAGAATTTTACTCTCCGAAGACTTCTTCCAGCTCCTCTGTATTTACTCTGAAAGCGCTAGCTGAGCGCCGCCAGATCGGCGTCGACCATGATCTTTACCAGCTCCTTGAATTTCGTCGTCGGCTCCCAGCCGAGCTTGGCTTTGGCTTTGGCAGGGTCGCCGATCAGAAGTTCCACTTCAGCAGGACGCTCGTAGCGGGCGTCATACTTCACGTATTTCTCCCAGTCCAGACCGGCGTGGCCGAAAGCTTCGATGACAAAGTCTTTCACACTGTGAGTCTCGTTGGTTGCCAGCACGTAATCGTCCCCTTCCGGCTGCTGGAGCATGCGCCACATGCCTTCCACATACTCTGGGGCGTAACCCCAATCGCGCTTGGCGTCCATGTTGCCGAGATAGAGTTCCTTCTGTTTGCCCTTCTTGATCGCGGCGACGG
>JBGGMZ010000233.1:0-8603 GCA_041287745.1 Chthoniobacter sp. | reverse complement strand
AGCGTGGTTTACTACCTCTTCCTGCAAGATCGCGTGGAGGAGGCCCTGGCGCGGTTCCATGCGATTGCGCCGGAGGCGTTGCCGACGCGGCTGCAGTACGATTACTTCCGCTGCTATGCGGCATTTTACGAGGAGCAGTTGCCCGTGGCGCGGGGCGTGGTGCAACAATATGCGGAATATCCCGTCGACCGCTGGCGCAAGCTCTTCGCCGAGGCCGGCGCCCAGCTCGACGAGATCGAAGGCAAGCAGGCGGTCCGTCCGGGCGACAAGCAACCGGATCGCGAGAAGCAACAGGGCGAATTGGCCACCACCGAGCCGTCTTTCGACTTCAAGGTCGAGAACCGGCAGATCGCACTCACCTGGAAGAATCTGCGTGAAGTGACCGTGCGCTATTACCTCATGGACCCGGAGTTCCTCTTCAGCGCCAGTCCGTTCGTGACGCAGGACTCAGGGCGTTTCTCCATCATCAAGCCCACACGTGCGGACACACAACCGCTGCCTGAGGGCAAGGATCAGCTGGCCATCCCGCTCCCGCCGGAATTCACGAAAGCCAATGTGCTCGTCGAAATCTTCGGCGCCGGACAGCGCAAGGCGCAGACGTATCACGCGAATACCCTCAAGGTGCAGATCGCCGAAAATTACGGCCGCCTCGAAGTGCGCGACGCAACGGAGAACAAGCCGGTGAGCAAGGCTTACGTAAAGGTCTACGCGCGCTTGCAGAATGGCGCGGTGCGCTTCTTCAAGGATGGCTACACCGACCTGCGCGGACGTTTCGACTACGCGAGCCTAAACTCCAGTGATTCACCGACGCCGCCAGTCCCGCTTGCCCCGGGTGCGGCGGCGGCCGAAGGCATGAACTACCAGATGCTCAGCCCCGCCGAGCTCGGGCAAGTCGAGCGATTCTCGATCCTCTTGATGAGCGAATCGCACGGCGCCGACGTCCGCGAAGCCGCTCCGCCCGCGCAGTAGTCGGCTGTCGGGGTGTAACGTCGCTTGAGCCGCGCGCCAGGTTCGCGCAAAATGCGCGCAATGCCCGACTACGACGCCACGCAGGACATGCCTCCCGACATGCCGATCCCGGAAGCCAAGCCGGTGGAGAAGCCGCGTGGTCGCATCGGGATGACCTTCGGCGGCTACGAGGTCACGGGCGAGCTCGGGCGCGGCGGCATGGGTGTAGTGTATCGGGCCCGCCAGAAGACGCTCAATCGCGAGGTCGCGCTGAAGATGCTCACCGGCCACTACGGCAAGGATGAGTTGCAGCGTTTCCTCGCCGAGGCGCAGACTTCGGCGGCGCTGCACCACTCGCACATCGTGCAAATTTACGAGGTGGGGGAGATCGACGGCTCGCCGTTCTTCTCCATGGAATTCATCGAGGGTGGCACGCTCACCGAGAAGCTGCGCAGGGGATTGCTGCCCCCGCGCGAAACAGCCGAGCTGTTGATGAGCGTGGCCCGGGCCCTGCACTTCGCCCACCAGCACGGCGTGGTCCATCGCGACATGAAGCCGCACAATATTCTCATCGACCCGGCCGGAGTGCCGAAGGTCGCGGACTTCGGCATCGCCAAGCGGATGAACGACGACAGCGAGCTCACCCGCAGCGGCGCCGTCATTGGCACGCCCACTTACATGGCCCCCGAGCAGGCCAAGGGCACGAGCCGCGACGTCGGGCCGGGAGCGGACATCTATTCACTCGGCGCGATCCTTTACGAAATGCTGACCGGCCGCCCGCCGTTCCTCCCCGAGGAGAGCGACACCGCGCTGACCATTCGCATCCTCACCGAGGAGACGCCATCGCCCGCCTGGTATCGGCCGGAGACACCTCGCGAATTGGAAGTCATCTGCCTGAAGTGCCTGCAAAAAGATCCCCGCGATCGCTACGGAAGCGCGGCGGCCTTCGCCGAGGATTTGCGCCGCTACCTGGACGACGAGGAAATCCTCGCCCGCCCTCCCTCGAAGATCGGCAAGGCCATCAAGTGGACGCGGCGACATCCGTGGAAATTTGTGGGCAGCGCCGCGCTCGTGCTGCTGGTCGCCTTCGGCACGCACCGGTTCTATCGCTGGGAATGGTACGAGCGTCCGCATCTCGAGTACGCCGCGACCCTCGATTATGTGAACGGCGCGCTGGAGCCGGCCTTGCGAGTGAAAGCAGCGCAGGCCACGGAACGCGCGGTGACGTTGAAGCTGACCCGGCGCGGACGCAGCGGCCCCATCACCAAAATCGAAGTGCGCAACCCGCGCGGGCATCCGGCCTCCACCCGCCGGCTCATGCTGGAGGAGCCCGTCCCGCTTTACATCGAGAGCCTCACCGGCTTGCAGCCCAATGCGGAGAAGACGCCCGAGAGCTCGACCGTCGAGCAGCTCTTCGACGGGCAGGCGATACGCGAGATCATCGGTCGCGACCGCGACGGCAGCGTGAACTGGCGCATCCTTTACGACCGGGTCATCCAGTCGGCCGGCTCGGCCCCGGTTATCCGCGCCCGCTTCGTGAATCTGCGCGGCCTGGAGGCCGGTTCCCGGAAAGGCGCCTCGATCATGGAGTTTGAGCGCGATAAAGCGGGACGCGATACGCGCGTGAGCTTCTACAATTCCGGGGGCAAACCGGCGGCCAATGGCGAAGGCGTCTACGCCTACCAGCTGGACCGGGATGCCCAGGAGCGGGTCTCTCGCCTGACCAATCTCGATCGCAACGGCAAGCCCGCACCCAACCGCGCCGGGCTGACGGGTTGCGAGCTGAAGCTCGACACCGCCAACCGTCTCGCCCGGATCGAGATGCGCGACGAAGTCGGCCAACTCGCCCTCTGGAATGGCGTGGCCGCGCTGGTCACCGAATACGACGCCGCGGGCAACGCCATCCGCGTCCGGCGGCTGGACATGCACGACCAGCCGATGCGTGGCGGGGCGGACGATTGGGCGGTGCAGGAAATCCCGCGCGATGCCCGTGGCGAAATCGTCGCCCGCAAATTCTTCCGCGCGGAAGAAGGGGGCGCGCTCAATCTCGTCTTCGAGCGCCGCTTCGCCTACGACGAGAATGGCCACCTCACCGAGTTGCGCGTCTTCGGGTCGGAGAAATCCGGACTGACGATGCGACATGATGTGGACGGGAACCTCGTCGAGGAGAAGGTCCTCGATGCCGAGGGCAACATCATGATCGGCGACCGGGGCTTCGCCATCCGGCGCGTGGCCTATCAATTCAGTCCACAGGGCCTGCGCACCGAAGAAGGTTACTTCGACGTGAATGGCCAGCCCATCTACTGCACCAGCGGTCATCGCCGGTTCATCAATGAATACGATGCCACCGGCGCGTTGCGGCGGCAGGCCATGGAAGATCACGATCCGAAGCGTTTCGCCTTCTACCGTTTCCTCAGCCTCACCGATTACGACCTGCAAAGCCGCCTGCAGCAGAGCACCATCCGCTACGAGGACCAGGAGGGCCAGCTCGTGGATGCGGAGAAAGCCGGCTTGCCCTACAACATGCAGGAGGAGGAATACGACGAGAACGGCCGTGAGAGCGTGACCTGGCAGTATGGCTGGTCGCTGAAAATTTTTGGCGCCACCGTCTGGCGCAAAGACAGCGAGTGGTACACCAACGGCGGCCTGCGCCTCCGCATCTGGCAGGCTTACGACGAGAAGAAGCAGAAACTGGAGACCATCCAGAATCGCGACCCGGCCCACACCGAGGAGGAGTTCGATGGCGTTGGAAAATACCTGCGCAAGCTGGAATCAGCCTTCGACGAAAAGCGCCTCGGCTTTTACAGCCGTGAGCTGCGTTTTGTCGCCGGGGAGTTGCAGCACGTCGTCTTCCGCAGCGCGGAAGGCACGGAGTTGAAGGACATCCGGGTGATCATCCACGCCATCGAAGACGGCGCGCAGCCGAAGAGCGCGGAGCTGAAAGTGGGCGACCAGTTGCTGACCTCGAACGGCACGCCGATGGGGAGTGCCTACGAGTGGATGCTGGATCGCAATTTTGCCGGGGGTTACATTGAGGTGCTGCGCGACGGACAGAAACTGCGCATCGATGGGTTCGAACCCGGAAAGCTGGGAGTGATCCTCGAAGATCGCGGCCCAGGCGTGCCGTAAAACCACGGATGCTTGACGCTGGGGAGGGGTTCTGTCACCGATGGCAACCGTCTTCCTGCCTATGGCTGAATCCAAATTACCGGGTGGTGCTCCGCCCAAAGACGAAACGGGGCTGCTTGAAATTCTCAAGCTCTTGATCGAAACCAAAAAGGTCCGCAGCACTTCCGACTTGTTGAAATACGCGGGCCAGTACGGTGCACCGGAGGCCGAGGAGCGATTGCGCGTCATGGAGGCGGAGGGCATTCCGCTCGACCTCGCTTTCGATGCCGTCAGCGTGCACCTGCGCATCCTCGCCCATAAACGCAGCGGTGAATTGCTCACCGGATGCCGCGGCAAAAAAGCCGGCCTCATCCTGCCGCTGCCGCCGCACGTGCCGGAGCTGTTCGGACCAGTGGCCGCGGTGACGTATCTCCTGCCGGAGCCGGAGATCGTCCATGGCGGCCTGCATGAATTTTCCGAGCGCGCAGTGAAGGGTTCGCGCGAGTGCCGCGCGAAAGCCCAGCAGATGGAAGTGCTCGTCTTCGAGGCTTACCGTGAGAATGGCGAGCTCTTCGTGGACGTGGCCGTCGCCGAAGTCATCGAGCCGCGCATGCTGCCCGCGGGCGTCGCGCTCATCGCGCATTTGCGCCCGCATCGCAATCCACGCGATGTGGCCTATCAAACCACCACGCCGGTCTCCTTCATCTAAGCCATGATGCGCCACTTCTCATTCTTCGCCTTGCTGTTGTGCCTCGGGCTATTCCTTGCCGGTGGAAGCGTGACCTTCGCCGAGGAGGCGGCCCACGGCGCCACTGCGGCGGCAGCGGACTACTCGACCTGGCAATTCCACTGGAGCGCGGGCGTGCTCATGCTGGTACTGCTCTTCAGCGCATTCTTCGCGATGACGAAGTACAACGCGCCGCTGCCGCTGGCCATGAGCCTGGTGTCCTGCGCCTTCCTCGTCATCCAGTGGAACTTCGCCGAGGGCATTCTCAAGGAGGGCTTCCTCCATTACGCGAATATCACCATCCTCTTCACCGCGGTGGCCATTCCCGCGCACATGATCGAGCGCTCGCAGGGCTTCAAGTGGGTCGCTGCGTGGCTCGGGCACCAGCTCGGAAAAATCCGGCTGCGCAGTCCGCGGCTCACCACGCCGCTCCTCGTGGCGGTGCTGCTCCTGTCGACTTATGTGACGGCGGGGCTGATGCACAATGTCACCTCCATCTTGATCATGACGCCGGTCATCATCCGGCTCTGCGCGTCGTATCAGGTGCCCTCGCGCTGGATCCTTTCCGCGGGCCTCATCGCCAGCAACCTGGGCGGCTTCTCCACCCGTTGGGGTGATACGCCGAATATCATCGAAGCGGGCACGTGGGGACTGGAGGCGGGCGATTTCATGCGGGAAGTACTGCCGGCCAATCTCATCGTGGTCGCCGCGCTCATCATCGTCGCGACCTTCCTCACCCAGCGCGACATCAGCCGGCGCGGTCGGGAAGCCGGGGCCAAGGCCGTGCCCTTCTACACCCTGCAGGTGGCGCAGACCGCCGCGGATTGGAAACGGGCCAAGGCCGACCTGGCGATTGATCGCCGGTTGCTCACCATCGGCTTTGTCATGCTCGCGCTCTTCATCGTGCTGCACGTGGTGTTTCACACCCTGGCCATCCCGATCGGCGCGGCCACCATTGTCGCGTGTGTGTTGCTGGAGCGGAGGGATGATCGCTATCACACGATCACTTCGCTCGGCTTCGACGTCTACTTCGCCTTCGCGGCGATCTTCGTCCTCGCCGGGTGCGTGTCGCATTCGTGGATCGGCCACTTGCTGAATATTCAACTGGAGCAGTCGCACGGGGCTACCTGGGTCATCTCCACGACCGGTTACTTCGGCACCACCTTCACCGAGGCGGCTTCGTGGGCCACCGCGGTGTCCGGCTCGATCCATGCCGTCAATCCCTCGCACGCCGCGGCGTGGGCGCTGGGCGGCGGCATCTGCGCGGGCAGCAGTTCGCTCGTTACCGCAGCGTCCGCCGGCATCATCCTCGCGGAGGAAAGCAGCCGGTTCAACGACCCGGACCACACCATCACCTTCAAGCGCTATCTCGCCTTCGGCCTGCCTTTCTCGCTCTTCATGCTGGCTTTCTACGCAATCTACTTCTCGTTGGTTCACTGAGGTGTGGGTAGCGTGCCTCGTGGAAACCATCGGGGGCGTCTCTTCCTGCTTCCCTGCCTTCCGGATTCCTTTTAGACGAAGGGCGATGATTCGCCGAAGCCTCCCACCCACGCGTATCTAAATGGCTGCCGACAAACGATCTTTCATGGGCGACATGGGCGGCATCTGGTCGCGGCGCCAGCAGATCTGGCGACTGGTGCCGAAGGCCGATCGCCGCAGCTTCGCCATCGGGGTGTTGCTCATGGCCGTGGTCGCGGCGGTGGAGACGGGCATCGCACTCCTGATCGGCTGGTTTTTCGCCCGTGTGCTCGCCCTCACCGGGCAGCCGGCCGGTGAGTTGATCCACTTTGCCACCTGGTGCCTCGGCGTGCTGGCCGCCGCCTACCTTTTCAAGGAGACGCTCAATTTCACCCGGCGCTGCGTCGTCGGTCGCACCACCACGCGCATCGAGCGCGACATGACCGTGCGGGTCGTCGGGCATCTGCTGAAAGTGGACCTCGGCGCGCTGGCCCGGGAGCGGGTGGGTTCGCTGCACGGCCGCATCACGCGCTGCGTCGAGGGCTATGTGAAGTTCCTCAAGGTGTGCTTTACCGATGCCATTCCCTCGGTGCTCACCGCGCTCTTCGCCCTCGGCGCCGGACTGTTTTCGGAATGGCGGGTGGGCCTGGTCATGGCTTGCGTGCTGCCCATCGCCATTCGCATCACCCTCTGGCAGGTCAACTCTCAGAAAGGCATCCGCCTCGCCCTGCTCCAGGCAAAGGAAGGGCTCGACGGCACGATGGTCGAGCAACTCGGCGGGCTGGAGTACATCCGGGCGGCCAATACCTATCGCCAGGAACTCCAGCGCGTGGAGCACGCCGCCGCTGCCCGGCAGGAGCGGGAGTTTAATCACCAGAAGGCCATGGCTCGTTTCGACTGGATGAAGACCGTCAACGAGAACCTCTTTCACGTGGCCATCATCGGTTACGCCATCATCCTTGCGGCCCGCGGCGAGATCGACTACGGCAAGGTGGTCGGCTTCTCGATGCTCTTCCTCAACATCATGCGTCCGCTGAAGGAGCTGCATCGCATCCTCGACGAGACCTACGACACCAGCCTGCAGGTCAACGTCCTCCTCGGGATGCTCGATCAGCCAGTCGATCAATCCTTCGGCACCGTCACCCTGCGCGCACCGAAGCTCGATGGCACGGTGCCGCTCCTGGAATGTCAGGACCTCGTCGTCGAGTACGACACCCCTTCCGGTCCGAGGCGGATTCTCGATGGCGTGACGCTCGCCATTCGGCAGGGGCAGACGATCGGTATCGCCGGGCCGAGCGGCTCGGGCAAGAGCACCTGGCTGCGGGCCATGCTCCGGCTGTTGCACCCCAATGGCGGCGAAGTTCTGGTCGGCGGCGTGCCGATCCAGGTCCTCTCCCGCGAAGACATCGGGAAGAGCATCGGCTATGTCTCGCAGACGCCCTTTGTCTTTTCCGGCACGGTGCGGGAGAACATTGCCTATGGCTGTGGCGAGGTCACGCAGGAGCAGATCCAGCAGGCGGCAGCGCAGGCGCATATCCATGAGGATATCCTCCAGATGCCACTCGGTTATGAAACGGTGCTCAATGAGCGCGGGGCCAATCTCTCCGGTGGTCAGCGGCAGCGGCTATCCCTGGCGCGCATGTTTCTGAAGAACCCTCCGGTGCTCATTTTGGACGAGGGAACGAGCGCGCTGGACAACATCAGTGAGCGGAAAGTGCGGGCGGCGATCGACCACGCGCGGCAATCGCACACGGTCATCATGGTGGCACATCGGCTCAGCACCTTGCGCGAGACGGATCGCATCTTCGTCTTCGCCGAGGGGCGCGTGGCAGAGGAGGGCAGCTATGAAGAGCTGGTGGTGAAGGGCGGGGTCTTCGCTGAGCTCGTGCGAAGTGCGGAGGCTGGATAGAGGCGGGAAGGGGGGAGATAGCCAGATCCCACGACCATATCGAACATCCCATAGGGATGTTCTCCCAAGGACGGAAAACGTATGGAGCCGCAGTTGCGGATTGGATTTGCGGAAAGCGAACGAAGCGCTAATCGCTCACCATCAGTGAAGGCAACATTGGCCCGTTTAGGTCAATGTTATCCAACGCCGCCACCGGTGACTCTTACCTCGCCGAAGGATTGAGAATGTCCTGCAGCTTTTGAAGTGCTGCGGCTTTTTCTTCCTGGCGTCTCTTAGCGTCCAAATCGCGCATCTTGCGATAAACCGGGTCATTCTCATCAGCGACGCTCCAAGCCAGCGATTTCCGATAATCACGGGCGGAATCGTCAGGGTGCCCCGCCAGCAATGCGGCGAAAAGCTTCGATTCAGGATTTGCCTGCGCGTAGACCCTTGCATCCTCATCAAAGACGGCAC
>JBGGMZ010000232.1:0-34850 GCA_041287745.1 Chthoniobacter sp. | reverse complement strand
AGCCGCCAAGCCCAGATCGACCGACGCACCTCAGAAACCAAGATCCAGATCGATCTTCGCATCGACGGCAAGGGGCAGAGCAAAGTGGCGACGAAGATCCCCTTCTTCGATCACATGCTCACGCTTTTTTCCCGCCATAGCCTCTGTGACCTCACGGTCGAGGCCGATGGCGATGTCGAGGTGGACTTTCACCACACGGTGGAGGACGTCGGCATCGCGCTCGGCCAGGCCTTCACCAAGGCACTGGGAGATAAGCGCGGCATCCGCCGCTACGGATGGGCCTACCTGCCGATGGATGAGACGCTCGCCCGCGTGGTCATCGATTTCAGCGGACGCCCCTTTCTGCACTACCGCGCCCCCGAGGGCGTGGCCTCCATTGGCGGATTCTCATTCACCCTGCTCGAGGAATTCCTGCGCGCCTTTACCAATCAGGCGGCAGTAAACCTGCACGTGGAGATTCTCTACGGACGCGACGCGCACCACATGTGTGAGGCGGTCTTCAAGGGACTGGCCAAAGCCGTGGACCAAGCCTGCCAGCTCGATTCACGCGTCGAGGGCGTCCCGAGCACCAAGGGAACACTGTAGACCGCAGGTTTGAATTTGGAGTCGCGGCGAATCGTGCTTAGTTCTTAGTCCACAGTTAGCTCTTCGCCCCTGGCGAACCATCCGAAATCCGAAATCCCACATCTGAAATCCCTTCATGCTCGCTCTCATCGACTACGGCTCCGGTAATATCCACAGCGTCATCAACGCGCTGCGGCGGGAGCATGCAGACGTGGAGCTCATCAGCGACCCGGCGCGGCTCTCGGACGCCGATGCCGTAGTGCTGCCGGGTGTCGGTGCCTTCGGCGACTGCGTGCAGGGACTGCAATCACGCGGCCTGTGGGAGCCGATCGCCGAATGGTTGGCGGCGGACAAGCCGTTCCTCGGCATTTGCGTGGGCTACCAGATGCTCTTCGATGAAAGCGAAGAGTCCCCAGGCGTAGGTGGTTTCGGTTTTTTCCCGGGCAAGGTGAAACGCTTCAGCACGCCGGGCCTGAAGGTGCCGCAGATCGGCTGGAACCAACTCGACCTGCAACCCCACCCGCTCTGGCGCGGGCTGCCGGCCAACCCGCACGTCTATTTCGTGCACTCGTATTTCCCCGCGCCGAAGAACGATGCGGACGTCACCGCCTTCTCCACTTACGGCGAGACCTTCGCCGCCAGCGCCGCGCGCAGCCGTGTGGCTGGGGTGCAATTTCACCCGGAGAAGAGCCAGGCCGTCGGGCTTGGGATCTTGCGAAATTTCATCGAGTCGGTACCCGCTGGAGCCGCCGTGGCTGGGCGCGCTTAGATACCCGCAGGCCAGTGTGTAGCCTGCGGCCTTATTTTAACCGCAGAGGCGCAGAGGGCCGCAGAGGAAGAAAGGCGGGAAGTCCCTTTTCTCAACTCCGCTCTCCAGAAAACGCGTAATCGACGCCGGAGTTTTTGACCACGGATGGCACGGATTGAAGAATCCCTATCGGTTCTTATTTCTGCCATCCGTGAAATCCGTGGCCAACATAGAGACGGAAGTGATCTCATCTTCCCGAGTTCTCCTGCTGAGAGACCAACCCTCAGTTTATTCTCCTCTGCGGCCCTCTGCGTTCTCTGCGCCTCTGCAGTAAAATAAAACCGCCTCAAAACTCCGGATACGCCGCCACGCCTGTCGCGCCGCCCTCCACCTGCTGAAGCGCAGTGGCGATGGCAGGGTGCCCGGGCGCGAGGCGGGCTGCTTCCCTCAGGTGAACCACAGCCGCATCATGCTGCCCCTTCCCTTCCAAAGTGCGGGCGAGGTAGTAGTGCGAGCCGGCGGATTTCGGCAGGTCGCGAAGGATGAATTCAAACTCCTTGATCGCGTCATCTGCGGCACCGGCCTTGGCTAGCGCGACAGCGAGCTTGTAGCGCGCGCCGAAATCCGCCGGATCATATTTCAACGCCATGCGAAAGGCTTCCATCCCTTCCTTCGGTTTGTCGATGCGCAGCAAGCAGGCCCCGAATTCCCGCCAGATCATGGCCTGATCCGGATTCAGCCGGAGGGTCGCCTGGAAGTGCTCGATCGCTTTTCCCCAGTCGCCCTGCCGTTCGCGGTGCATGCCGGCATTGGCGTAGGCGCATGCGTTGTTTTTTGTCACCGCGATGGTGTGCTCGAAGAGCGTGGTTCCATCGAGCCAGTAGCCAACCTGGTGCGAGCTGAGCAGCGCGCAGGCGAAGAGCACCGGACCGGCTACGAAACGCAGGGCGCAAGCATTCTTCGGCCAGTGTTCTTTCACCAGCCATGTCACGGCGAGGAAGATACCGAGCTGCGGCACGTAGGTGAAACGATCCGCCCGCGCTTGAGAGCCGATCTGCACCATGCCGATCACCGGAACGAGCACACCCAGGAACCACAGCCAGCCCATGATGAGCCACGGCTGCTTCCTCCACTGCCACAATGCCAATGCAGTAACGAGGAGGAGGAAAAGCGCGGCGGCCGCGGCGAGTAGCGGCTGCGGATCGACGGGGTGCGGATAGAAGACCGCGAGATTGATCGGCAGCGCGAGCGAGCCGAGATAGGCGACGTAGGAGATGAGCGCATTGCTCACGCGGCCCGCGATGGAGAGAGTCTCTGTGGTCACCACGGCGCTCTCACGCGGGGCGTGCATCGTCATCCAGCACGAACCGATCGTGAGCAGGAAGAAAGGCACCTTCTCCGCCAGCAAGCGTGGCCAACCGATCGCGCGCCAGCGGTTAAGTGGCCAAAAATCGAGCAAGAGCAACGTGCACGGCAGCGTGACCGCCATGGGCTTGGCCAGCAACGCGAGCGCAGCGCCGAGCAGCGCAGCGAGGTAAGGCAGCGGGCGCGGCCTTTCCACATACCGGGTGTAGGCTGCGATGGAGGCGAACCAGAAGAAGGCGTTGAGCACGCTTTTGCGCTCGGCGACCCAGGCGACGGATTCGACATTCATCGGGTGCAGCCCGAAAAGCCCGGCGACGAAAGCGCTGGCCCACAGATGACCGGTCATGCGGCGCAGGGTGAGGAAAAGCAGCACCGTGCTCGCCGTATGCCACGCAAGATTGATCGCGTGCATGGCGCCGGGGTTCAGGCCGAAGACGCTCACGTCGGCCATGAAGGAGATCCACGTCAGTGGAATCCACAGGCTGGCGTGCGGCTTGGTGAACGCCTCGACGATACCGTGCCACGAGAGACCAGCTTTCACCAGCGCGTTGTCGAAGACGTGGCTGTTGTCGTCGTAATCGATGAAATCCGCCCGCACGATGAGCGCGTAGGTGCAGAGGACGGCGACGATCAACCCGAGCACCACATAGGCCACGATGCGCGACTCCGAGAGAGCTGGGAGCGGGGCGGCGGTGTCCGCAGTGGGACTCAAGGTTTCAGTAGGCATGGGCGAATCACTGTCTATCGCACGCCTCGTGCCAATCAATAGCGAGCGTGGCCACCTCGGTTCTTAATCTTAATCCTACTCTTAATCCCATTCCCCGTGAACCCAGGGAGGGTAAGATTACGATTACGATTAAGAGGGAAAGAAAATCCCCCGCCCTACCGAACCACCTGCCCAATCGGCTCCATCCCCTCCGGACACAACGCGAGACGTCCATTCTGCTCGGCGATGTGCTCCACGGTGGGGAGCGGTTCGCCGAGGAATCGTGCGCCATGGCTGGCGAAACGGGCCGCATCGCCGCTGGAGAGCATGCGCAGCCGCCCTGAACCCGCCGGAGCAAGACCGGGATGCCGCTCGCGCCAGACGCGAAAACGCTCGGCCACTTCCGGCGCGGGATTGAGCACGGCCACTTCCGGTGGCGTGAGTTCATTGAACGCCCGCTCGAGCAGCGGGTAATGGGTGCAACCGAGCACCAGCGTATCGGCGCCTTCAAATTTCTCGAGGTAGCGCTGCACAGCGAGACGGGCGATCTCACTGTCCTCCCATCCTTCTTCTACGATCGGCGCGAGAAGCGGCGCAGCCACTTCGGTGATCTTCACGTCGGCATTCAGCTTGCGCACCTCGGTGCGGAAAGTGTGCGAGGCCACTGTGCGCGCGGTGCCGACGAAACCAATGTGCCCGCGCGTGCGGCTCACGGCCGCTTCCGCGGCGGGAATGGTCACGCCGAGAATGCGCCGCTCCTCCGAACCGTAACGATGCTGCAGGTGCCGCAGAGCCACACACGATACCGTATGGCACGCGACCACGATCACGCGACAGCCCTCGGCGAAGAGCCGCTCGACGCACTGCTCCGCGAAATCGAGAATGGTGTCCACGTCGCGTCCGCCATAAGGCGCGCGGCCGGAATCGCCGAGGTAAAGATAGTCGAGCTCTGGAAGCGTGCGCCGGAGTTGCCGCAACACGGTGAGACCACCGTATCCGCTGTCGTAAACACCGACCGGGCAACTCATGGCTGGCGCCGCGTCCATGTCACCAGGTGATCGCCTTGATGCGACGCGCGACTTCCTCCGCATTCGCCCGCGAATTGAAGGCGCTGATGCGGAAGTAACCCTCGCCCATCGCACCGAAGCCGCTGCCTGGCGTGATGACGACGTTGCAATCGTTGAGCATGCGATCGAACATCTGCCAGCTGGTGGTGCCGGCAGGCGTGGACACCCAGATGTAAGGCGCATTGACGCCGCCATACACACGCAGGCCTACGGTCGCAGCGGCCTCGCGCAGGATCTTCGCATTGCCCATGTAGTGCTCGATGAGCGCGGCGACCTGCTTCTTGCCCTCGGGCGAGTAGAGAGCCTCGGCGCCCCGCTGCACGATGTAGGAAACGCCATTGAACTTGGTCGTATGCCGGCGCCCCCAGAGCGGGTGGAGCGGCTTGCGCTCGCCGCTCTTCGTCGAGGCGAGGAGCGTCTTCGGCACCACGATAAACGCGCAACGCGTGCCGGTAAAACCACCGTTCTTGGAGAAGCTGCGGAACTCGATCGCGACATCGCGCGCACCGGGAATCTCGTAGATCGAGTGGGGCACAGCGGGATCACTGATGTAGGCCTCGTAAGCCGCATCGTAGAGGATCACCGACTGGTGCTCCTTCGCATAAGCGACCCACGCCTCGAGCTGGGCGCGTGTGGCCACCGCGCCGGTCGGATTGTTTGGGAAGCAAAGATAAATGACGTCGACGTGCTCCTTTGGCGGCTCGGCCACGAAGCCATTGTCCGCCGTGCACTTCAGGTAGACGAGGCCCGCGTATGCGCCGCTTTCGTCGGCCTCGCCGGTGTGGCCGGCCATGACGTTTGTATCCACGTACACGGGATAGACCGGATCGGTGATGGCCAGCTTATTTTGGTCACCAAGGATATCGAGGATGTTGCCGCAATCGCACTTCGATCCGTCGCTCACGAAGACTTCGTCATCCGCGACTTCGATGCCCTTCGCACGGTAATCGTTCTCCGCGATGGCATGGCGCAGCCACTCGTAGCCCTGCTCGGGGCCGTAGCCGTGGAAACCCTCGCGCGTGGCCATGTCGTCCACCGCCTTGTGCATCGCCGTGGTCACCGCCGCAGGCAGTGCCTCAGTCACGTCACCGATGCCGCAACGGATGATCTTCTTCGCGGCCTCGGGGTTCGCATCGATGAATGCCTTCACGCGCCGCCCGATCTCGGGGAAGAGATAGCCAGCCTTGAGCTTGAGGTAGTTGTCGTTGAGGAAAGCCATAAATAGGAGCGGGACGGTGTAGCGCACTCACGCCCGCGGCTCAATGGAGAATCGCAAAGAAGCCCCGGCGGCCTGCCCACTCCCAAGGAGGAGCACCAAAGGCCGCCCTACTATTTTCTTCCAACGGCCACGATTTCCGTTACGAAAATCGAGTGGAAATCCAGTGTTCCACACGTTGACAAATTGTTCAGTCCAAAGAACATTCGACGCCGTTGCATGTCCCCCCGTCTCCGCCCTTCTCATCTCGGAATCGCACTTTTGTGCTCAGTGGTCGCCGGGCAACATTCCGCCCGCGCCACACTGATCGCGCTGGACAATTTCGAGACGACGGCTTCGACAACCAGCGGATTCTATCTGACGGGTAATATCAATGGCCAATCGGCTACGGCCGGAACCTCCGGCTACTTTGCCGGCACAGCCAGTGGTAATCAGTCGGTGGGCTGGCAGTCGGGCACGGCTGCCTTCCTTGCCCAGGTCGGCGGTCTCACCAATCCCCTGCTCGTCAGCCCGGCGACGGCAAATGATGGAAGCTTCCTTGCCGCCGGTAATGCCAACGCACGTTTGCAGTATCGTGACCTTGCCTCGATCAGCGCGCCGGCTTCGTCAGACTACTATTTCAGTCTGCTGCTTTCCGAATCGGTGATCTCTTACACGGGGACCGTTTATGCGGGCCTCGGCTCCTCGCGCCCGACCGGCGCGAACGCCACCATCCCGGCCAATGGTTTTAATATCGGCTTCAACAACGGCGCCCTATCGCTCTTCTACAACAACGGCGGCGCCAGCTATGCCACTCAATCCCTGCTGGCCACGCCCACGGCAAACCAGACCTACATGGTGGAAGTGCATCTTACGCTCGCGGGCACGACCGCCACGCTGATTCCGTTCGTTTACAACAGCTCCGGTGCGCTCTTGAATACCCCGGCTTCGCAAGCGGTCACAGGGATTGTCAATTCGACGACGGACATGGGAGCTTTTCAGAGCTGGATCTCAAGCGACTTCAACACTCAGTCGCCCTCCAAGGTGGTCTTCGATGCCTTCCGCTTCGGCACCGCAGAAAGTGATGTGATCAGTGTACCCGAGCCGACTGCGACTGGTTTACTCGCGTTGAGCGCCGTCGGACTGATCGGTTTTCGGCGGAAGCGCTAAGCAGAGGTCACGATGGCCTTTCGGCTGCATGCCGAGGGGCGGGTAAAGGATAGGGATTCTGCAATTTTTGTGAACCCGATCGCGGCGGCACACCATTAAGGTTCAGCACCGCATGTCAGCCGCCCCCACCGAACAACACACTGACTTTGTCGCCCTTGCGCGCAATGGGGACGTGGAGGCGTTTTCGCGGTTGATGGAAGAGTTACAGCCACAGCTCATGGGGCAGGCGCTGGCTTTTTGCGGGGACAATCAGCGCGCGCAGGATCTCGTGCAGGAGACGATGATCGCCGCGTGGAAAAATCTCGCTCGCTTCGACGGTTCCTGCCGTCTTTTCACCTGGCTCTATGTGATTCTCTTGCGCCAGCACCGGCGGGCGCTCGGGTGGTTTGCACGGCGGCTGCCACTGGCCACCTTGGAACAACAGGCGGCGGCGGGCCGTTTCGAGGCGGACACAGCGATCGATGAATCACCGAAAGCGGAAGCGGCGGAAGCGGAGTTGCTGCGCGCGATGCTTACGGCCCTGCCGGCGCGGCATCGCGAAGTAGTACGCCTGCGCTTTTACGCCGACGCGAGTGAGGCGGAGATCGCCGCGGCGCTGGGTATTTCACAAGGCACGGTGAAGAGCCGCCTGCACAACGGCCTGACCAAACTGCGTCGCATGAAAGAAAAAATGAACCAACTCCGCAGCGGCTCGCATTAACCCACAGAACGAGATCATGAGCACCCCGACTCCCAACGAAAACCAGCCGATGCGCGAGGCATTGCAGCGCGACGCGGCCAGTCTTCCCGAGCCGGATTTCAATCCCGCGCTGCACTACGCGACAATGCGCCGCGTTCGCGGCCTCGCCGAGACACCGACCCGGCGATTCCGACTGTCGCCCGCACTCGCCACTACAGCCGCGGTGCTGGCGCTGGCTGCATCGCTCATGCTTTGGCAGATGCGTTCTTCCAGCGACCACGAAGCCGCTTCGAATTTTCAGCCCGGACAACTGCAACCGCAGCCGACCATGCCGCTCGCCTCGCTGCTCACCTACCAAGCCGCAGCCGACAAGGGCGACGACGCGCTCTTCGCCCTCCTCGACCACGATGCCCGCGAGCTCCTTCCGACGTCCTCGCCGGTTTTCAACGCCCCTCTCCGCTGATCCCACTACCCGAACCCACATATGAAGAAGACCATTCTCACCCTCTCCATCGCGGCGCTCCTCATCGCGCCCGGGCTCCACGCGGAAGATCTGAAATATCCGCCGATCAACCCCGCTCTGCTCTACTGGCAGGCGGCGGCGCAACTGCCACAACTGACCGAGGATCAGTCGAATGAGCTGCGCGCAATGGCGTCTGGCAAGGATCCGTTCGACGCGGCCCGCGCGGCCAAGCTGCCGCTCGACAATGGCTCCATGCGTGTCCTTCGTCAGGCGGCCGATTCGACCGCGCCGTGCGACTGGGGACTGCCTTTGGAAGACGGCCCTGTGATGCCGCTGCCACATCTCGCAAAGCTTCAGCAGATGTCCAGCATGGCGATCGTGAAGGCGAAGAGCTTGTTTGCTCAGGACAAGGTGCAGGAAGGCATGAGCTGGTTGGTCGTCGCTCATTGCATGGCACGCCACGCCGGGGCTGGCGACCTCCTGATTTCACACCTTGTTCAGGATGCCATCGAAGTAAACGCCCTTCGCGCGGCGGCGCTCCACTGTCTCGGCTGGAACACGGAAACGCGGCATGGCTACGCCGCTATGCTGGAGAGCCTCCCTCCACTCCACACCGCTCAGGACGGGCTGCGCGGCGAGCGCCTTTTCGTCGACTGGGTCGAGCGGCACTTCAATGCCGGAGGAAAATCGAATGCGGAAGTTCAGGCAATCATCGCCAGCCTCACCGCTGAAAAAGGAGCGGAGAAGGAGAACGTGGAGGCTCAGTTTGCCCCCGGCGCAATGGCCGCCACGCTCACCGAGTGGCGCAGTCTACAGAGCCGGCTGGAAGCCGCCTTCGGCAAGCCGTGGACGGAAGGCCAGGCCGAGATCAAGGCCTTGACCGATGAAGCCATACACAGCCCACACCCGCTGCCTCGTCTGGCATTCCCAACGACGACAGGGGTTTTCGAAAAGTGGTTCACCGTGGCCACGCTGCACACCATGCTCGAGGCGGCATTGGAACACGGTCCGCAACTCGACGAAGCCTCCGCGGGCACCTATCGCGATGCACTGGAAGGCGAACCGCTGCGCCTGAAGAAAAGCGACAACGGCACCCTCACCCTGGTGGCCACCCACCCACATCCGGCAGGCAAGGAGATCAGCCTGCAGCTCGGGAAATAGGCGACGGTCGGACGCTCGCTTGCCTAGTGAATGGCAGCGATTTGCGTGTCGAGATCGGCCACCTGCCGCCGGAGCCCATTGAACTGCTGGAGTAGCTGGTAAGCCTGCGGCGACTTCTTGGCGGCGTAATCCCAGTTCCCGAATCTCGCACTGACCTGATTGAGCGTGACGGCGAGGGCGTCGGATTGCCGCTGGATCACCATCCGCTGCTGCATGAGTTCCTGCCGGGCCCTCGTTTTCGCATCGTCCTGCGAAGGCGGCGGGGGAGCGGAGGACGAACTCGTCGGGGAAGCAGAGCTGGACTTCGGAAGCATCGAGGAGGATGAAGGCGAGGCGAGACGCTGCTGAATGGCGGCTTGATTGACTTGATCTTGTGCGGCAAAGCGGCGGGCGATGGCGAGGTCGTTCGTCACCTGATCGGCGCGCAGCGTCACTTCGTTGGCGTCCGCACGATAGACACCCGGACGCACTTCACGCAGGGGCTGGCCGGGCTTGAGACCGAGGATGCCGTCCGAGGTTTCCACCGACACGGCGGTGATGAGGTAAAACACACCGGGAGGCGCCAACTCGGGCGCGGGCGTCGCGGGCGGAGGCGTGGGCGTGGCCATCGCGACCGGTTTCGGCTCAGGAGTCGTAGCCGGCTGCGGCGTGGCCGCGGGCGCTTCCTCCGAAGGGGGCTCTTCGGCCACCTTTTTTTTGCAGCCGCCGAGACCGCATCCCATCGCAAATACCAGGGCACACATCAGTGCCCTCACGTAGTTCACCCGATCACTCATAATTGCCATATCGCGCCGGATTCAGCCCCGCCGCGCTATTTTAATCAAGAAGGAAAAATGTGACGATTACTTGGCGTTTTCGCTACAAAGAGATGACTGCGACACTTTAAAAGAGAAAACGCCGCACCGGATGACCCGGCGCGGCGTTTGCAAATCTCTATCGAGCGGACTGAAGGGTTACTTCGTGGCCGCGAGGTAATTCTCCTCGGCCTGTGCCCAGTTGATCACATTCCAGATGGCCTTGAGGTAATCGGGGCGGCGGTTCTGGTAGTGGAGATAGTAGGCGTGCTCCCATACGTCGATACCGAGGACCGGCGTGCCTTCGATGCCAGCTACGGCCTTGCCCATGAGCGGGCTGTCCTGATTCGCCGTGGAGCCGAGTTCCAGCTTGCCACCGCTCACATAAAGCCACACCCAGCCCGAGCCGAAACGGCCCACGCCTGCAGCGGCAAACTTCTCCTGGAATTGGGCGAAGTCACCGAAGGTGCTCTTGATCGCCTCGGCCAGCTTGCCGATGGGCGCGCCTTCAGCCTTGGGCTTCAGGAGCTTCCAGAAAAAGCTGTGGTTCACATGGCCGCCGCCATTGTTGCGCACTGGGCCGCGAATGGCCTCGGGCACTGCGGAGAGGTCCTTGATGAGGTCCTCGGCGCTCTTGCTGGCGAGTTCGGGAGCGCTTTCGAGCGCCTTGTTCAGATTGGTGACGTACGCCTGGTGATGCTTCGCGTAGTGAATCTCCGCCGTCGCCGCGTCGATCGTCGGTTCGAGGTCGGTGTAGGCGAAGGGAAGTTTTGGTAATTCGTGGGCCATAATGGGTTCAAGTTGTGGTCTTCTCCAAAAGGGAGAGACTGGTTTCTCTATTTCGTTGGGATGATGGAAAGCGGATGCCTGCTTGGCAAGCGGCGCGTGTGTCACGATGTGCCGAAGTTTACCCGCAGATCGCGAAAAGTGCGTTTTTTCGCCGGAAATAGACCTTTTTACGCATACGTATGAATTCGTTTCTTGAGCTTGAGAGCGAATAACCCCATTCATCAGCCCCGTCATGGACACCACGATCAAATCACTAGGGCCGTGTGAAATCTACTCCCCGCTCCGTCATGTAGGGGGAGGAGTCGAGGTGAACTTCCGCAAGGATCAAGAGCGCGTGCTCTTCAATCACTCCCTCGACCGCGACGAAGTTCCGCAGGCGGATAACAGCCAGTTCAGCTTCGAGGCCGCCGGGCCGCGGGAGAAAATCTTCTTCAATCCCGCCAAGACCACGGCCGCCATCGTCACCTGCGGCGGCCTCTGCCCCGGCCTCAACGACATCATCCGCGGCATCGTCACCCAACTGCACTACCGCTACGCCGTCACGAAGGTCTTTGGCTTCCGCTATGGTTACGAGGGCCTCATCCCGCGCTACGGCCACACACCCATCCTGCTGAAGCCGGAATCCGTTTCGCAAATCCACAATTTCGGCGGCACCATCCTCGGCAGTTCACGCGGCCCGCAGAAGATCGGCGAAATGGTCGACTTGCTCGAGGAGATGAATATCGACCTCTTCTTTGTGGTCGGCGGTGACGGCACCCTGCGCGGCGCCATGGAGCTCTCGAGCGAATGCGAGCGGCGGGGGCTGAAGAAATCCATCATCGGCATTCCAAAGACGATCGATAACGACATCATGTTTCTCGACAAGTCGTTCGGCTTTGAAACGGCATTCGCCGTGGCCGTGCAAGCCGTGAAGTGCGCTTATGTCGAGGCCACTGGCGCCGTGAACGGCATAGGGCTCATCAAGCTCATGGGCCGCGATTCCGGCTTCATCTCCTGCTACGCGGCGCTCGCCGGCGGCAATGTGGATTTCGTGCTCGTTCCCGAGGTTCCTTTCGAGCTCGAAGGCGAGCGCGGCCTGCTCGAAGCGTTGCGCTACAAGCTGGCGAAAAAGAAGAGCGCCGTCATGGTGGTCGCGGAAGGTGCCGGGCAGCACCTCATTCCCAGCGCGGGAAATACCGACGCCAGCGGCAACAAGAAATACGGCGACATCGGCCTCTTCCTAAAAGACCGCATCAACGCCTTCTTCAAGGAGCGCAAGGCTGAGTGCAACCTCAAGTATTTCGACCCGAGCTACATCATCCGTAGTGTGCCGGCAAATGCGCAGGACAACGTCTACTGCTCGCAGCTCGCCCAGCACGCCGTTCACGCCGCCATGGCGGGCAAGACATCGATGCTCGTGGGCCGCTGGCACGGCGCCTTTGTTCACCTCCCTATCGCGCTGGCCACGCAAGGCCGCCGCAAGATCGACCCGCAGAGCGAGCTCTGGCACTCGGTGCTGGAGAGCACCGGCCAGCCCGCGCGTCTGTCTGACGGCTGAGGGGGAAGTTGAGCGTTGAGAGACCGCCGTTTTACCGCGGGCATCTCAACTCTAAACGCTCAACGCCTTCACATGCGCCGTGGCCGCGCTGCCCAGCCCGCTCAAGTTGTAGCCGCCCTCCAGGAGCGAGACGACGCGGCTCTTCGCATACTGGTCGGCGATGCCCAGCACGATTTTCGTAAGGTCGGCGAAGTCCGTGTCAGTGAGGAGAAAATCGCCGAGCGGATCACCGGCTCGCGAGTCGAAGCCTGCCGAAATGAGCACGAATTCCGGCCGGAATTTCTCCATGGCCGGCAAAAGCTGCTTCTCAAATGCAGCGAAGATCTCCGCGCGTCCCGAGCCGGCGGGCAGCGGACAATTCAGCGTCGTCCCCTTCCCTGCGCCGGCGCCGGTTTCACTTGCCCGGCCCGTGCCCGGATACCACGGCGACTGGTGCGTGCTGAAGAAGAAGACCGAACCATCTTCGTAAAAAATATCCTGCGTGCCGTTGCCGTGGTGCACGTCCCAATCGACAATGAGCACACGCTCGATGCCATGCCGCCGCTGGGCGTGCCGGGCCGCGATGGCCACGTTGTTCAGTATGCAAAAGCCCATCCCTCGGTCTGCCGTGGCGTGATGCCCGGGTGGACGCACCGCGCAAAAAGCGTTCGCCGCCTTCCCTTCCATCACCGCGTCCACCGCCGCAAGCGCGCAACCGACCGCGAGTCCCGCCGCTTCCCATGAATCTTCGCATATCGTCGTGTCGCCGGTGCCGAGTTGCGAGGCGCCGGAATGAATGTCCTGCTCCGCGCGCCGCAGATAGTCCACCTCATGCGCCAACTCGAAATCTGCGCCGGTCACCGCTCGCGGCGGCAGCCGCAGGAGCCTCTCCAGCAGGCCCGCACGCTGCAATCCCTCCATCACTGCGTCAAAGCGCGCCGGGGATTCCGGATGGCCGTGGCCGGTATCGTGTTGCTGGCAATGGGCGTCGGCGAGGAGAGCGGTCATGATCGATTGGGGAGGCGGGCGCGATAGCTCTCGGCGAGAGAACGGCGATTGATTTTTCCACGTTCGTTAGTCGGAATTTCATTCACCACCCAGACGTCGCGCGGCACCTGCCACGCGCTGAGCTTTTCCTGGCAAAAGCGCAGGATCGCCTCACGGGCGAGATCATCGCCTGCGATACAGGCCACCGGCTCCTCGCCCCGCAGCGGCGATTCCACGCCGAAGACCACCGCCTGTTTCACGCCGGGAAATTCCGCCAGCCGCGCCTCGACATCGTGCGGATTCAATTTGCGCCCGGCCACATTGATCACCTCCGAAGTGCGCCCCACGACATACAGCCCGCGCTCGCGCCGCTCCACGAGGTCGGCGGGGACGAATCGTCCCTCACCCAACACCGCCGAATCTTCCGTGGGAAAATACCCATCGCCCACCGCCGCGCTACGCACTTGGATCGGGCTGCCCTCCTCCGCACTATGGTGGATCTCGACTCCCTTCATCGCGTTGCCGACAAAGCCATCCTCATAGTGCCGCTCCTCGGAGGCATCGTAGGCAATGCCACCGCACTCCGACGAACCGTAGAACGTATGAATCTTTTGTCCCAGCTTGATGCTGAACTTCGCCGCCGCCGCCTTGGTGAGCGGCGCCCCGGCGGAAATGCAAAGGCGTAGCGCCGGCAGCGCGGGGATATTGGAAAGCTCGCCGAGTTTCTGAAAAAAGATCGGGTTCGCCGGGAAAACGGTCGCGTTCGTGCGGACGAGACCATCGAGGATGGCGCGCGGAAAGCGATCGGTGGATGCGACGAGCTTCACCCCGCGCACGAGCAACGGGGTGATGAGATTGCTAAAGCCGTAGCTGTGCGAAAAAGGAATCACACCGTAATTGATGTCGAGATCGCCGATGCCCATCGTGGAGCAGATATTCTCGCAGTCGGCCAGCAACTGGGCGGCCTGGAAGCGCACGGCACGCGGCGCAGTGGTCGTCCCGGAGGTGAGCTTGAGGAATTGCGGCACGGGCCCGGACCAGTGGGTGGCATCCTCGGCCACCGGCCGGCGATGAACACTCAGTGAGCCGCCCTGGCTCGTCACCAGCGCTGCGGCGCGGCAGGTGCCGAGGGTGTAGGCCAGTTCCGTCGGGCCGAGTTCTCCGAGCGGAAGCGGAATGAGTTGGTGCCTCCAGAGGGCTAGGAGCAGTTCGGGCCACTGCTCGCTGTTGCCGATCTGCACTGCCACCACGGAGTGCGGCGGGAGGCGGTCAAAGAGCCGCCCGACCTTCAGGGACTCGAGGCCGATCTCCATGAAGGTGCGCAAAACCCCGCCCGTGGGCGCGAAAATGGCCGGCTGCTGGCCGAAGCGACCGAGGGTATTTTGCCACGCGGCAAGGATCGGGTTTTCGGGAGCGGGCTCGGTCACTAAAAATTGTCAGAGTTTTTCGTTGCGGAAGCGGCTTTCACGAGTAGTCTCCTACTCCCTTTTCCTAGCCATGAAAGCAGATATTCATCCCGACTACCAAGACACCACGATCGCCTGCGCGTGTGGCACCGTCTATCACACCCGTTCCACGAAGCGCGACATCAAAGTCGGCATCTGTGCGGCGTGCCATCCGTTCTTCACTGGCGAGCAGAAGTTCGTCGATACCGCAGGCCGTATCGAGAAGTTCTCGCGCCGTTACGCAACTGCGCAGCCCCGCAAGAAGAGCGCTTAGGTTTCCAGTTTAAAACTTTCGAAACGGTGAAGATGCCACGTGCATCTTCACCGTTTTGTTTTTTTCCGCGCCGGGGGTGCGAGTTCTTAGTTCCTAGTGCTTAGTTCTTAGTTCTCAGCGTCTCGCGGAAAACGGCCGTCTCTCGAAGGGCGGTCCGATTAAGAACTAAGCACTAAGCACTAAGCACTATCCCAAAAATGGACTTCGCCCCTCTCATAGCCAGAAAAGCCGAACGCTTTCGCGAACTCGAAGCGGAGATTTCGTCATCGAATCTCTACGACGACCCGCGCAAAGCGCGTGAGACCCTGCGCGAGCACACCCGGCTCAAGGAATTGCTCTCCAATTGGGACCTGCTGAAAAAGAGCCGCGAGCAACTCGTCGAAAATCAGGATCTGGCCAAGGGCGAGGACAAAGAGATGGCCGAGATGGCGGCCGCGGAGATTCCCGACTTGGAAAAGCGCATCGCGGAGGCAGAGACCGCGGTGCAATACGCCCTGCTCCCACCCGATCCCAATGAAGATCGCGACGCCATCGTGGAAATCCGGGGCGGCACCGGTGGTGATGAAGCCGCACTCTTCGCCGCGGATCTCTATCGCATGTACACCCGCTTCGCGGAAACGCACGGCTTCAAGCTCGAACCGCTGGAATCCAGCGTCGGCGAACTCGGCGGCATGAAGGAAGTGATTTTCAAAGTCACCGGCGATCAGGTCTTCCGCACCCTCCGCTACGAGAGCGGCGTGCATCGCGTGCAGCGAGTGCCCGCCACCGAGGCGCAGGGCCGCATCCACACCAGCACCGCGACCGTCGCTGTGTTGCCAGAAGCCGAGGAAGTGGATCTCGAGCTCAAGGCCGATGAAATCCGCATCGAAGTCTGCCGCGCCGGTGGTCCCGGAGGCCAGGGCGTGAATACCACCGACTCCGCCGTGCAGGTCATGCACATTCCCACGGGCACGATCGTGCGCTGCCAGGACGGCCGTTCACAGCAGAAGAACAAGGAAAAGGCGCTCACCATTCTGCGCTCCCGTCTGCTCGAGGTGAAGCAGCGCGAGGAAGCCGAGAAATACGCCGCCCAGCGCAAGAGCCAGGTCGGCAGCGGCGACCGCAGCGAAAAGATCCGCACTTACAACTTTGCCCAGAATCGCGTGACCGATCACCGGATCAATCTCACGCTCTACAATCTCGACCGTTTCCTCGAAGGCGACATCAACGAGATGATCGGCAGCCTGCAAGCCGCCGACATGCAGGAGCGGCTGGCGGAAGCACAGAGCACGGCGTCGGCTTAAATCCGGCGGAATGGAGTTTTGAATCAGGAAAGCAAGAACGCAGGAAAAGAAAACGAATCCTTCCTGCTTTCCTAATTCGCATCGTTTAAGCGGACGGCAGTTTTGGCGGGTGCTCTCACCCCTACGGCAGTAGCGCCGTCACGCCAACCGCATCCGACCTCAGCGCCAGTAAACGACCTGCCGGTATTCGTAGTGGCCTGGCACCCAGTGGCGGTAGCCGTGATGCCAGACGAAATGGCCACGGACATAAACCCTCACCGTCCGATAGTGGCGATACCGCCGGCTGGAATCGTGCCGGCGATCGTTGTCGTCGTGGTGACGCACCAGATGGCGGTGCAAACTTTCGGGAGCCGCCTGCGCGGTGACCGGCGAAAACACGCCCGCAGTGAGCAAGGCGATGGCGGCAAAAGTAATAGGTAGGTTCATATCTTCTACATCGTTTGACGACGGGAACTGCGCGCCTATTCAATGGCCACCGGCGCGCCCGTCTTGATCTCCATCGTCCATGGAGCCGTTATGCACTTTTCGGAGGCAACGCGGCAGGCAACACCGAAGGTGTTGAATCATCCAGCCCAGGGTTGCGAGGAACGAGCTACCCTGGGGAAAACATCCAATAACGGCCCAACCCTGAAAGGGTTGTATCAAGCTCGCGATGTCAGTCGTGAATCAACCCTTTCAGGGTTGGCCGCGTTCGGAACGCGTACCCGGGGTAGCTCGTTCCTCGCAACCGACTCGCCCACCCACCGACCTCCCTAGTCCCTTCCGCCACCTCGCCGGGCCGAAAGATTAAACGCCGTTGGCGTTTCCGACCCGCAGAACTCTCTCAAAGCGCATAACAGACTCTAGAGATCACGAATCCCCTCCCCATCACGGCTTCTTCGCCTTTTGATACTCCGCCTCGAATTGAGGCATCCACTCCTCGAGTTGCCGGATGCGCGTGCTGTCGGCGGGATGGGTGGAGGCGTACTCGGGGGGCTTTTGTCCGCCACCAGACTGGCTCATGCGCTTCCACAATTCCACAGCCTCGTGCGGATCGTAGCCCGCGCGTGCCATGTACATCGTGCCCATGTAATCGGCCTCCGTTTCATGCTTGCGCGAGAAAGGCAGGATCACGCCGTACTGCGCCCCCGCGCCGAGCAACCCCATTAAGTTGCGTTGCTGCTCGTAGCTCATGTCGGACATGGAGCCCTGCACGCCCAGCATCGCAGTCTGCGTCATCTTTTGCTGCAGGATGCGCTGCGAGCCGTGCCGGGCAACGGCGTGGGCCATTTCGTGACCCATCACTGCGGCTAGCCCCGCCTCCGTTTTCGCCACCGGCAGGATTGCGGTGTAGACGCAGATCTTCCCACCGGGCAGACAGAAGGCATTGACCTGCGGGCTTTGCAGCACACTGACTTCCCACTGGAATCCCGCGCCGTCGTCTCCGACCGCATTGGCGAGTCGCTGGGCCACGCGCGTCACTTCCTCCACTTCCGGCCCGGATTTCACGGCGTGTTCTTGAGAGAGGATTTGCTCGTAACTCTGCAAGCCCAGCGCGGCCTCCTGCTGCGGGCTCATGCCGACGCGATGACTCTCTCCGGTCAAAGGATTGGTGAACTTCTCCGAGGAGAGATACTGAAACAGGATGAATAGCCCAGCGAGAACGATGGGCAAAATCTTGATGTGCGGACGCAATCTTCCATTTTCATCGCGGAAATCCATAGGCAGGGAGGTTTGTCTGCGAACGTAATCGCAAATCGCAGACCGTCGAGCGTCTCGCCCACCGATTTTTTATTACCCCAAACGCCTTGGGGGCGTCCGCTCACCGCACTGGCAGCGGCGTCTTGAAATCGCCGGAGAAGACGGTGCCATCCTCGCCGACGCAGAACCATCCGCGAGGAATGGGGGAGCCATGTGCGAGGCGGATCCCCCCCTCGAGCAGGGAGCTATTGAGGTCCTTGTAAATCACCCGCGACGGCGCCTGGTAGTAGTAGAATTGGTCGTCCTCGAGGAGGGGACGGTATTCGCCGGCGGGCAGGGTGACGCTATATTTCACCAGCGGCACCATCGAGTTCTTCCACGCGGCGGTGAAAGGTTGGGCCAGGTCGACTTTTTCCAGCGGCGGCTTCGAAGCGATCGGTCGAATGGTATCGCAACTGGCGAAAGCAAGGGCGAACACGCTGGCGAGGACAAAGAGAAAGCGGCGGAGGGACATGGGATTCAAAGGGGTCTCAGCGCGAGGAGAATAATACAAGATTGCCGGACGACAATGTGCGATTCCGGCCCGGCAAAAATGAAATTAGCCGTGGAAAGTGCCTGGACCTGCCAATCACACGGTCGAGAGGTGTTTCTCGCCGGGCGGACTGCAGGCTTCACTTGTATCGGATATTCGTAACAGTATTGGCCGTCCCCCTCTCCAATTGCCCCCGCATGAGAACGTCCTTCCTTTTCCTCCCTGCCCTGCTCGGGCTCGCCACCGTCGCCGCCGCTGAAACCGTCAAGGATCGCGAGGGCGCGGTGCGCTCGGACCGCGAGACAATGGAAAAGAGCGATCGCTGGATTTACAACGACATCGCGCACGGCTTTGCCGAGTCGGCGAAGAACGGCAAGCCGTTGCTGGTGGTGTTGCGCTGCGTGCCATGCATGGCCTGCCGCGGGATCGATGCGAGCATCCTTTCTTCGCAAGAACTGCAGCCGCTGCTCGATCAGTTCAACTGCGTGCGCGTGATCAACGCGAACGCCCTCGACCTCGGGAAGTTTCAATTCGATTACGACCTCTCCTTCTCGACGCTCTTTTTCAACGCCGATGGCACGCTCTACGGCCGCTATGGTTCGTGGCAGCACCAGCGCGACTCGAACGACGCCACCACGGCGGGATACAAGGCCGCGCTGAATGAAGCGCTGGCCGTGCATCGTGGCTACCCGGCCAACAAAAGTGCGCTGGAACCGAAGCAAGGCGGTCCGGCGCCCTTCAAGATCCCGATCGAGATCCCTGCGCTGGCCGGGAAGTACGAGCGCGAGCTCAACTGGGGCGGCAAGGTGGTGCAAAGCTGCGTGCATTGCCACCAGATCGGAGACGCCTTTCGCGCCTGGTATCATGACCAGGGCAAGCCGATCCCGCCGGATCTCATTTATCCCATGCCGGCTCCGGAAACCGTCGGCCTGACGCTGGACCCGGAATTTGCCGCGAGGGTCAAGGAGGTCTCGGCGGATTCCGCAGCGGCCAAAGCCGGCCTCCGACCGGGCGACGAGATCGTCTCCTTCAACGGCGCGCCGCTGGTCTCGATTGCCGATTTTGCGTGGGGACTGCATCGCCTGCCGGATGCCGGCGAAGCCACCCTGCAGGTGCGACGCGCGGGCGCCACTACGGAGGCAAAACTGCAACTCGCCAGCGGCTGGCGCACCCATTCGGACATTTCGACGCGCGTGGGTACGTGGCAGATGCGCGGCATGGCGACCGGCGGCCTCAAGTTACAAAACGCACCGGCGGCGAAACGCGAGGCGCTGGGCATCGCCCCCGGCGCGATGGCGCTCGAGGTGGCCTTCGTGGGCTCCTATGGGCCGCACGGCGCGGCAAAGAAAGCCGGCTTTCAGCAGGGCGACGTGCTGGTGGAGGTCGATGGCTTTGCCACCGACGTGACCGAAGGGCAGCTCATCGGCCGCCTGCTGACACAGTATGCGGCCAAGACCTCGCTCAAGGCGGTGGTACGCCGCGGGGCCGAGCGTGTGGATCTGTTGCTACCGGTACAATGAAGTCGGCCCGCCGGCCTCAGCGGGTGCGCGCCTTCCCGCGCGCACCGAACTGAAGCCAGACGGGCCGAACGAAACGACTACAACCGACTAATCAAGGATAGAAGGGCGACCAGAAATCGCTGGGAGCCACATCCGAGAGCTTCTGGAAAGAGGTGGAGCGGAGCTTTGGGATCGAGTCGACCGAGAAGCTGCCACCGCTGTAGAGATTGCCGAACAAATCGGCACCACCGGAATTGTAGAGCACCGAACCCTTTTTCAGGTAGCTCTGGACATCCGCCCACTGGACCGTGGCGCCGCCGGCTTTGTTGTTTTCGATGGCGTATTGATCGATCGCGGAATCGATAATACGGAGATCTTCGAGGATGCGGGTCGCTTGGGAACGTTTGCGGGCGCGCAGGAAATTGGGCACCGCGATCGAGGCCAGAAGAGCGATAATGGCGACCACGACCATAATTTCCACAAGCGTAAACGCAGAGCGGGAATGACTAGAATGATTCATATATGCCCGCATCTAATAGCAGCATCCCTACCGCCGGCTGCCGTAGAGTTCTTACTTGGTGTGTAGCGAGATTCGCTACGTGTTTATACCCACCATCTACTGCGGGATTTCCAGAGTAGTCATACCCTGCTGCACACAGTTTGACGCATAATGTTGTAACTGCGTTCCATTACGTAAACCCAGTTTCTCCTTAATGCGGGTCCGGTATGTATCCACTGTAGTCATTCCAAGACTGAGAATTTCTGCAATTTCGCGAGTCGTCCGGCCTGCTCCGATCAACTGGAACACCTCCAGCTCCCGGTCAGTGAGTCGCTTCATGGAGGGAGCCGTCACTTCCTGACCGCTCATCTTCTTCAGGAGATTGTCGGTCATCTGCTTGCTCAAGTAGACCTTGCCGGAAAGCACCTGCTGCATCGCTCCCAGCAGGGTTTGCGAATTCTCGTGTTTCGTGATGTAGCCCTTGGCCCCGGCGGCCAGGACTCGCTCGGCGTAAAGGGTCTCCTCGTGCATCGAGAGCACGAGCACGGGTAGCTGCAGATTTTGCGCCTTCAGATCCTTCAGGAATTCCAGGCCGCTGGACCCCTTGAGAGTAATATCGATGAGCGCGACATCCGGTTGGGTAGTGCGGACAAGCTCTAAAGCGTCGCGAATGTTGTCCGTCTCGCCGCAGATCGTCATGCCGAAATCCTGGGCGATGAGGTTCGCCAGCCGTTCCCGGAACATGGCGTGGTCTTCCACCAACAGGACTTTGGCTTTTTTCTCGGTTAGTTCAGTCGTCATGGGTAGGGCTGGGCTCTTTCTGTTGAAACGTGCACGCCACGATGGTGCCACCTTCCGGACGCGGTGCAACATCGAGTTCCCCGCCGATCATCCGCGCGCGGTATTGCATGATGCTCATCCCCATGCCGGGAGGACCGGGGGGCGGCTGGTGAATACCCGATCCATTATCCTCGATGACCAGCCGGACGGAATCCTCATCACAGTTTAAGTGGATGCGGATAGTGCCGGCTTTTCCGTGGCGGGTGGCATTGTTGATTGCCTCCTGCGTAATGCGGTAGAGGTGGTTGGCGCAGTTGTTGTCGAAAATGGACACCGGGTGGTCGCAGACGAGGCGGCAATCGATACTCTGCAATCGACTCGTGGTATGCGCCAGGTCTTCGAGAGCGAATTGCAAACCGCGTTCCTCATTCTCCACTGGAGCCAGACCGCGCGCCAGGCTCCGCGCCTGCCCCACGCCTTTCATGATCAGATCCTCGATCTCCGCGGCCGAGGTGGCTGCGGGGGATCCTTGCTTCTCGAGATTCAGCTTCAGCGAACCGGCTGCGCAGCCGACAGCGGCATAGTACTGACACAGGCCATCGTGCAAATCCTGCCCGATGCGCCGCTGCTCGTGTTCGCTGATGCGAATGATCTCCCGCTCGAGCCGCCGCGAGCGCTCGAGCAGCTCGATGCGGGACCGCACCGCCGTGCCGGTGAGCACGAAAAAGAGAAAATAGCCAAGCCGTACCACTGTCTCCCACACTTGGTGCCAGTCTTGCGAGTAGGGGTGCCCCGAGGCCTCATCCGCCCACCACCAGACGATGGCGCAGAACAACGCCATGAGAGTGGCCGAAGTGCGATCGGCAAACCAGGCGATCAGCAGGATGGGTACCGAGTAGAGCAGCACCACGCTCACCTCGTAACCGGTGAAATAGTCGAGAAGACCCACGACCAAGGTGAGGACAACCGCCTCCGTCCACAGCCAGGATCTCGGCTGATGTTCGAGAAAAACCAGCACACGAGCGCGAGCGGTGCGTGAGGTGCTGGTTTCCATTCCTGGGTTCTCTCTGCATCCAACTGCGCCGGGAAGCAAGCCTCGGTAGCGAATCCAAGGACGGAATGTATCCGGCTAAGGGTGAACGATCGACATTGCCACAGGTCACGCTTCGTGCCCTATTCGACCGATGCGCCTTCGTCTTTCGCTCGGTCTGGCTCTGTTCGTTGCCCTCGGCTTCCTCCCGGTGAAAGCCGCGGATAACGAGGACGGCTGGACGGAGTCCAACCAGACCGACGGCGTCACCGTTTACACGCGGCCTCATGAGGGTTCGCCCCTCCGCGAGTGCAAGGCCATCGGCTTCATCGATGCCGACACCATCGTGGTGAAGCGCGTGATCGACGACACGGCGGAGTACCCGAAATTCATGCCCTATGTCGTGGAGACGAAAACTCTCTCTCGTACGAGCGAGACCCGCGTGGGCTACCAGCGCATCTCGCCACCCATGGTCGGGGACCGCGACTACACGGTGCGAGTGAAATTTGAGAGCAAAGCGTGTCCCGGCGGGATGATGTATTGCAACCGCTGGGAAGCTGCGAACGATCTCGGCCCGGCGGAGATCAAAGGCGTGACGCGCGTGAAGGTGACCCAAGGCTCGTGGCTGCTGGAACCCGCCGGCAGCGGCAAGACCAAGGCGACCTACACCATCTTTTCCGATTCCGGCGGCGGCATCCCGACCTTCCTGCTGAATAGCGCAAACAAGACGGCTATTCCGAAGCTGTTCGATGCCATTCGCAAGCAGTGCAAGCTGCCGAAGTATCAGAGCAAATAGCAGTCTGTGCCGGCCATTTCCGGAGGCGACGCTGTTTCCGGCAGCTGGATACACATTCATTTGCGCAACGCCGGGCCCGCGGATAGAAGCAGCGGCTCCATGAAAACCGTGCTCGAGGTCATCCAGGCGACGACCGCTTATTTCCAAAAGAGCGGTGTGGAGAGCCCGCGGCTGAATATCGAGCATCTGCTGGCACACACTCTCGGGAAGAAGCGCATGGATCTCTACATGGAGTTTGACCGGCCGTTGAGTGATCAGCTGCTCGAGCCGTTGCGCGATCTGGTGCGGCGTCGCGCGGCGGGAGAGCCGTTGCAGCATCTGCTCGGCACGGCGGAATTTCATGGCCATACCTTCGTCTGCGACAAACGCGGGCTCGTGCCCCGGCCGGAGACGGAGCAACTCTGCGAGCTCGTGCTGGCGGGTGGCCCGGCGAAACGGGTGCTCGATGTGGGCACGGGCAGCGGTGTGATCGCCCTCACCCTCGCGGCCTCCTGGCCGGAGGCGCAGGTCGAGGCGGTCGATCTCTCACCCGACGCCCTCGCGCTGGCTCGCGAAAATGCCTCCAGCCTCGGCCTGGCTGAGCGCGTGCAATTCCTCTCCAGCGACCTTCTCACCGGAGTGACTGGGGAATACGACCTCATCGTGGCCAATCTCCCCTACATCTCGCGCGACGAAATCCCCACTCTCGCTCGCGAGGTGCGGCACGATCCCCTCTCCGCCCTCGATGGTGGCCCTGATGGCCTCGATCTCTTCCGCCGTTTCGTTCCCCAGGCTGCCCGCCATCTTCGCGGCCGCCTCGCGCTCGAGATCGGCCACGACCAGGCCCAGGCGCTGGTGGATTTACTCGCTGCGCACAATTTCCAAGACATCCGTTCACAAACCGACTACCAAGGCAAAGACCGATTCATCTTCGCAATCTATGGATAAAATCCTCGTTCACGGTGGCGCCAGCCTCAGCGGCAACGTCAAAATCAGCGGCTCGAAAAACTCTGCGCTCCCGATCCTCGCGGCGACGCTCCTCACGAAGGAGCCCTGCGTGATTCACCACGTGCCGGACCTGAGCGACATCCATTACATGCTGCAAATCCTCTCGCATCTCGGCGCCCAAGTGGAGCGCGCCAGCGGCGTGGTGACCGTGCAGGCGGAGAAGATCATCACCGAGGCCCCTTACGAGATCGTGCGCAAGATGCGCGCTTCCGTCTGCGTCATCGGCCCGCTCCTCGGCCGCGAAAAGGAAGCGACTGTCTCCCTGCCCGGCGGCTGCGTCATCGGCGATCGCCCGATCGACCTGCACCTGAAGGGCTTCGAGGCCCTCGGCGCCATGCACCGCATCGAAGGCGGCAACGTCAAAGTTTTCGCCGGTGAGCTCAAGGGCAGTTCCATGAGCCTGCGCGGCAAGCAAGGCCCCACCGTGCTCGGCACGGATAACGTGATGATGGCCGCCGTCCTCGCCGAGGGCACCACGGTCATCGATAGCGCCGCCGCCGAACCGGAAGTCGTCGACCTCGCCAATTTCCTCAACAAGATGGGCGCGAAAATCGAAGGCGCCGGCACGCGCCGCATCGTCATCGAAGGCGTGAAGGAATTGCACGGCGCCGAGCACAGCGTCATCCCCGATCGCATCGAGGCCGGCACCTTTCTCGTCGCCGGAGCCATCGCCGGCAAGGGCATCACCCTCAAGCGCGTCGATCCCTCGCACCTCACCTCCGTCACCGACGCTCTCACTCGCGCCGGGTTTATTCTCAAGGTCGATGGCGACAACATCACCATCTCGCCGAACGGCCCGTGGAAGCCGCTCGAGATCACGACCAATCCCTACCCCGACTTTCCGACCGACATGCAGGCGCAGATGTGCGCGTTGCTCGCGAAGACTCCGGGCATTTCGGTCATCACCGAAACCATTTTCCCGCAGCGTTACATGCACGTCTCCGAGATGAAGCGCATGGGCGCGGATATCTCGCTCAACGGCCCCACCGCCATCATCAAGGGCGTGGAGCGCATGAGCGGTGCGCCCGTGATGGCCAGCGACCTGCGCGCCAGCGCGGCGCTCGTCCTCGCCGGCCTGCATAGCGAAGGGATCACCGAAGTGAACCGTGTCTACCACATCGACCGCGGCTACGAGTTGATCGACGAGAAGCTCAACGGACTCGGCGCGCATATCGAGCGTGTAAAGGCGTAGGCGGGAAGGACGCTGCTCCGTCAGCGCCCACTTCAAAGCCATTGCGCTGGAAACCAACGCGCCGTCAGGTTCGGACTTTGCGTAAAACTACGTGTAGACTCGAATCTACTTGCCTTCGCCCCAGGGTCCGGGAAACCCTTACCCTCTCGAACTGAAGCCGGTCAAACGCGATCTTCGGCGGTGGCGTTGAAATCATCGGACAGGTCGGCTGGAAATCCTGTCATGCGCACTTCGGCTCACCCCATATTCCACGACGCCTCCGGGCGCCGTCAGAAGTGGCTGAAGTTTTCGCTCACGTTGGTCCTGCTCGGCATCGGCGCCGCCGTGGTGTGGCTGGTCGAAAGCCTGCTCCATCGCCCGGTCCTAGATATCTCGCAGCTTCCCGCAGAGACGCGTCCGGCCAGGTTGTCGGAGGACATGACCGATGAGAGCATCACGAAGATGCCCGTGCGTTTCACCGGCAGCGGCGAAGTGCTCTCACCCCACATCGCTCTGGAAGAAGGCCAGCCGGACACCTGCGAATTCCGCCGCCTGGGTGGTGGCGATCCGGCGACCGATCTGCGGCTCGTCCTGACCTTCGACGACGGCCCTGATCCTACCTTCACGCCGCAAATCCTCGACATCCTGAAGCAGCATCACGTGCCCGCAGTCTTCTTCGTCGTGGGCAAGAATGCCGAGATGCACCCCGACCTGATGCGGCGCATGGCAGACGAGGGCCACGAGGTCGGCAACCACACCTTCTCCCATCCCGATCTCTCCAAGCTCTCGCGTCTACAGCAGGAAATGGAACTGGCGGCCACACAGCGCATCATCCAGGTCACCACCGGCCGCTCCACCCTGCTCTTCCGCCCGCCTTACGGCGGAAATCCGGAACCCGAGACGCCTGCGGAAGTGTTGCCCATCGTCCGCGCCGGACACTCCGGATATCTCACCGTCGGCGAAGGCATCATCCCCAGCGATTGGGAACTGACGAAGCTCAAGCCGGGCGTGCAGGGTACGCACGTACGGGAGCTGCGCACCGCGGATGACCTCGCGCATCGCGTGAGCCGCTCCCGCCACGAAGGGCACATCGTGCTGCTCCACGACGCCGGGGGCGACCGCCATCTCACGGTCGCGGCGTTGCCGAAGATCATCACCGAGCTGCGGGCGAAAGGTTATCGTTTCGTCAGCCTCGCCGAGCTCTGCGACGTGCCGCGCGAAGCGCTCATGCCGCCCGTGTCGCCACTGGAAGCGAGCCTGGTCTTCGGCGATCGCGTCATCTATTTCTTCGGCTTTCCCGTCCAGCGACTGCTTGGCCTGCTATTTCTCATCGCCACTTTCTTCGGCCTGGTCCGCGTCGCCTTTCTCTTCGTGCTCGTCCTCATCCAGTGGTCACGCGAAAAGCGCCGCCGCTTCCGCGAGGACTACGCACCCACCGTCACGGTCATCATGGCCGCATACAACGAGGAAAAGGTCATCGTGCGTTCAGTGGTGAGCCTGCTGCGCTCGGACTATCCTGCGCTCGACATCGTAGTGGTGAACGACGGCAGCACCGACGGGACACTCTCCCTGCTGCGCGAAAACTTCGCCGACCACCCACGCATCCGTATCCTCGATCAGCCCAACTCAGGCAAGATGGCGGCGATGAATCGCGGGCTCGGTGAGGCGGAAGGCGAGATCATCATGCTCGCAGACGCCGACACGCTCTTCCCCGCGAACGCTGCGCGTATGCTCGTCCGCCACTTCGGTAATGACAGCGTGGGCGCCGTGGCCGCCGGCGTGCGCATCGGCAATGCGTCGGACAACATTCTCACCCGCTGGCAAGCGCTCGAATACAGCACCTGCCAGAATTTCGACCGGCGCGGTTTCGATCTTATCAATTGCATCCCCGTCATCGCTGGAGCCGCGGGCGCCGTACGACGCGAGGCCATCGTTGCCCTGGGCGGCTTCTCTCCCGACACGCTGAACGAGGATATGGACATGACGTGGCAACTGCTGCGGGCCGGCTGGCGAATCGTGAACGACAGCGAAGCAGTGGCCTACACCGAGGCGCCGAATACCTGGCGCAGCTTCCTGCGCCAGCGTTTTCGCTGGGCCTACGGCACTTTCCAGTGCCTGTGGAAACATCGCGACGCGCTCGGCCGCTACGGCGCGCTCGGCTGGGTGGCACTGCCCATCCAGTGGCTGCATCAAGTCCTCTTGCCGCTGCTTTCGCCCATCGTGGATGTGCTCATGATCTACTCGCTCTGCACCGGCCACGCCAGCACCGTAGGCCTCTTCGCGCTGCTCATGCTGGCCACGGAATCCCTCGCCGCCATCCTCGCCATCATCACCGGCGGCGGCAACCCGCGCCTTCTGCCATGGCTGCCACTACAGCGCCTCGGCTATCATCCCTTCATGTGGTACGTGGTGGTGAAAGCTTTCTTCACCGCGCTCTCTGGCACCCTCGTCGGCTGGAACAAATTCGCCCGCGCCGGCACGGCGGAGATGGGCGGCGACGGCGCCGCGATTCAGACTCTGGAGCCGGCGGAAACACCAGAAGTAGTTGTCTTGAGTTAGCAGGTCTCGTAAGTCGCCTGCGTTTTGGAGTGCGCCTGTCCTCTGGCGCTTTGGGAGTAATTTCTCAAAGCGGTAGAGGACTACCGCACTCCAAAACGCAGGCGACTTACGCAATCTATCTAATCCGTGAACACGGCCTAACCTGTATCCCAAGTAGTCAAACGTCACTCGCCGATGTAGCCACATCGAGGAACGCAATTTCGATCGCCTCACCTGACGTCAGCGAGATCGAAATCCCATTGTTACCATCGCGTAAAAGCGCTGCCGGCACTACCCACGCCCTCAGCGTTTCCGCCGAACCGAGCAGTGGCGGATCGGGATTGGGAAATGGTTCCGAAATATCGTCGGACGCAGCCACGATCTGCCCATTCCATTTCACCGCGAGCTGCTCCTTCTGCATCGGCCCCAGCGTCTGCACTCGCAAACGCGCATCCCGCTTCCATCCGCCTGATGGTGGCGCAAGATCGAGCGTGAACGTCGTCTCCTTGCCGACCCCCAACTTCCGCGGCAGCACAGCCGGCTTGGCAAAAGGATTCTCCCACCCCGGCCCGAGAAACCAATGCTGTGGCAGACCACCCAGTTTCGCGCGATCGCCGAGAATCGGCAGCACGGAAAACGGCGGTTCGTGAAAGGGTCCCCGCCCTGCCCCACCATGCTCGCGATAGTAAGCGAAATTGAAAAGGCTCACTCCATCCGCGCCGCGCGCGTAGCCGAGATGCGCCGTCGTTTCGAGTTGCTCCACCGTCGCCCGACGGAAGGGAAAGACATCGTAACCCGCAGTCATCTTGGGCCCATTCCACGTGGAATGACATAGCTCCACATAAATCGCCGTCTTCGGAGCAAGCGCGCGAATCGCCGCCACATTCATCTGCTGCGTGGTGAAGTAGCTGGCGGAGAGATTGAGCATGTCGAGTCCCGCAGCGGCCAGCGCCGCGATATCGAGCCCGAGCGGATCGAGCGCACTGACGAAGCCCGGCAACCGCGCGCAGAGCCAGCGCCGCTTTCCATCGCGCGCCGTGCGATCGATCACCGCCCGCACGTCGCGAACGAATCCCGTGATGACTTCCCGCCGCTGTTCGCTCGTCGTCTTGTCTCGCGGGAAGAAGCTGTAGAACCGCATGAAATCCAGCTCCAGCCCATCGAGATCGTAATTCGTGCAAAGCTCCTCGATGAGCGCGAGTTTGCGCGCAGGCACTTCCGGGATCGCCCAGTTCAGCACATGAAATTGCGCCGATTCGATCTTCGAACCGATGCGATATTCCGGATGATCGCGATAGAATTTCGTGACTGCCATCGCGACGCTGCCACCGATTTTGTCCCCCGGCTTCGCATTCACGAATTCCTTGTTATGCGCATCGTTCAGCCGCACGGAGATGAACCCCGCCTGCCCCTTCGCGCGACAGCGATCGAGAAACACTTTCACCACGTCACCGCCTGCGAGCACGTACTTGCCGAACGCATCCGGCCCAAGCCCGTAGGTATCGCGAATCCAGCGGTAGTGCGCCTCGATCGGCTCGACTTTGCTCGGCCACATCGGCACCTCGCCAAGCCCGGGTTGCAGGAAATGCGCATCGACCAATCCCGCGACTTCATCCACTGAGGCCTCGATCAACTCCGGCCGAAAGAGCGCGCCTTTCGCATGCCACGGGCTCGTACAGCCGAGCACATTGGTGGTGTCGTTGCTGTAAAGCACACGATAGGGCGGCTTCGCAGAAGCTTCGACCGCGCGTGCGTGACCCGCAAGCAAAGCTCCCCCGCCCACGACTTGGAGGAAACGGCGGCGATGCATCATGACGATCGTAGCCTCGGGTGGCGCTCTACTTCACCACCATCGACGAGAACGGCGCCACGTAAGCCTGCAGATAGACGAAGATGCCCATGAGCGTGGCCAGGGCGAGGCTGTGCCAGAAAACATAGCGGAGAATGGCGTCTTCGTGGCCGTACCAGTTTGTCGCCGTGCTGGCCACGACGATGCTCTGCGCATCGACCATCTTGCCCATCACCCCGCCGGCACTGTTGGCCGCGCCCATGAGCACCGGGCTGAGCCCGAGCTGTTGCGCAGTGATTTTCTGCAGGCTGCCGAAGAGCACGTTTGATGCGGTGTCCGAGCCTGTCAGCGCCACGCCGAGCCAGCCGAGCAGCGTGCCGAAGAAAGGATACAGCGATCCCGTGCGCGCCAGCGCCAGGCCGAGCGTGGCGTCCGTGCCCGCCGTCTTGGTCACATAGCCCAGCGCGAGCATTGCGGCGATGGTCATGAGGGAAAAGCGCACGCGCCAGAAAGTGAGCGCATAAGCGCGCAGCATCGCGACGGGTGTAAATCCCATGGCAAAACCGGCGACGATCGCGGCGAGAAGAATGCCGGTGCCAGTCGCGGACAGATAGTGAAACTTGAAGATCGCGGGTTCCGGAGGGGCCCCTGCGGGTGCAACCGGCGGCATGCGCTGCACGAGAAGATGAAGGTGCGGCACGTGAAACTCCGCCGCCGCGATTTTATCCAGCGCCACCTGAGTCGCCGGAACACCCCAGCACAGAATGAAAGCGGTGAGGATGATCCAGGGCATCCAGGCAAAGGCGATGCGCTTCGGCGTGAGCGGACCGCTATCCACCACCGGAGCATCATCGGTGGGCACCGGCTTCTCCAGGCGCATGATCTCACGCGGTTGCCAGACGCGCAGTAGCAGGATCGTGGCGATGATCGCGGAAGCGCCGGCAATGATATCCACCAACCACGGCCCGTGAAAATTTGACACGAGGAACTGCGGAATGGCGAAGGCCAGGCCTGCGGTGAGCGCCGCCGGCCACACCGCGCGCACCCCGCGCCAGCCGTCGAATGCGGCAATGACCCAGAACGGAATGAGCAGGGAGAAGAACGGCAACTGCCGCCCGATCATTGCGGACACCTGATGCACATCCAGACCCGCCACTTGTGCGAGCGTGGTGACCGGAATACCCAACGAACCAAATGCGACCGGGGCCGTATTCGCGATCAACGCCAGGCCCGACGCATGCAATGGACGGAAGCCGAGCTGAATGAGAATCGCCGCGGTGATCGCCACCGGCGTGCCGAATCCCGCCATTCCCTCGACGAACGCCCCGAAGGCGAAGGCGATGAGGATGAGCTGAATGCGGGCATCGGGCGCCACCCGGGCAAGGCTGTCGCGCAAAATGTCGAAGAGCCCACGCTGCACCGTAAGTTGATAGAGGAAGATGACGTTGAGGATGATCCAGCCGATCGGGAACAAGCCATAGGCTGCTCCGTAAATGGTGGTGGCTGCAGCGATATCCAGCGGCATGTGGCAGGCGACGATTGCCACCAAGAGCGCTGCGACCAATCCGCCCAGCGCGGCGATATGAATGCGGATGTGCAGGAGCGCAATCGCGCCCAACAACAGGGCAATCGGAATCGCCGCGACAAGCGTCGAGATCAGTACGTTGCCGAACGGATCGTAGTTCTGGGGCCAGGGGGGCATTCCGTTGCGCCTTCCTTATTTCGCCGGCTCCGCAGGATGCGGCGCGCCAAAAGTTTTGACCGCAGCCGCGGTAAACGCCGGCTGGATCTTCTTCCCGTCGTCATTCCGCCATCCGGCATTCTGCACCATGAAGACGAGCACAAGATTCAACTGTGGGTCGACCGAGATATTCGTGCTGTAGGCGCCGCCGTGACCGAAGGTTGCGCCATTCACCGCGTAACCGAAGCCATAGCTTTCCTTCAGGTTCGGCGGCGTCTGGCGGCTGGTCATTTGCTTCACCGACGCCTCGGAGAGATAGCGCTTTCCATCGAGTTCACCACCGCGCAGAAGCATCTGGCCAAAACGCGCCATGTCCGCCGCCGTGGAGAAAAGGCCACCGGCCGGCATGGGAAAGCGATTCTGATGATCATCGAGCGGATAGAGCAACTGCCCCACCGGTGTCTCCTCGATGTCCGACTTGTCCTTGTTGCCTCTATAAGATTTCGCGATGCGCCCGATCTGCTCGGCGTTGGGCCAGAAGGTCGTGTCCTTCATGCCCAGTGGCTTGAAAAGCCGTTCGTCGAGGAAGTCTTCGTACTTCTTACCGGTCACTACCTCGACGATACGGCCCGCCGTGTTGATACCCGCATTGCTATATTGATATTTGCTGTCGGGCTCGAACTCCAGCGGCGCAGCAGCATAACTCCGCACGCGTGTGGCCAGCGGAAAGAGATCGAGCGTGGGCTGCTCGATGGCCGACTTGAAAGGCAGCCCGCTGGTGTGGCTCATGATATTCCGAATAAGAATCGGATGCTTCGGCTTGCGCAGGAGCACGTGAGATTCGTCCTTCTCGGCCACCACCATTTGGCCCTTGAATTCCGGGAGATACTTTTCCACCGGGTCGTCCACCTTCACCTTCCCCTCGTCCACGAGGATCATAAATGCAGCCGTGGTAATCGGCTTCGACATGGACGCGATCCAAAACAACGAATCCGCTGCCATTGGCTTCTTCGTCGCCACATCGGCATAGCCCACGGTCTCCAGGTCGAGCACCTTGTCACGGGAAGCCACGAGAGTTACCGCCCCGGCGAGCACTCGGCTATCCACGAAAGGCTGCAAGCTCGAGACGATCGGTTTCGGCGCCGCTTCCTGCGCAAACAAAGAAAGAGGTAACACTGCGACAAGCGCGCAGGTGAGCAGGGGCCGGGATAAGATCGACATGTCAGCGGGATGGTAGGGGTATGGAGCTAAAGCCGCCAGTGCGGCGTTTCTTTGTCTGTTAACGACGCTGCTCGCGAAAAGCTGCGAATCTTTACGTGACTTCGTAGATCGCTGGATCTGCTGGTCTGGGGACGCGCCTGGATACCAGCACTCATTCCTTCCACAAAATCCTTGCCGGTCATTCGCATCCTCCATCTCATCCCCGGCTCCTATGCGTCGTTTGTTCCTCCTGCTTTCGCTCCTCTTCCTCGCGGCTTCATCTCCGGCTGCGGAAATGCGTTTCGGAAATGATGGCTTGGAGATCGATGCCGGCAGCCTGGGCAAATTCACCCTCGCCTACCCGGAGTTCCGCGATGCTTCCCAAAACACGGTTCACAAGATTCTCGAAAAACATCCCGACGGCAAAAGCGCCTCGCTGAAATACGATGGCGGCGGCGAGGTGAGCCTGACTGTCGGTGCAGATGGGCGCGTGGTGATGAAACTGACCGCGCTACCGGCCGATGTGAAAGCCATGGCGGTGGAGATACTCATCCCCATCGCTTTCAATCAAGGCGGGGTCTGGCACATGGGTGACAAGGGAGCTCCTTTTCCCAAGGAGAAACCGGCCAATGCACATCTCTTCCAGGGCCACGCGCCTGCGCTGCGCATCACAGACTATGCGGGCCGCAGCCTCGAGCTGCAAACACCGGAATTCTCCTTTCTCGAGCTCACGGACAATCGGGAGTGGAACTGGGCGATCTACGCTTTCCGCTGCGCGACGCCGCTCGCGGAGCGCAAGGAGGTGACCTTCACGATCAAGATTACCGAGCCCGAGCCGGGCAAAGCGCAGGCGCTGGTCGACCGCTTCGGCCAATCCACCCGCGAAGACTGGCCGCAAAAAGTGAAAAGCGAAGACGAGCTCAAGGCCGACACCGAGACGGAAGCGACATGGCTGGCCACACTGCACCCGCCAGAGCTCGACGCATACGGCGGCCTGCCCGGGAGCGGCGAGCAACTCGGTCTGAAGGCCACGGGATTCTTCCACGTCGAGCAGAAGAAAGAGCGCTGGTTCCTCGTCGATCCCGCAGGGAATGCTTTCTTTCACCTCGGCCTCTGCGGCGCGAGTCCGGGCGAGGACTACACGCTCGTGAAAGGCCGCGAGGCGGCTTACGAGTGGCTACCGAAGCGCGAGGGCGACTTCGCCACTGTCTTTCAAAAAGATTCTGGAGGGACGGCGCTTTCCTTCTACCTCGCGAATGTCATTCGCAAGACCGGCCAGCCCTTCGACTCGGAGACATTCACCGAACGTCTCATCCCGCGCCTGCGCAAGTGGGGCTTCAATTCCGTCGGCGCTTTTTCAAACGGGGGTGAAGCCGCTCAACGCGCCGCGCAATTTCCGCGCGTCGCACATCCCCCGATCAGTGAGTGGGAAGGGATTCCCCGCCTGCCCAGCATCGGCGAGACGTTCGATCCTTTTGAAGAGAAGAACCGCGCGCGGCTGGAGGATAACATGGCGAAGACTCTGCCCGCGCACGTCGATGATCCGCTTATCATCGGCTATTTCATCGTCAACGAACCGATCTACGAAAACATCCCGCATATGGTGCCGACCTACGATGGCAAGCATGCATGCAAGCGCCGCCTCGTCCAGGGACTCGCCGACAAATACCAGACAATCGCGGCTTACAACACGGCTTGGGAAAGTGACGCGGCAAGTTTCGATGACTTAAAAGATCGCGTGCTCAACGTGAAGACCGCGACCGCCAAGCAGGACGTGCAGGATTTTACCGGTGTCTTCCTCGAGGAATACTTCCGCATCATCGCCGAAGCGTATCGTAAATATGATGCGAAGCATCTCCTCATCGGCTGCCGCTTGCAGCCGGGCACGATCAACAACGAGCAACTCTGCCGTATCGCGGGCAAGTATCTCGATGTGATGTCGTTCAACTATTACACCAACGGCGTGGACAAAGAATTCCTGCGCCGCATCTATGGCTGGACCGGCGGACGCCCAATGATGATGAGCGAATTTTACTGGGGCGCTTCGAAGGAAAGCGGCCTCGCTGGAGGACGCGAAGTCTCTACTCAGCAAGAGCGTGGCCTCGCCTACCGCAACTACGTGGAGCAAACCGCCTCGCTCGGTTTCGTCGTCGGCATCGAGTGGTTCACGCTCATCGATCAATCCGTCACGGGCCGCTGGTTCCAGGGCTTCGACGGCGAGCGCGCCAATACCGGCATCCTCGCCGTGACCGATCGCCCGTGGCGACCGATGCTCGATGAGGCGATGAAGACGAACTACCGCATCTACGAAGTATTGCTCGGTAAGCGGTAGCCGTGGCACCGTTGGATCGTAGCGGTCGTAGATTGCGTAGTGGCTACGCTATGCAATTTATGGAACCAGCCGATCGAGTATTGAAACAGGATGCCGCGGGGCGAGTGTGGACTCCGCCGGAGCAGAGGGA
>JBGGMZ010000231.1:0-2557 GCA_041287745.1 Chthoniobacter sp. | reverse complement strand
GAGGCGCTGGGCGATGCGGACAAGGATATCCCCACGCTCACGCCCTACTGGCCGGATGCGGACAAGGCGACGGGCGCCGCATTCATCGTGGCTCCGGGTGGTGGGTATCGGAACCTCGCGGCCCACGAAGGCGAGCCATTTGCCAAGTGGCTGGCTTCGCAGGGCATCGCCGCTTTCGTGCTGAAGTATCGGCTGACGACGGATGGCTATTACGTCCCCGTGTCGTTGCTCGACGCGACCCGCGCGATGCGCACCGTGCGGTCGCACGCGGCGGAGTGGGGGATCGATCCGAAGCGCATCGGCATGATCGGCTCGAGTGCGGGCGGTCATCTTACGGCGACGCTCAGCACGCAATTCGACGCGGGAAAAGCGGACGACGCCGACCCGATCGAGCGTGTGAGCTCGCGGCCGGACGTGGCGGTGCTGTGCTACGGCTTCATCCTCTTCGATAAGCCGGATGTGGAGCGTGAGCAGCGCTTCCTCGGCGCACACGCCACACCCGAGCTAGAGAAACTGCTCTCTCCGCGCCTGAACGTCCGGAAGGATACGCCGATCACATTCATCTGGCAGACGGTGGAGGACGACAAAGTGATCGTCGACAATGCATTCGCCTACGCCGCGGCGTTGCGCGAGCAGGGCGTACCGTTCGACCTGCACCTTTACGAAAAGGGCAAGCACGGCATCGGTCTCGGTAGCAAGGAACTCGATCCGGAGAAGATGCACCCGTGGACGAAGGATTGCGCTTTTTGGCTAAAAGCGCAGGGCTTCACGAAATAGATTAGGTGCGATTTCCTCCGAATGGAGGCGGTCGTTTTGGTTCTTTTGCCGCTCTGGGCGGAAACGCGCATCTGTCGGAGAAAGGATGCGGCCTTGGGCGGAGATACCCGGTCGGCTTCAGGCAAATTCGGTCCTTCTGCGTGGTTTCACACATGGGGACATCCGAAAATATGTCCTGTTAGGACGACTGGCTCTACATCCGGAAGGGCCCAGATAAGCGTAAGTCTCGTAGCGGAATGTTTAACATCCCAAAAATGAATCGCCCCGTTATTTTTCTTATCCTCGCCTCCTCTGCGGCCGTCCTTTACGCGAATGATGAAGTGCGCTCGACCCAGGAAGAACTGCGGCGGCGGAATATCTATTTCGGGGACATCGATGGACGCCCCTCCCCGGAACTGGAACAAGCTCTCAAGCATTATCAAAAGCGAAAGGGTTTGTCGGCCACCGGCCAGGACGACCACGACACCTTGCGGTCACTCGGAGTCGTCGCCCGTAGCCCTGGCGACCCTCTGCCGAAGGAGGTGCAACTGCCGGAAGAGCCGGTGCTCAAGAGCGACACGCGAATCGATATCGTAGGGGAAGCCCATGAGATCGCGTCCAGCACCGGCGTTTCCGTCGCGAGCGTTGCTCCGGATGAAGTGGCCTCTGGCAAATCCAGACGTTCCAAGCGCGACGCTTCCGCCTATCGTCCAGCTGCGGCTGCCGCGAACGTTGCGCCGAAAATCAAAGGCTCCGCTCCGACCGTCACGGGCAGCAGCTTGAAAGCGCCGGAGGTCCTTGCCGACTATGTAAACCGGTATCTGCACGCGGTGAGTCACAATGACTTGGAAGACGAACTGCACTTTTACGCCGATCGCGTGGACTACCTCGGGAACGGCTGGGTCGATCGCCGGATCATCGAGCACAGTCTGAGCAAGTATTACGCGCGCTGGCCGCATCGCCGCTATTCCCACGTCGAGGCGTTCAACTCGCGCGCCATTCCGAGCGCCGGCGTCATTGTGGTGAAGTATCGCGTCGGCTTTATTCTCGGGAACGGGAAATCCAAAGCGCGCGGGGAGACAGACAATGAAATCGTGATCAATGCCGCTACTGCTGACCCGCGCATTATCTCCATCAAGGAAACCCGCGTTCGCCACTAGGATGCGGCGATTGTCCGCTGGCCGGCCTAGGGTGCGCGAAGTGCACAGCGGGTCTCTTTCGGGACCATGACTGTACAAACAAAAATCTTGCTGCTGCTCCTGGCGATCGTCTCGACGCTGATCGGTGGGCTGGCTGCGCTCAAGGTCCTGGAGGCAGGTAAATTCAAAGCCCTCGGAGATGCGCGGCAGGCGGAACGAAACCGTAACTTCGACGAGTTTCTGGTCGAGCGAGGGGACAAGCTCAAGGTCTTCGTGGACGACACCAGTGTCTGGGATGACATGGTTCGGGCGGTCATGAAGAGCGACGCGGCCTGGACGGAAAAGAATATCAGCGAAGAGAACCTCGCGACCTATGGCGTGAATGCCGTCTGGGTGTACAAGCCGGACCAGACACTCCATTATTCGCGGAACAATCGGTTCGCCGACAATTTGAGGGAATTGGCGATTCCGAAGGAGGCGTTCTCAACGCTTTTTGCCGGGCAAAAGACCTGCCACTTCTTTCTGCAGGTGCCCCAGGGCTGGATGGAAATTCGCGGAGCCACGATTCATCCCTCGCTCGATCGCGGGCGGGAGACAAAGCTGCAGGGCTACTTCTTCGCCGGCCAGTTCTGGATCGATGACAATATCCGCCGGATGTCGCT
>JBGGMZ010000230.1:0-5136 GCA_041287745.1 Chthoniobacter sp. | reverse complement strand
ACCGCCATTTGCTATTTCGGGTAACGTCTTTTTTATCGCTTCCTTGACTCCGTCAGTCAGACCTTCCATCAGGCCCGTTTTGTCAAGCAATTCAAGCGACTTTTCCGCAGAGATTTCCATTTACGTGTCGATCAAAAATGCGTGGCATTCAAGCGTTATAAAATACTATCAATGCGTCGCAAGTCTAAGGAAGGTTTTTCCGTCGATCGGACTGAGGTTACAAGGTCGACCCGTAGATAAACGTCCATACTGTGGAGGGCTCCAAGCGCCACTTGGCGCTTGGATGGCCACGGTGGCCTTTCGGTGCGTGGAATGTCGCCTGGCAGAATCCCCATGAGCGACGGACGGCTTAGGGCGTCTCCAAGGTGCTGTCGGATTGACGAGTCCACTTGCCAGTCATGTTCTAGTGGAGGCGTGCCTGCACATCGCCCCTACTCCATCTTCTCGCGGTCCATTCGATGTGGTCCCTTCTTTTCGGGCAGGTTGGCAAACGGGCATTCGTCTGCCATCTCCCGGCTAATCGCTTCGTAAACCTTAGCCTTCGTTGTCGGCACAAAGCCATTGCGCACTGATTCGACGAAGAGCAACCGCTCGCCGTCTCGGTGGCCGACGAGAATCTCGTCCAATCCTCGCGTGCCTGGGATGAAGCCGCCAATGATGAAATCCTCCGTCTGCTGGATCTTGTGTTTCTGCGACCTGCCCGGCTCTTCGCCCGGTGTGTAGATCGAGTCGCGCCGTTTAGCGACAACTCCCTCGAAGCCGAACTGCCCGACGTGCTGCAGAATCTCTTCGGGTGCGTCGGCCAGCACGGGTGCATGCGATGCGATCGACGTGACGGGCATCGGCACTTTCGTTTCCAGCAGGTTGCGGCGGTAGCTCAAGGGCCGTTTCATCATCTCTTTCCGTCGAACACGCGTAGGTCAAAGGCGTAGTAGCGCAAGCTGGCGACTCGCCCTTCTGTTTCTAGAGCAGGTTAACGAGTGGCGTCTTTCATCGTCCAGAGCGACCACTTCCCCGTCTAGAACGAGTTCCTTGCCTTTAAGCGCGCGCACGGCCTATTTAGGCACGGCGAATACGCCACTTCGCCAGGCGGTTCTTTGCGAGATCAATCGATAGTGTACCAAGATCTGGTGCTAAACGGGTCACGATGCTGACTCTTGGTTCGCAGCACGGAAGCACGAGATGTGGTATTGGGGGCAGGTCAAAGTCATGGGCGGCTGCGGACCCTGGAAAGCCCACTGCAAAGGGTTTTCCGTCCGCCCGAGCTATTGTTTCCCAGCGGCCATTTGCGTAACAGCGGAGCGCGCGGTCTGACGAATCCGCGACAACGACTGTCACTACCGTTCCGTCCACGTGATTCCGCATTGCAGGGTGGGCCTCAAAATCGCGCCGAAATGCCGCAAGGGGGTCGGAGGGTAAATAGTGGAAAACTCGACATTGTACCTTAGTCGGGAACTCGGTTCGGGGAACCACTTCGTCAAAATATGAACGCATCGCGCGCTGGAATGAAAACAAATCGGCAAGATAGGACCGCACGCTTAAGGGCAGCAGCGGGCTTCCGGAAATCCAATCTCCACCTTCCACGATGGTCAGGTGGCTCTTTTCTTCCTTTATAGAGACCGCAACCGTGAGTTGAGCCGGTTCATCGATCCCGCCCTCGTCGTTGAGAGTGAAGTGTCCAATTTGCATCGTGTGATTCTTTAGTAGCGAAACCGTATGGGGATGGCAGAGCGCCGCCCACGCTTCAGGGCGCTTTATCGGACTCAGCGTATCAAACCAAAAACCCCATCCAGGCAGCAGCGCAAAACCACTTTGGCTCAAGTCGCCAATGATACTGCGCATACCTGATTCCTTCAAAATCCCCCCTGCGAAGTCGTTGCTATGCGAAGTTCGCTTGTGGCCCGACGTCTTGGTGGTATCCGGTTGGCGGCGAGACGAGGTCTTGCGAGGTGAGCTGATCGTGTGGTTCATCGATCGGTTCAGCGCGTTCTACGCAAGGAGTGGGGGATCTTTGCAGGCGCTTTTTCTCTCCGGCAAACTATTTTGACTTTCTGCGAAATTTCTTCCCCCATCTCGACGTCAAACGCGCTTTCCCGTTTAGAGCCATGGATCACTTCTCCCCGACACCAGATGACGCGACAATCGCGAGTTGGATCGCTGGAGTACTTGGCGGGCGCCGGTTGGCGCTGGAGGCGGCGTGGGTGCATTTTCGATTGGCGCTTGTGCGGAAATTGAAAAATGAATTCAGCGAGCTTTGCTGGGCTGATTGCGAGGCATTTGCAGATGATGCATTCTCACAACTCCAAGTGCGCCTCGATGCGGGTAGATTTCAAGGACACGGTATGAGTTGCCTCCGCAACTTCCTTTTGCGAGTAGCACGAAACGACATCATCGACGCGCAGCGAAAGTCCACCCGTCGCGGCCGGTGGGAGAAAGTAATTGCGATGCAGCAGGAATGGGGAGCCCCGGAGGATTACTGCGCAATGGTCGTGCGATTGGAGAGCGATGCCCTGCGGCGTAGCCGCGCCGAGGGGGTTATCGCCTCGTTGATTGCCTGCGCGCAGAGGATGAAGCCAGCTCAGCGAGCGGTCGCGGTGATCATGGTTGATTCGTTCGTTACCACCGCCCGCTGGCCTAGCAATCAATCGATTCTTGAGCAACTAAGAGAGAAAGAGCCTGATCTTCAGATCGGCACTGTCAAGGAGCGCCGCAAAGAAGTCCGTAATAAATTTCGCCCCATCTTGGGAGACGATTCCGACGACAGCTTATGATTATGTCACACGACCCAAGTCCAACCGGGCCACTGATTCCCGCCGCCGAACTGGAATCGCCCCCACCGTCCATCGAAGCATGGCTGAACATACCTTTGGAGACGCATATTGCGCGATGGCAGCGCGAGATCGCCGAGGGACTACGCGACGCGGTCGGGCGGTGGATTGCCGACCCTTCGCAGCGTCACAGTCGTTCTGCATCCAGAAAGAACCCCTAAGATTTATGAACCTACTGCATGGCCGATTGACGGCTGACTCGCCGCTTACCGAAGATGCCCATTCCAAAACTTGGTTGGGCACGGATGAAGACCTGCGCCCTTGTCTCATACGCGTCTGGCCATTCGGTCTCGACGCACCCGATACAGCTGTCCGTGCACTTTGGAGCCGTGAGGAGCGGCGGTTGCGGCGCCTCGCATCCCTCAGCGGGGCGGAGGACGCTCTGCTGACTCACATTGACGGCGGGCTCGACTTCGAGAACAACGCCTTCGTTATGGCGCTGAGCACGACCGGCGGCGGGTTTACGCCGCTTGCGGAGCAACTGCGGTCGCGGCACGGCGCGCTGGCGTTTCCCTCGCTCCGTCAGGCGACACAGCGGGCTGCGATTTGGGAGGCGCTGGCGCGACTTGCGCGCGGCATTCATCTCATGCACCGGCAGCGTATTTTGCACCAGAGCGTTGGCGCGGAGAATGTTTTTGGTGAGCCGGCGATCGGACCGTCTTCGTGGCGGCTGGGTGGATTCGAGTGGGCGTTTCGCTTTGGCTCGGAGGTTCCGGCTGCCGTGGACACTCCCCATTGGGTGGGAGTGCCGGGGGCATTGCAGGACGGCGTTTCGTTCGCTGCAGACTGGTATTTATTCGGCACGCTCGCGACCCGCATTTTCTGCAACGTAGAAAGCCTCGCTAAGCTGACGGCGGATCAGCGCCATCCCGTGCTGCTGCGCGAGGCCGAAAACGGCGGCGCATCGCAGCTTCAGCCTCGCGAGCGCGCGTTGCTGCTACGCCTACTCGGTTTTCGAACCTCAGACCGGCTAATCATTGGCGAGCAGTTAATCGATGAGATCCACGACATCGCGCAAGGCCTGGTCTCCGGGACCCTGGAACTGAATCCCGATGTGCCTTTCGTGCTGGTCTTCAATCCCCGAAACGAGCACATCATCGATGCATGTCGGGCCAAGGGTTTCGATCCGTCGGGTGACGAGATAACACCATTCAACTTCAACGACATCGGTCATGTAGACGCGTTGCGGTCGTTTCTCGAGGAAGATTTGCGCTCCGCGACCCTGCACCGGAAGCCAGAGGGTGACGGCGCGGTTCTCTGCGGATCGCAACTAACTTGGTTTATCCTTCCCCATGCAGAGCGCCAAGGCGGTGTGCTCGAAAAGCCCAGTTGGGACTTCGCCTTCCTCGCCAACCCCAGTGAAGTGACTGGCAGCGATCCTGAAGAACAGCGAGACCTCAGCGGGCTAAAAATTCTGCCCGTGCCGCAGCAACTCCGCCGAGGCGTCAGCCGGAGTCAGCCATGGACCGCAGTGCTGCTACAGAGGCAATTGGCCGTAGAGCGGCATCTCGCACTTGACCTCGCCCTGATGCACAACTTCGTGCGTTGCACGAATCAGCTCGACCTGCTTTTTACCAGCGCACGGATTTTTTCGTTTGAAGAAGTGTCCGAATCCGATCTAACCGCGCGGCCTTCTGCGGGTGCGGGAAAATGGGAAGAGCTGTTCATCCGGGAAGCTCCGCGCCAGGTCGACTTGCCGAGTTGGGCGCGCTCGAAAGGAGGCTTGGCGACGATACTGTCGGAAGAGGCCAGTTCTGGAAAAGACCGTTGCCGCCAGGTGTTGCTGACTGAGCATTCCCGCCTCAGCACCGGACGTCAGCCGGACGATGAGGAATGGTGGGAAAGCGAAGTGCAACAAGACGGTCGGACAATCCGATTGCGCCGGCCGCTGTTGCCCGGGCGAATCTTGCCAGTGCTGCGGCGCGGATTCGTGCGGACATTCGGCTTATGGGGGCAATTTAGTCTGGTCGAGCGCCGTCAGCGCGCCATCGACCGGCTGAAGGACCATCGGTATTTGCTGAGAGTGCTCGCATCTCCGATTTGCCGCGACTCCAAGGTCTTCAACGATCACCTGCCCATCCCTGCCTGGCTGAAGTCTAAGGCCGCGGTGATGGAAGACGTCGAGCGTGTGCGGCCGATTTACGCGTTGCAAGGACCTCCGGGGACGGGGAAGACCACCTTTGAATCACAGCATTTACGACGCGTTTTCGAAGAGCAACCGGAGGCGCAGGTGCTCGTCACCGCGCAAGCCCATGCGGCAGTGGATGTGCTGCGGCGTAAAGTTCGGGACGAGGCGTTCAAGGACAAG
>JBGGMZ010000229.1:0-25260 GCA_041287745.1 Chthoniobacter sp. | reverse complement strand
GTCGGGATCGGGTCGAACATGTGATCGTGGCAACGGGCACAAGCCACCGTCATCGCCAGGAACGCTTTCGAGTAGGTGTCGATGCGGTCGTCGATGAGGTCGTTGACGTTACCACCACGCTTGCCCACCGAGAGGAAGCCGAGCGCAGCGAGGTCGCGCTGGTCCTTCAGGTCGGTCAGCTTGTCCGCCGCGAGTTGCTCCACGATGAAACGATCGTACGGCTTGTCCTCGTTAAAGGCGCGCACGACGTAATCGCGATAGGTCCACGCATACGGGAAACGGTAATCGACGTTGCGGTTGGCCACGCGGTCACCGGTCGTGTCCGAGTAGCGGGCGCTATCGAGCCAGAAGCGGCCCCAGCGCTCGCCATACTGAGGCGATGCCAGGAGGCGATCCACCACCTTCACAAACGCATAAGGCGATGTGTCGGCACTGAACTCCTTGATTTCGTCCGGAGTCGGCGGCAGGCCAGTAAGGTCATAGCTGGCGCGACGCAGGAGGGTCTCCTTGTCGGCCATGGGCGCCGGGATCATGTTCTTCTCTTCCAGCTTCTGGAGGATGAAGGCATCGACCGGAGTCACGCACCAACCACGGTTCTTGACCGCAGGGATGGCGGGCTTCACGACCGGCTGATAAGCCCAATGGCCACGAGCCTTGTCAGTCAAGCCGCTCAGCTTGCCGCCTTTTACAGCAGCACGAGTATCGGCAGCGCCTTCCTTGACCCACTTGGTCAGGTCCGCGATTTCCACGTCCGAGAGTTTTTCACCCTTGGGTGGCATCTGAAGGTCCTTGTCCTTGTAGGAGACGGCGGTGAGGAGAAGACTCTTCTCGACGTTGCCCGGCACGACGGCTGGACCGGTGTCGCCGCCCTTGAGGGCAGCTTCACGCGAGTCAAGCAGGAGGCCGCCCTTGGACTTGCCGGTGTCGTTACTATGACACTTGTAGCACTTGTCCGTGAGGATCGGCTTGATCTTCTTGTCGAAGAAATCCTTTTGTTCCGGCGTGGCATCGTCCGCGGCCATTGCGGCCACGGAGAGAATCGCTCCGGTAAGGATGGTGGCAGTTACGCGCATAGTTTTGCGAGGCACTGAGGTTGAATTAGGCAATGATGTCCTTGACGACGTTGCCGAAGTTATCGGTAAGGCGGAAGTCGCGGCCGTTGTAACGGTAGGTGAGTTTGGTGTGATCGAAGCCGAGCAGCGCCATGACGGTCGCGTGCAAGTCATGGATGTGCACCTTGTTCTCCACCGCGCGGGCGCCGAACTCGTCGGTCGAACCGTAGGTGGTGCCGCCCTTGACGCCGCCGCCAGCCATCCACGCCACCATGGCGCGGCCGTTGTGGTCGCGGCCCGGGGTTGCATTGCCGTTGCGGTCGCGGGTCACGGTGCGGCCGAATTCGCCACCCCAGATGACCAGCGTGCTGTCGAGCATGCCCTTGGCCTTGAGATCCTTGATGAGTGCCGCGGCAGGGCCGTCGACTTCGCCGGCCTTCTGCTTGAGGACGACGGCGAGGTTGCCATGGTGATCCCAGCTACCGGCATCAACCTGAACGAAACGGACGCCACGCTCGACGAGGCGGCGGGCCATGAGCAGCTTGGCGCCGAGATCGGTGCGACCGTAGGCGTCGCGGGTCGCATCGGTTTCCTTGGTGATGTCGAAGGCGTCGGTCGCTTCGGTCTGCATCTTGAATGCCATTTCGAACGACTCGATACGCGCTTCGAGCTGGGCGTCCTTCTGGAGCTTCTCGGCGTGGATCGCGTTCAGGGAGTGAACGAGATCGAGCTCACGGCGCTGGCGATCCATCGGCGTGAACTGGTTCTTGATGTTCATGATGACGTCATCCAGGTCCATCTTCGTGTTGTAGTTCACGTTGCAGCCTTGGTAGACGCCCGGCAGGAAGGAGGACTGGCGCCATTCGGGCGAGCCGCCCATGGTGACGAAACCGGGCATATTCTGGTTCTCAGAGCCGAGACCATAGACCACCCACGAGCCCATCGAAGGCTTGGGAAGCTGGATCGAGCCAGTGTGCATGAAGCGCTGGGCGACTTCGTGAGCCGGGATGTCCGTCCAGAGAGAACGGATAACCGCCATTTCATCGATCACCGTGCCGAGTTCCGGGAAAACAGAGCTGACTTCAACACCCGACTTGCCGCTCTTCTTGAACTCGAAGGGCGAACCGAAGGCCAGACCGTCATGACCCGGAATGGTCTTGTCCGTGTACTTCGTCAGCTCGGGCTTCGGATCCCAGGTATCGACCTGCGAAGGGCCACCGGAAGCGAAAATGTGAATGACCGCCTTGGCCTTGGCCGGGAAGTGCGGCTTCTTGGGCGCAAGCGGGCCACCCGCAACGCCAGTCGTGCCCAGCGGGGCGCCAACGGCCTGACCGAGGTCGATGCCAAACATTCCAGCGAGACTGAGGGCGCCAAAGCCCATGCCGGTGCGCGTCAGGAAATCCCGGCGCGTGAAAATCGTGTTGTCGATGGAGTGTTCGCGGCGGAACTTTTCCGTAAGGGTATGGTTGATCTCTGGGGTCATGACGGTGTCGATGGTTAGGATTTTGGCTCGGTTTGGTAAAAGATCGGGTGAATGATCGGTTTTATATCGGCGCTCTGATGGAGTACTTAGCAAAACGGCTTCAACAATCTTTGCCGGAACGCAAAAACATAGCAGAAATGGGGCCGCGCAAAAGGGGTAATTTCCCGTAATTTCCCTCTGTATCGGGCGTTTTATCCATGACACTCTGGAGATTGTTGCTTAATGTCGTTGCGTAATGTCTGCGTCGACTCAATCTCAAGTGTCCGCTGGTTCCGATGCCGCCGAGCTGGAAATCAAGAACGTCCTGCTGGTGGACGATGATGAAGCTCTGGCCGATACGCTCAAGCTCCTGCTGGAGTCGCACAACTTCATTGTGACCACCTCCAACAACGGCGCCGACGCCCTCCGGGAGGTCATGGCCTTCGATTTCGACGTCATCATTTGCGACATGTTGATGCCCAAGATGGCCGGCGACATGTTTTATCTGGCCGTCCAGAAGGTGAAGCCGCATCTCAATTCGCGTTTCCTCTTCGTCACCGGCCATGCGGACAATCCCAAGGTGGAAACCTTCCTGAAGAGCGTCGACGCCCAAGTCGTCTTCAAGCCGGTCCTCACAGAGGAGCTGGTCCGGATGATTTCCTTCGTCCTCAAGCGTTCCCAAGACGCCGCCAAAGCGGCTTGACGGAACTGCGAAGGCCAAGGAGGCGAGGAGTGACTCCGATCGCGAGGCGCACGGCTGGGTTTTAGCCGGAGAAAAGGGAAACCAATGGGGATGTTGTGCGGCTTTTGCGCCAGCGGCGGACTTCTCCCTGTAAATCTCAAATCCTATGACCGGGGCGCCAGGAGAGCTTAGCGCTTCTGGACAGCATTCATCGGCACGATGTGCTCGCGATGATCGCTTTTCGGATCTTCAAATTGCGGACGCCCCTGCTCTTCCGCGTAGCGAAAGAAGCGTTTTTGCTCGGGATATTTCCCGCCGTCAAACGCGAGCGAGAGCAGCCCGTCTTTGTAAGAGCCGGTGATACTGAAGGGGCTGCTCAAAGTGCCGGGACTGCTCCAGTAATATCCCCGCCCTTTTATCAATTCGCCCTGTTGCTCGATTTGAATGACGTAGCCAACACCGATTGAGTCCGATTTCCACGAGCCGCTGATATCGGCCTCCGTTGGACGGCGAGAGTCGTTGCCGATATTCTCTAGAAGGCGCTTCAATGCCACGACTTCGTCGATCTTTGCCTGCACCTTGGGCTTGAGTTCGTCAACGTGACGCAGCATCCCCTGCGCTTCGGCCAGTTTTTTGGCCAGTGCATCGGCTTGTTTCGATCCCGGCACCGCTTTCTCGAGTTGGGCGCGCAGTTCACCCTCCTGCTGCGCAAACTTAGTCCGCGTGCGATCCAGCTCCAGAAGCCGTTTCTTTTCCCGCTGGAGCGCCTCCTCATCTATATTGCTTGCCGCCAAGATTGGGATGGCGGCCAAGGCAAGGAGGGACAGAAACAGGGGCATTGTTCTCCGAGCTAGATGGCTGAGCTTCGGCCAATGCATGCGTAGGGAAGCCGGGCAACCGCCCGGCTCTTTTGATTCACTGCTCTGGAGGACAGGCACACGCATCGCAGGAGAGTTACTGTCTCCGCGAACTGGCCGCTTTGAAAGTTTGAATTGGCGTCCCACCGTCCGTAATTTATCGTAGCCACCGATGAGTGAGTCCCCAATCAACCGGGCTGAGTTTCTCGCTTCGATGACCAGAGGCGTCAGGACGACGGCCCACAAAATCTTCACTCCGCGCGTGCTTCAGTGCCTCCTCGCGCTCGGGATGGCGGCGGCCAGCATCGGCCTCGCCGTCTTTTGCTGGAAGCTGCGCGATCTTCTCGTCGGGGTCGCTGTCCTCGGTTTTATCGTCTTAGGCCTCCTCTTCGCTTGGGAACTCATCCCTTTCTCCGAACAGACCCGCGAGCGGTGGGCCCGCGACCGGGAACTGTCCAAGCGCTATTGGTCCTACCGCTGGCGCAAAGCCCTGTGGTTTGGTCTTGGCTGGGGCGCCTTTCGCTTGTGGCAGGCTCATGCCAATCACCACACCATCGATCTCCTGACGTTTGCTTTACCGGCGGCCTACATCGTGGCGGGGGCAATCGCGCATGGGATCTGGCTCCAGTATCGGCGAAGACAAGTCGGTTAATCGCATTCTCCGCGCCGCGCCGCGAAGCGAACCCGCGCGAACTCTCCAAACTTCGCCGCCAAATTAGCAACGCACGTCATCTTGCGTCGCTGCGGGCGACCATTTAGCTTTTGCAGATGGCCGAAGAAAACATCTGGAGCGGCACTTCGTCGCAGCTCAAAAACTTTTGGGCTTTCCTACTCTGCCTTCTCGTCGTCCCCATCCCGTGGGCGATCTACCGGTGGTTGCTGGTCAAGACGACCACCTATCGCCTGACCAGCGAGCGACTGCTCACCACCCGCGGCATTTTCTCGACCACCACGGACACGCTGGAACTCTACCGTGTGCGCGACCTGGAGATGACGCAATCGTTCTGGCAGCGGCTCTTCGGCCTCCAGGATGTCGTGCTGCTCACGGCCGACGAATCCACCCCGCGCATCACCCTCGATTTCATCCCGACCGCACTCGCCTTGCCCGACAAGATTCGCGCCGCCGTCGAAGCCTGCCGCCTGGCCAAGCGCGTGCGCACGGTGGATCTGGAGGATGACGGGGATCACGCCGCCCATTGATTTTTATGAAGACGCTATTTTTCGACAAAGACGACGCCGGTGCCGGCGGAATTCCGACGCGCGACCAGGTGCGCCTGGAAGATACTTGGGATCTCACCCTGCTCTATCCCACTCCGGCCGACTGGCAGACGGCGTTTGAAAAGCTGCAACAGGATTACCCAAAGGTCGCGCAATGGCAGGGCCGCGTCGGTGAATCGGCGCAGACGCTGCGCGAAGTGATGGAATTTGAAAAGGCGCTCGGCCTCACGATCGAGCGGTTGGCCCATTACGCCTCGCTGCAAACCTCGGGCGACAGCTCGGACAATGCCCACCTGATGCGTGAAGGGCAGCTTGAGAATCTTTTCACGCTCATTGGCGAATCGCAGGCCTTCGTCGAGCCGGAGATCATGGCCATCTCCGACGAGACGTTTGAGAAATATCTGCAGGATCCCGCGCTGGCCGAGTGGCAGGTGCCGCTGCGCAAGCGCCGCCGGCTGAAGCCGCACACATTGAGCACGGCCGAAGAGCGCCTGCTCGCGCTCGGTTCCAGCGCGTTGAGCGGTCATCGCGAGACTTTCTCGCAGCTCACGAATGTCGACATGGTCTTCGGCAAGATCACCGACGAAAAAGGCGTGGAGCGGGAGCTCTCGCAGTCCAGCTACGGCTCCTTCATGAACAAACGCGACCCGGAGTTGCGCAAGAAGGCGTGGCACCAATTCTACGCCGAGTTCGACGCGCACAAGTTCACCGTGGCCTCCACGCTGGCCAGCTCGATCAAGGCGGATGTCTTCAAGGCCCGCGCCCGCAATTATCCCAGCGCCCGCGAGAAAGCGCTCTTCTATGACGACGTGCCGGTGAACGTCTACGACAACCTCATTGCATCGGTGCGGGCGAACTTGAAGCCGCTCTATCGCTACCTCGAGCTGCGCCGCCGAGTGCTCGGGCTGAAGGAAATCCACGCCTACGATACCAACGTGCCGATCGTCGCGAGCATCGAGACGGAGACCTCGTGGGATGAGGCCTGCGACAAGGTGCTGGCTGCGCTCGCCCCGCTCGGCGAGGAATACGTCCGGACACTCGGCGGCGGCTTGCGCGGCCGCTGGTGCGATCGCTACGAAAACAAGGGCAAGCGCAGCGGCGCCTTCAGCTCCTCGAGCTACGGCAATCCGCCGTTCATCATGATGAACTACAAGCGCGACGTCTTCACCGATGTCTACACGCTCGCGCATGAGGCCGGCCACTCCATGCACACGTGGAACTCGCAGCGCACGCAGCCCTTCCAGACGTACGATTACCCGATCTTCCTCGCGGAGGTCGCGAGCACGTTCAATGAAGAACTGCTCACGCATTACCTACTCGAGCGCACCGAGGACAAGACGATGCGAGCGTATCTCATCAATCGACAGATCGATGACATCCGCGCCACGGTCATCCGGCAGACGATGTTCGCCGAGTTTGAAAAGATCGCGCACGCCAAGGAGGAAGCGGGCGAACCGCTCACGCTCGATACCTTCCGCGGGATCTACCGCGAATTGCTCGAGGCCTACTTCGGCCTGGATTTCGTGATCGATAGCGCCCTCGAGCTGGAGTGCTTGCGCATCCCGCATTTCTACAGCGCCTTCTATGTCTACAAGTACGCCACGGGCCTGAGCGCCGCGGTGGCGCTCGCACGGCAGGTGATCGAGACGGGCGATGCCACACGCTATCTCGGCTTCTTGAAATCGGGCGGCTCGGAATTTCCGATCCCTACGTTGCAAAAGGCGGGCGTCGACATGTCGAGCCCCGCGCCGGTGGAGGCGACGCTGCAGCTCTTTGCACGGCGCGTGGAGGAACTGGAAACGCTGCTGAGTTAATGATTGAGGGTCACGAACGCACCTTGCTAGCCGCGCAGGGCTACTGCGAATTGGGGATGTACGACGACGCGCTCGGCGAGCTCGACTCGCTGCCTGAGGAGGTGACGCAACACGCCACTGTCATGGAGCTCCGCGCCGTCACGCTCATGCAGGCGAAACGCTGGAAACAAGCGCTCACCGCGAGCCGCTTGCTCTGCCGCGTGGCGCCAGACAAGACGACCGGCTTCATCCATGCGGCTTTTTGTCTGCATGAGATGGGACGCACCGACGAGGCACGCGACATCCTGCTTTCCGGCCCCAACCTGCTCCACGCCGAACCGACGTTTCACTACAATCTCGCCTGCTACGAGTGTGCCCTCGGCAATCTCGATCTCGCCCGGATGCACCTGGAAAAGAGCTTCGAGCTCGACAAGAAATTCAAGGATTTCGCCAAGAACGATCCCGACCTCGCGGCGCTGCGCAAATAGCCGATCGCAGAAGCGCTCGCGCAGGGGAACTCCGAAATAGACTCCAGCAGCGTGTGGAGTTTTGAATCGGGAAAGCAGAAAGCAGGAACGGAAGACAAATCCTTCCCGCTTTCCTAATTCACCTCGTTTTTCCGGAACTTACTTTAGGTGGATGCTCCAAACCGCAGCCGCTCTCTCACGAGGGGAAATGGTGCCCGCTTCGCCATTCTCTTGCGGCCATGTTGATTGAGCCCCACGATTCCTGACCAGCATGGATGATCTCCAAACCGTCAGTCCCGAAACTATCACCCGCAGGCCCTTGATCCTGCTCGCGGACGACGAGGCGGTGTCGCGACGCTTGCTCAGCGAGGCGCTGCGGAGGACAGGGTTCGAGGTCGAGGTGGCGGAGGACGGCGAAGAGGCTTTTCGACTCGCAGCAAGTGAAGCGCCGGATTTGCTGGTGCTCGATTTTGAGATGCCGCAGTCGAATGGGGCGGAAGTGTGCCACCGGCTGCGCAGCAGCGATCGTGAGGATTTGCAGACGCTGCCGGTCATCATGCTCACCGCACACTCGGGCGAGGCGGAGGAGATCGGCTGCCTGCATGCGGGGGCCAATGATTTCGTGACCAAGCCGGTGAGCCGCGATGTGCTCGCCGCGCGCATCCACACCCAATTGCGACTGCGCACGATGGCCGACGAGCTGCGCCAGCGCAACGACGAGCTAGGCCGCTGGCGTACCGAACACGAGGCGGACCTGGCGGCGGCGCACGCCACGCAACAGGTGCTCATTCCCACACGATTGCCGACGGTGAAAGACTGGACCGTGGAGTCGATTTACCAGCCGGTCATCGAGATCGGCGGCGATGTCTTCGGTTGGCATCCCGCGGGAGAAGGGCGCTGGCTCTTCTGGCTGGCCGACGCGACGGGGCATGGCGCCGCGGCCGCGTTGCTCACCGCGCTGGCGTCGCAACTCTTTCGCCAGGCGTGCGAGACCGAGCAGGAACCCGGCGCGATCCTCTCCGCGGTGAATCGGGAGTTCCTCAAGGTCTTCGGGGGCCGTGCCTTCATGACCGCATGTTGTGCGCTGATTGGCCCGGATGGTGAACTGACGTTTTCGGGCGCAGGACATCCGCCGCTCTTCGTGCGACGGGCCAACGGCAGCGTGGACGCTTTCGGGCCGCACGGCACAATCCTCGGCTTAAGAGAGGGTACCGCCACGGAGCAATGCCAGACCACGCTGGAAGCAGGCGATGCCGCGCTGCTCTATTCCGATGGGCTCTTTGCATTGAAGCAGGCCGACGGCGAACGTTTTACCCACGAAAACCTGCGCGAAGCAGTGCGCATGGTGCCGCCGGGCGTGGCGTTCTTCGATCGCCTGCTGACTTCTTTACGCGATGAGTCGAACGGCGAGCCGTGTAACGACGATATCGCGGCGATCGTGCTGCAGCGGAGCTCATCGCTGTAGCGGAGCTCTCTGAGCGCCGACACGAGGTCACACGGCTTGGGAACTTGGCGGTCGGAGACCGCCGCGACAGTAACTTGTCTCGTACACGAATCCGCCCGCGACCGTTAGTGTGAGACGGTCGCGGGCGAACTATCGAAACAAAAGTTGGATCGGCTAGTTGTGGCTCATCGCCCATTCCTCGGCGCCGCCGAGGGAGAGGATGGCGGCGCGGACCTTGCGGACGGCGAGCTCGAGGCGGGTCTTGATCGTCCCGAGCGGGATGCCGGTCTTGGCCGCGATCTCACGCTGGCTCAAGCCGCGGTAGTAGGCCAGGTGCAACGCTTCGCGCTGCGCTTCTGGAAGGGCCGCAAGGAGCCGCTGAAAGACTTCGGTGCGATCGGCCGCGTTGACGTCCTCTTCCACGCCATGGCCGCGCACGGAATGCGGTTCGTGTTCGGTTTCCAGACGGAGGCGCTCCTCGGCGCGAGCATAAGCCTGGCGGCGGCGGACGCGATCAATGGCGCGGCGGCGGGCCAGCGTCACAAGCCAGCCGAGCACCTTGCCTTTGGTCTCGTCGTAGCTCTGCGACCGGTTCCAGAGTTCCAGAAAAACTTCCTGCAGAAGATCGTCCACGTCGGATTCGTTGTGAACCACCCGGGAAATCACCGTGCGAAGGATGGGAGTGTGCCGGCGATACATGGCGGCCAGCGCGGATTGGTCCTGCGCCTGGATGCGTGCCATAAGCTGCTCGTCGGTTACCTCACTCGGGATAAACGTCGCGATTTGTTGTTGGTCGAATTCGTAAAGCATAGTGAGCGAAAGTGAGTGTTCGTGAGTGGTGTCACTGCTCTCTATTGCCATCCGCGTGCCACGGCCCATTTACTCTGGAGAGCCCCAAATTTGTGTCAGAAAAGTGTATCCAAACATTACATGAATGTAGTGTAATAGTACACGACACAGTCCGGCGATTCGCCGTGAATTCTGCCCTAGAAACACTCTCTGGTGCCCCACCCCGAAACGCCTAACTTTGGCTCGCCCTGCGGGTCATGTGGGCGGTGAATGTCCGCATGCTCTTCCCCCGCCTCCTTGCATCGCTTTCCCTGTTCGCATTGGTCGTATGCGACCGTGCACTGCAGGCGGCAGACGTGACGCTGGTCAGCTTTCGCAAGGACATTGCGCCTCTCCTGCAGCGGCGCTGCGCGGCGTGTCACGGCGAGGAGTCGGCCAAGGGCGGCTACCGTCTCGACACCTACCAGCGCATGTCCAAGGCCGGCGACAGCGACCTCTCCCCTCTCGTGTCGGGCAAGACGAAAGACTCGGAGCTGTATCAACTGCTCACCGAAAAAGATCCGAACGATCGCATGCCGCAGAAGGCCGATGCCTTGCCGGCCCATGAGATCGCGCTGGTTGAGCGCTGGATCCAGGAGGGTGCGGTCAACGATGGCGGCCCGGCCGATCGTCCGCTCACTGAGCTCGTCCGCGAGAGTCTCTTGAAGCCCGCACCGGAGAAATATGCACGGCCGGTGCCGGTGACGGCGCTGGCCTTCAGCCCGGATGGAACGCAGCTGGCCGTCTCCGGATATTACGAGGTAACGATCTGGAATCTCGATTCGGGCGCACTGGTGCGGCGTATCGGCGGGCTGCCGGAGCGCATCACGGCGCTGGCCTGGCATCGAAAGACGAAGCAACTCGCCGTCGCCGGCGGCACCCCGGCGCAGTGGGGTACGTTGGCCTTGATCGACCCCAGCCCGAATGCCCAGCCGCGCTTCCTCTGCGATCTGCCGGACATGGCACTGTGCGTCGCCTTTAGTCTGGATGGGGCGCGTGTCGCCGCCGGCAGCGCAGATCGCACGATTCGGGTCTTCGACGCGAAAAGCGGCAGGCAGGCCTTCGTCATGCGCAATCATGCCGATTGGGTGCAATCCATCGCCTACTCGCCCGACGGATCCCACCTCCTCTCCGCCAGCCGCGACCGTACGGTGCGCATTTCCAACTCCGCCAAGGGCGAACTCGAGACGACCTACACCAGCCACGAGACGCCGGTCTATGCCGCCCTATTCTCGACCGATGGCAATACGGTCGCGTCGCTCGCGCAGAACACTCCGCTCGATTACTGGAAGTGGATGAACGGCGACAAAAAGGGAAAACGAGCCGAGGTTCCCGGCCGCCCGGACCATCTCGCGTGGGTGAGTGGCGGACTGGCGCTCGGTGGAGTGGATGGGCTCGTGCGCATCCAGAGCTACGACGACGACACCCTCTTCACGCTCTACGGTCATCCAGATGCGATCAGTGCGCTCGCCGTGGGTGCGTCATCCGATCAAATCGCCACCGGCAGCTACGATGGCACGGTGTGCCTCTGGAATCTCGGTTGCGGCACGTGGGTGCGGCGTTTCATCGCCAGCCCGCAGTAGGTTGTCGCGAGCACGACGCATCTCCCGTGAAGACGGGATCAGAATTAACCGCAGAGGCGCAGAGGACGCGGAGAGCCGCAGAGAAAAGAATGAGGAGAGCGGAATGAAATGATGCGCCTTCTGCCGACACGGCGATTCGCCGACAGCCTCGTTCCTTTCCGTCTCTGCGCCCCTCTGCGTCCTCTGCGCCTCTGCGGTAATTCTTAGCTACCTGCCGCCAGCAGGTGCGTGCCAATCGCTGCCGTCGACGCGCCCTATTTCGCGATTTCAAATCGCCTTCTCAAGATGTGGACCAATTTCTGATCGAGCGACGGTGCGATCACCTCCAAGGGCGTCCGCTTGTGCCGGATCGCGATGACGAACGTCCACGCCAGCAAAAGAGCCGCGGCGCAAAAGTTCTGCCACGAGAAGAGTTCCCACCCGCGCGGATTCTGGATCTCCGCACTGGAGAACGGCCAAAGATAGTGAATCCCCCACTCCGGGCCGGAGCCCAACAAATCGAGCACGAGGTGCAGATGAAACAACGCGAGGTAAAGGCAGAACGCCTTGAGCCGGTGCGTGGAGAAAATCGTGAGAATGCCGGACGCGATGATCCCAAAAAGGAAGTTATGCCCCAGCAGATGGTGGTACGCGACGTAGTAATCGACGCTGACGACCACGCCCAAGCCATCCAGATCTGCCACCGCGGCCGCGATCATGGCGAAGAGACGTTCCCGCGGTGTAAGATCGAGCAAATCCGCCGCGCACCAGCCCGACATGAGGTGAGTTTGAACGTGCATTCAGCCTTCAGAACCAAGCCCAACAATCCGCCTCAAGCGAAGATACCCGTCACCGCCTTGCCATCCGCGGCGAGCACGGGGCGGCCGCCCGCGCTGCGCAATTCCGTGTGCGGGTCTATGCCGAGGGCGGTGTAGATGGTCGCAGCGAGGTCGTCGGGACGCACCGGATTTTCCGCGGGATAAGAGCCGGTCTTGTCGCTCGCGCCGTAGACGAATCCACGCTTCACTCCGCCACCCGCGAGCAGCGTGGTGTAGCACATCGGCCAGTGGTCTCGACTCGCGCTTTTGTTGATATTCGGCGTGCGGCCAAATTCGCCCATCCACACGACCAGCGTGCTGTCGAGCAGGCCGCGCTCCTCGAGATCGATGAGCAGCGTGGGCAGCGTCTGCTCGGTCAACGGAAGATGATATTTCTCGATGATCGGGAACATGCGCGTGTTGTTGAAGCCGTGCGTGTCCCAGCCGCCTTCGGTGGTGCTTTGGCCGCCGATGCTCGGCGCGCAATAAACGGTGACGAACTTGGTGCCTGCCTCGACGAGACGACGTGCCAGCAGGCAGCTCTGCCCGTAGGTCGTGCGACCGTAGGCGTCGCGCACTTTCTCGGGCTCCGCGGAAAGATTGAAAGCCTCGCGCAGCTTGGGCGATTGCAGCATGCCGATGGCGCGGTCGTAATAGCCATCGAAGCCGCGCACCTGCGGCGAGATGTCCATCAGCTTCGCCTGCTGGTCGATGAGCTGCTGCAGCTCGCGACGCGCCTGCATACGCTCAAAGGGGATATCCACCGGCAGGCTCAACTCCGGCAGGGTGAAGGACGCGGAATTCGGATCCTGCAGCACGGTGAGCGGGTCGTGATCCTTGCCGAGAAAGCTGGCGTGCTGGCCGGGCGTGACCGAGCCATCGCTGATGACATACGGATACGAGATCGCTGTGGGCAGGTCGCCCTTCAGCGGCGCGAGTTTGTCCACGATCGAGGCGTAGCCGGGGAAGAGATCCAGCGAATCGCGCAAGCGCTGGTCGTCGCTCAGCGGCGCGTGCCCGGTCAGCGCATAGTAGCCGGCCGAGTTGTGGTTCTTCATCGTGTGATGCATGGACCGGATGAGCGTCACCTTGTCCATGATCTTCGCCGTCTTCGGCAGGTGCTCGGAAACCTGGATGCCGTCGGCTTTGCTGGAGATCGGCTTGTGCGGCCCGCGAATGCCTTCCGGCGCATCGGGCTTCATATCGAACATGTCGATGTGCGAAGGCCCGCCCCACTGGAAAAGGAAGATCACCGACTTCGCCTTGGCCTTCAGCTTCTCATTCGTGCCGTAGGCCTCGGCGTTGAGGATCTGGGGAAGGTTCAGGCCGAGCAATCCCAAGCCACCAACCTTCAGCGCATGGCGACGGCTGACCGCATGGTGAAAATTGGGGCAGGCGAAGGGGGACATGGCCAGTGTGGTAATCCGTTACGATCATCGCCGCTTAGGGCGTAAGGCGCAACTTTACGAAGCGAAGTCACTTGGACCGCGTAGGGATGGGATGAAAGTCCAGGATTTCTACTTCCGTATCAGTGAATGTGTAAAAAGCTGTGACGCCTTTAACTAGGCCACAGGGCTTCATCTCCATTTTCCAAATACGTTCCGTAATGCGTGCGCCCTTCTCAGGGACGCGGGCTAAAATCGAAAAAAATCCCAGCGTCACTTCATCAGCGATCTCTGAACCGCCATAGATTTGCTCGAGATGTTGCTGGGCGTAATCCTCCAGAATTATCGACCTAGGATCGCCCATGACGCGCGCCTGCTTTCACCTCTAGCTGAGCTGCGATTTTGCGATCTTCTTCTGTGACTTCCCCCGGCTCTATGAGCCAAGCTGAAAATGGAATAGTTTCGCCCATCTCAAAAGCATCGTAGGCAAGCCGCTTGTGAGTCTCGCTGCTCATCCGCGTTCCGCTCTTATTGAAATTCTCTGCGATCACTTTGGAAATAATTTCCAAATCGCGCGGCGAGAATTCAGACAGATCCGGCTCATCTTGGGCGGTAGGACGCTTGGCAGGTTTGGCGTTTATTTTTACGTCCTCGACGGAGATACGTTTTCCGCTCTCCAGTTTCTTCAGAATGATCGGCATGGCACGGGGAACCGGGCCAAATTTTTCCTTCTGATAAGTAGCCCCGCTGACCGTTCTTCCAGTACGGCAAAACGCCTCCAAATCGACCCTGAAAACCAGCTTGTTCAGTTTGGTGTAGGCAAACTGACTGTCCTTTTCACACAAATTGATGACGTAAAGGACTAGCTCCTCAAGCCTGTCCAGCGTGCGCACTTTTGAGAGGTCGAGTCTTATGTTCATGCGAACAGCTTAAATCTTAATTATACCGATGCGAGCTGAAAACACAAGTCAGCAAGAGGAACTTTGCCCTCTACAAGGGGCACGGGATTGTTGCAGCGGCCCTACTTAGCCTATACCGGCGTCGCAATCTCACCCTTCTTCATCCCCGCGAGCAGGTAATCACAAGTGCGCCAGGCAAGCGCGAGGATGGTAAGCGTCGGGTTCTTGTAGGGATTGCTGACGAAGGTGCCGCCGTCGGCAACGAAGACGTTCTGGCAATCCCAGAGCTGTCCGTAGCCGTTCGTCACGCCGTCCTTGGCCTCGGCGCTCATGCGGGTGACGCCGATCTCGTGCTTCACGCTGCCGCCGGCAGTCATGGCCTTGGCGCCGTCCTTCTCCGGCGGACGCGAGAGCTTGCCGCCTGCGGCCTCGATCATGTCGGCGAAATTTTGCTGCGCGTAGGCGATCTGCTTCACCTCGTAATCGCTCCACTGGAAATAGAAACGCGGCACCGGGATGCCCCACTGGTCCTTCTTCTCCGGGTCGAGCTCCATGTAGCTCTTCTCGTTGGGGATCATCTCGCCGCGGCAGCTGATGCTGACGAAGGAGCCGAAATACCGGCGCGCCTCGGCCTTGAGCTTCGTGCCGTAGAGATTGCCCAGCATGCCGCTGGTGGCCGCGCCCAAGCCGGGCATGGTGCGCCCGCCGCCCCACGCGAGGTAGTAGCCGCGCGGGAAACCGAGCTTGCCGGCCTTGGCCTCGTGATGCTTCACCCACGGGCCGTAGGTGTGCATGTTCGAAGTGCCGTCTTCGTTGTGAATCGGCATGTTTTCCAGCGCGGGGATCTGCCCGCTGAGATCGCTGCCGGTGGAGTCGGTGAGCCAGCGGCCGAGGTGGCCGGTGGAATTGCCGAGGCCCTGCGGGAATTTGGCCGACTTGCTGTTCATGAGCAGGCGCGCGCTTTCGCAGGCGCTCGCCCCGAGGATGACCACCCGCGCGGCGGCGTGCTCTTCCTTGCCGGTAGTGGTGTCGATGTAATGCACGCCAGTTGCGCGACCCTGCGCATCGAGCGTGACTTCGCGGGCCATCGCACCGGTGAGGATGTCGAGATTGCCCGTGTCGAGCGCCGGCGGGATGAGCACGGTGGTGCTCTGGAAATTGGCGCGGATGGCGCAGCCGCGTCCGCAGGAAGTGGCGTAGAAGCAGGCGGCGCGGCCATTGAGCGGCTTGGTCAGGATCGCGAGCCGCGAGGCGACGACGGGGATGCCGAGCTTCTTGCCCGCGCGCATCATGAGATGTTCGTAAGCACGCGGCTTGGGTGGCGGCTGGAAGAAATCGCTGTCGGGATTGTTTTCGAGCCCGTCTTTGGCGCCAAAGACACCGATGAGTTGGTCGACCTTGTCGTAATACGGCGCGACATCATCGTAAGTGATCGGCCAGTCGAACCCGAGCCCATCGAAGCTCTTCGGCTTGAAATCGATGGGCCCCATGCGCAGGGAGACGCGGCCCCAGTGATTCGTACGGCCGCCGAGCATGCGCGCGCGCCACCACATGAAATTCTGGTCGGTCTTGTTGCGATTCTGGTTGTCGCCGTCGACCCAGGTTTTGTCGCTGTTCTTTTGCACGACATACGGTTCGCCCTTCACCACCCAGCCGCCAATCGTCGCGTCGAAGAAACCGCCCGGCTTGTCGACCGTGTCCGCCCCACGCAAAGGCGCGTCGGCATTGGTCTCGAACATCGGCGTCTCGGTGGCCGGATCGTACTTGCGACCGGCTTCGAGCATGAGGACTTTCACACCCGCTTGCGCGAGCGCATAGGCGGCCATGCCGCCGGCGGCGCCGCTGCCGATGACGATGACGTCGTAACGAGAAGCGCGAGTCTTGGAAGTGTCGAGGAAGGGCATGGGGTGGCGGGGTTGTGTCAGTTAAATCAAGTGGTGCGGTGTAGCAACTCGGTACCGCGGAAAGACCCAAAGTTGTCACTTTTGACAAACTGAGGACAGGATCGAACCACGGTGCCTATTGAGTGAAGGATGATTCCGGCCAAGCCAGTTACCGGCTCCGATCTCGCAGCCCAATAATTAGTTCACAGCAAATACTACGGCACCAGCGAGTAGGCCGTCAGGTGGCCTTCGTCCTTCACGTAGATCTTGCCATCGGCATAGGCCGGGCTGGCCCAGGTCTTGGCGCAGAGCTGCACGCGGCCGAGTTCTTCATACTTCGCGGGGTCGGCGCGGACGAGGATGAGTTCGCCGGTGGAATTGAGCACGAGGATCTTGTCGTTCACCGTGGTGAGCGAGGCGTAGTCGCCAAAGCCGGGCTGCGACCAGATCTGGTTGCCGGTGGCGAAGTCGAGGCACTCGAGATCGGTGTGATCGCTCGGCCCGAGGGTGAAGAGATTTTTACCGAGCAGGGTCGGCGTGCCGAGGATCGTTTTGCACGGCTTGTTTTCCCAAGCCTGCTCGGCCACGACATCCGCGCCTTTCTTCGAGATGTTGAACTTCTGCGTGCCGATGCTGGTGGAAGCGACGACCACGCTATCCGGCCCGATGACCGGGGTGCAGGCATGGCGTTTGGCGCCGGTCTTGAGCGGGATGCGCCAGTAGATCTTTCCATTGGTCGCGTCGACGCCCATGAGCGCATCGGCGGTGAAGTGCACGACCTGGCGGACGCCGGCGAGGGTGCCGATCTGCACGGAAGAATAGGCGGTGTTGTCATTGCCTGCCTTCCAGAGTTCCTTGCCTGTCTTTTTGTCAAAGCACACCAGCGTCGCGCCATTCGTGCTACCGACGGGGACGAAAATGCGATCGCCATCGATGACCGCCGAGCCGTTGTTGCCGTGGCGGCGGGAGGCCGTTTCCTTGGCCGCTGGGTCGCCGGTCTTGTTGCCGAGGAAGGTCGCGCCGTAATTCTGGCCGAAGCTCACGCCCCAGATCTTTTTGCCATTCGCCATGGCCAGGCAGGCAAACTCGCCGCCGCTGGATTGCAGGTAAGCGCGGTCGCCATCGATGATCGGCGTGCAGCGAGGCCCACCGCCGTAAGCTGGCGAAAATTCCACGGTCGGCCCCACTGGAGTTTCCCAGATCAGCTTGCCCGTGGCCGCATCGTAGCAGTGCGCGATTTCCTCGTTATTCTTCGCGTCGAGCAGCAGGACTTTGCCGCCGGCGATCACCGGCGAAGATTGGCCCGGACCGGCATCGAGCTTCCAGAGGACTTTCGGTTCGGCCGGTAGCTTGTCGAGCGAGTGCGCCGGGTCCTTGACCACGCCGTCGCGGTTCGGCCCGCGCCATTGCGGCCAGTCCGCGGCATGGGCGGCGGCGAAGACGAAAAAAGAAGCGCAAACGAGGCGGAGGGAGGTATTCATGGCGGGAGTTTCCATTACTAACCCCGCAACCGGGCGTATCCCAAGAAGTTTCCGGTTTCTGGATTACCAACCCACTCCCCATGCCCCTCGTCCCATCGCTTTTCGACCTTCAGGTCAATGGCTACGCCGGTGTCGATTTTCAGAATATCTCCCTTACCCAAGGCGACTTGCGCCGGGCCGTCGATGCCCTGCGAGCGGCCCAGACGCATCGCATTCTCGTCACGTTCATCACCGATGACATGGACGCGCTGGCCCGCAAATTTGCCCAAGTGGAACAGTATCGGGCCGCCGATCCCGTGATCGCCGAGACCGTCTGCGGCTATCATCTCGAAGGGCCATTCATGAGTCCGGAGGAAGGCTACCGCGGCGCGCATCCCGCGGAGTACATGCGGGCGCCGGACCTGGCATCTTTCCGCCGACTGCAGGAATCCGCGGGCGGCAATATACGCCTGCTCACCTTGGCGCCGGAATGGCCGGGCAGCCCGGAATTCATCGCCGCCGTGGCCGCACAGGGCGTGGTCATTTCCCTCGGCCACACCAATGCGAGCGAAGAGCAGATCGACGACGCCATTCGCGCCGGCGCGACGATGATCACCCATCTCGGCAACGGTTGCCCCGTGACACTTCCCCGCCACAACAACGTGATCCAGCGCCTGCTCGCCCGCGACGAGCTCACCGCCTGCCTCATCCCCGATGGCGCGCACCTCCCGCACTTCACCGTGCGCAATTTCTTCCGCGCCAAGCCGCGTGGCAAGGTGCTGCTCACCACCGATGCCATGGCTGCCGCCGGAGCCCCGCCCGGGCTCTACCGCATCGGCCGGCTGGAAGTGGAATCTCGCGATGGCTTCGTGCGCGCCCCCGGCAGCGCCAACCTCGCCGGCTCCTGTCTCGCGCCTCCGGACGGCGTGACCAATGCCGCGAAATGGATCGGCATCCCGGAGGCGGAAGCAAGGGCGATGTTCTCCACTGCGGTGGCGGAGCGCTTCGGAATCCGCTTGCCCGAAATCGAAATCCCGGAAAAGTAGCCGCCCCCACTTTCGTTAACTTTCACAGCAAAGCAGCCCATCCGATTTCCCCTCTCCTGAAATGAAAACACGCTTCGCCTTCGCCGGCTTCCGCCATGGCCACATCATCGATTTGCTCACCGGCGTGGAGGAGCGCGCGGATACGGAAGTCGTCGCCTGCTGCGAGGAAGACGCCGCCACGCGCGACGCCCTCGCCGAAAAAGGCCGCGTAAAGATCACGCATACCGACATCGCCACCATGCTGCGCGACGTGGAGTGCGATGTCATCGCCATCGGTGACTATTACGGGAAGCGCGGCGCGATCGTCCTTGCGGCCTTGCGCGCAGGCAAGCACGTGCTCTGCGATAAGCCGCTCTGCACCTCGCTGGCCGAGCAGGACGAAATCGAGCGCCTCGCCTCGGAAAAGAAGCTGCTCGTCGGCCTGCAACTCGACAGCCGTGATTACGCCGCGCCGCGCAAGCTGCGCGAGATCATCCTCAGCGGCGAGATCGGCGACGTGGTCAGCATGCACATCGATGGCCAGCACCCTCTCATCCCCAATACCCGCCCCGGCTGGTATTTCGAGGCCGGCAAACATGGCGGCACGATCAACGACATCGGCATCCACGCCTTCGATTTTGTGCCATGGATGACCGGCCACCAGTGGGGTGAATTCCGCGCCGTGCGGAGTTGGAATGGCAAGGCGCGCCAGTTCCCGCACTTCGAGGATTGCGCGCAATTCATGGCCACGCTCGACAATGGCGCCGGCGTGCTCTGCGACTTCTCCTACCTCGCGCCCGACACGCTCGGTTATCAGCTCCCGCACTACTGGCACCTGCTCGTGCACGGCACCCGCGGGCTGGCGGAGACCTACCTCTTTGCGAAGGAAGTCACCGTCATCAAGGACAGCAGCGCTGCGCCCGACTCGATCCCCGTGGGTGAGAATCGAACGCGTGGATATCTCGAAGACTTCCTGCAAGAGTTGAGCGGACAAACACCCGCGACGGGCTTCACCTCGGCCAGTTGCCTGAAGGCCTCGCGCCTGGCGCTGACCGTGCAAGCAAGCGCGAAATCCTAGAACGCGCGACCGAAATCGCCTGCGTTTTGGAGTGCGGCGCTGCTGCGCCGCTTTCGAGTCTATTACATGCAGCCGTTATTCCAAAGCGGCGGGGCACCGCCACACTCCAAAACGCAAGCGACTCACGGCGTCTTCCCTACAGCGCCCGCAACATCCGCACGTGCGGGCCTGCCGTCGGAATGTCGAAAATTCCACCTGTCGTCTTGAACCCGTACTGCGCATAGAACCCAAGCGCCGGAGTGCGCGCGTTGCACCAGATCCAATGCGCCCCTGCTTCACGTGCGTCCTCGACGCAGGCCTCCAGCAACGCACGACCAGCGCCCATTCCGCGCACCTCAGGTGTCGTCGCCATTCCGCGCAATTGAAACGCCGGATCGAAGTCCGGCCGATCGAGCAACGGCACGAAATGAATCGTTGCCACTCCGACTAGCTTGCCCTCGAGAAACGCACCGAAATGCCGCGACGTCTCCGCGTCGTCGCCGGGAAAGATCGCCGTCTCCCGCGGCAACCCCTCTCGCAAAATGGGATGGCGGAGCGACAGCGTCTCCTCGGCAGTGATGCGGTGGATTTCGAACTGGGACATGGGCGGAAATCATTCAGCCGACACGCGCGGCGTGCACGCCATTTCGTACGCATGCGACTGTTCCAAGATGCGGGCCGCCCCAAACATCTCGATGCAAGGAAACGCCCGCGACGCTACAGGCGGGCCCCCTACCTGGTCCGCCCAGCGGCCTTCGCCTTGTTCAAGATCTCCTCCATCTCCTTCACCTTCTCCGGCTGTTGCTCGGCGACGTTCTTCGTCTCGGCGAGATCTTCCGCGAGATTGAAAAGCTGCAAGCCGCCGCCTGCTCCTGTGTCGCGCACGGGCTTGTCGTTGTCTTCCAGCCCCGGCTTCTTCGGAGCCGCTTTCTGCGCAAACTTTTGCGCGACCACGAGCTTCCACTGGCCCTGCCGCACACTCAGCGGTCCACCCTGCTCGATGAGCACATCGCGCCCGGTGGTTGATTCGCCGAGCAGTGCGGGCATCACATTGAAACTATCCGGTGCGGCATCGGCGGGCAGCGTCTGCCCGGTGAGCGCCGCGAAGGAAGCGAGAAAGTCGACCTGACAGACCAGCGCATCCGACACACCCGGCTTCACATGACCTGGCCACCACACGATGAAGGGCTCGCGCGTGCCGCCCTCCCACGCCGTGTATTTCCCGCCGCGGAATGGGCCAGCCGCCTTGTGTCCCCCGAGCTTCTCGACCGCTTGATCCTTATATCCATCATCGATCACCGGTCCGTTGTCGCTGGAGACAATCACGATCGTCTTCTCCGTGAGCTTGAGTCGCTCGAGCGCGGCGACGATCTGCCCAAAGCTGTCATCCATCTGCTCGATGACATCCCCGCGCGGTCCGAGCGGTGTCCTGCCCGCGAAGCGCGCATGTGGCAGGCGCGGCACATGGATATCGTGCGTGGCGAAGTAGATGAAGAATGGCTTGTCCTTGTGATCCTCGATGAAGCCGATGGCTTTCTCCGCCAGCGTGTCGGCCATGTTCTCGTCGTTCCAACGCGCGGCTTTACCACCGCTCATCCAGCCGATGCGCGAGACGCCGTTCACGATCGTATTATCGTGGCCGTGGCTAAACTGCATCTTCAGCAGCTCCGGGTTCTCTTTTCCGGTCGGCTCGTTGCCGATCTTCTCCTTGTAGCTCACCTGGATGGGATCCTTCGGATCGAGATTCGCGACACGTCCATTTTCGAGATACACGCACGGCACACGGTCGCCGGTGGCCGGGAGGATGAATGAGTAATCGAAGCCGATCTCCCGCGGGCTGGGCTTGATCTCGGTATTCCAGTCGACCGTCTTTCCTTTTTCACCAAGGCCGAGGTGCCACTTCCCGATCGCGCACGTCGCGTAGCCGGCCTTTTGCAACAAGGAAGGCAGCGTGGTGCGCTGCGGATCGATGATCAGCGCGGCATCGCCAGGCAAAATGTTCGTCCCGGGTTTGCGCCAGGCGTATTCGCCCGTGAGCAATGCATAGCGCGAAGGTGTGCACGTGGCAGCGGCAGCATGGCCATCGGTAAAGCGCAGGCCCTCCTTTGCGAGACGATCGACCGTCGGCGTCTTCGCCGCGGTCGCCCCGTAGCACCCCACATCGCCGTAACCGAGATCGTCGGCATAGAGCAGGATGATGTTCGGCTTCTCCGCCGCCGGCGCGACAGAGGTAAATGCGGCGATTGCGGCAAACAGGATGGCGGGGAGTTTCATCGGGGTGCCAGCGTATAACCGTTCCAAGCCGCGCTTGTTGCCAAAAAGTCGGCCAGAACATCCAACACCCAACGCCCAACATCGAACATCCAATGACGCAAGCGCGACACGGCCGCTGCATCCCACGGGATGTTGGGTGTTCGATGTTGGACGTTGGATGTTGGATGTTGCGCCAGCCTTCTCCTTCCGCTTGCTTGTGCAGCGTGTTTGCCCCCGAGTCCTCCCACCCCGCATGAGTCCGCTGCTTTTGCTGCTCATCGGCATTGCCATTGTGGTCGGCGGCATCCTCACACTCCGGCTGCATGCTTTCCTCGCGCTCATGCTCGCCGCCTTTGCGGTGGCGCTGCTCACGCCGGAATCCGCGCTGCAAAACTACGCCGCGAAGCAGCTGAAGAAGGGCGACTATTCCACCAAGACGGCTACCGACTTTCCACACAAGGCGGCGACGGCGCGGGTGGCGGAGGAATTTGGCCGCACGTGCACCAATCTCGGCCTGCTCATCGTCATGGCCTCGATCCTCGGGGAAGCGATGCTGCTATCCGGTGCGGCAGAGTCCATCGCCTCCGCACTGCTCCGCGTGATGGGGGCTGCCCGTGCGCACTGGGCCTTTTTCATCACTTCTTTTTTTCTGACCATTCCGGTCTTTTTCGAGACGACCTTTTACCTGCTATCGCCGCTGACCAAGGCCGTGGCCCGGCAGACGAAGAAGAACTACCTGCTGCTCGTCATGTGCACCGTCGCAGGTGGCACGATCACTCACTCCTTGGTGCCGCCTTGCCTCGGCCCACTCTTCGTGGCCAATGCGCTCGATGTCCCCATCACCCGCATGATGGGCATGGGGTGCCTCATCGGCTTCGGCGCCGCGCTCTTCGGCAGCGCCTTCGCCTTGTGGTCGAACAAGCGGCACACGCTGGAAGTTCCCGCGGAGGACGCCGCCGTGGTGGAAGACGCGATGCACCGCACGCTGCCCCCGCTCTGGCTCTCGCTCATCCCCGTCACGCTGCCCATTTTCCTCATCGCTTTTTCTGCGACGATCAATTCTCCCAAGCCCGCTCCCGGCGCGTTTGCCGGGGTGATCCGTGTCCTGGGCGAAAAGGAAATGGCCCTCACCCTCGGTGCGGTGATCGCGCTCATCATGCTCGCGTGGAAACGGGATCGCGCCGCGACCAACAAGGCCGTGGGCCACGCGCTTTCCACCGGCGCCACGGTGCTCCTCATCATCTGCGCGGGCGGCGCTTTCGGCGGCATCCTGCGCCACACCGGCATCTCCGATGATCTCGGCACGATGTTGCACGGATCGCAGGCCTTCGCCCTGCCGGTGCTCTTCCTCATCACCACGCTCGTGCGCACGGCACAAGGCTCGGCCACCGTCGCGATGATGACCGCCGCCCCCATCGCCAAGGCCTTCATCGACCATGGCCAGGCGCACGTGAATCCGGTCTATTTCGCCATCGCCATCGGTTGTGGCTCGAAGCCCTTTTCGTGGATGAACGACGGCGGTTTCTGGATCATCTCCCGCCTGAGCGGCCTGCGCGAAGACCAGACCCTGCGCACCGTCTCGCCAATGATGGCCTTGCAAGGCGTGGCTGGTCTCGTGCTGACGATGATCATGTCGACGATCTGGCCGATGGTTTGAGGGCCCCGTCGTCGCGGTTATCCTGAGCCGGAGCTATGTAGTTTAGCCACGGATCGACACGGATGAAACACGGATCGGGATAAGAAGCGGCGTGTGTGCGTAGTCCGCGGACCTGAAGTGGGTACCGCGGCCCATCTCGATTTGACACCGGATTGCTCAATCCGTGTTTCATCCGTGTCCATCCGTGGCTGATTCAATTCATGGTTCCGACCAGAATGACGGACCACGGGGTCGCCTCGAACCGCGGAACTCCTCGCCTTCTGCGGGCAACACCGCTACTTTCACCGCACTATGCCCGGAAATCCTACCCTCTCGCAGAGCACCTTTACCGAAGCCACCCGGGTGGGAGCCCCCGGAGAAGCGATGACCGTCCAGGGCACCGTGAACAAGACGGCGATCCTCCTCGCGCTCACCGCCGCCGCCGCGGCCTACACGTGGAAAAACCACGGCGCCTCGATAAACCTCTGGATCACGGTCGGTGCGCTCGGCGGTTTCATCATGGCCATGATCACGGTTTTTAAAAAGGAATGGGCAGCGGTCACGGCGCCGATTTATGCCATCCTCGAGGGGCTCTTTATCGGGGCCATTTCCTCGATGTTCGAGCTGCGCTATCCGGGCATCGTCGTCCAGGCCGTGATGCTCACCTTTGGCACGCTCGCCGCGCTGCTGGCCGCCTACACCATGGGCTTGATTCGCGCGACCACCGGCTTTCGGCGGGGCATCTTCGCGGCCACCGGCGGCATTGCGCTCGTCTATCTCGTCTCGATCGTGCTGGGCTTCTTTAACATCCAGATTCCACTCATCTTCGGCGCCGGACCGGTAGGAATCCTCTTCAGCGTCGCGGTGGTCATCATCGCCGCGCTGAATCTCGTCATCGATTTCGATTTCATCGAGAGCGGCGCCCAGCAGGGCGTGCCAAAGTATTTTGAGTGGTATGGGGCCTTCAGCCTCATGGTCACGCTCATCTGGCTCTACATGGAAATCCTCCGCCTGCTGTCCAAGCTCAACCGTCGCAACTAAGCGCGGCTATTCGTCGATACGTCGGTGTCGATAAGGGCACACACGAGCGTATGACACAACGCGCCGCGAACTTTCGCCGGTGAATCGAGTTAGTAGCCCCATGGTTATCCTCCGGACTCTTCGCCACATCGCACTCAGCGCCGTTCTGATTGCCAGTGGTTCCTTCGTACTTTCTGCCGCCACGCCGCTGGCGCAGGATTACACCGTCATCTTTCACAATCCCGATCCGGAATATTATGTGGAAGGTCCGGGCTTGGCGCGGCTGGACGATGGCGCTCTCGTGGCCGTCGTGCCCGTGGTGCCACGCGAGCAATTTAGCGAAGAGCGACGGGCTGAGCACAGCGTCATCCACATCCTGCGCAGCACCGATGGCGGCAAGACGTGGCAACCGCAATCCGATCTCCCCTATTACTCCGCCGCACCGTGGGTGGATCGCGG
>JBGGMZ010000228.1:0-5480 GCA_041287745.1 Chthoniobacter sp. | reverse complement strand
CCCTGGAAGCCCTTGCCCTTCGAGCGGCCGATCACGTCCACCACGTCGCCGACGGCGAACTGGGAAACGCTGAGGTCGAGCGCGCCTTCAAGGTTGGTGCCGTCCGGGAGACGGAATTCTTTCACGAGCTTCTTGGGCTCGGAACCGGCCTTCTTGAAGTGGCCGAGCAGCGGTTGCGTCACGCGCTGTTCTTTTTGCTTGTCAAAACCAACCTGCACTGCGGCGTAGCCGTCTTTGTCGGTGGTCTTGGTTTGCAGAAGGGTATTGTCCCCGGCTTCGATGACGGTCACGGGCGTGGCTTTGCCCTTGTCGTCATATACGCGGGTCATCCCGATCTTTTTACCTAGTAGTCCAATCTTCATGTCTTAGTCGGGCGAAAGGGTCAGATCTTGATGGTGATGTCCACGCCAGCTGGCAGGTTGAGCTTCTTGAGCTCGTCCACCGTCTTGGCCGTCGGCTCGATGATGTCGAGCAGACGCTTGTGGGTGCGGACTTCGAACTGGTCCATGGACTTCTTGTCCACGTGCGGAGACCGGTTCACGGTGAATTTTTCGATCCGGGTCGGCAGCGGAATGGGACCCGCGACCTTGGCGCCGGTGCGCTTGGCGGTCTCAACGATTTCCGCCGACGATTGGTCGAGCATGCGGAAGTCGAAGGCCTTGAGTCGGATGCGAATACGTTGTCCGGTCATAGCGTAAAGTGGTTGTTGGTTAAGTTGAGATTGTTAGGGGTTGGCCCAGCCTTACTTGGCCTTCTGGTCGAGCACGGCATTCTTGACGTTTTCCGGCACCTGCTCGAAGTGCGAGGGCTCCATGGAGTAGCTGGAGCGGCCCTTCGAGAGCGAGCGGATGGCCGTGGAGTAACCGAACATTTCCGCGAGCGGAACGTCGGCGTTGACGATAGAGAGACCGACTTTGTTTTCGATGCCCTTGATGACACCGCGGCGGCGGTTGAGATCGCCCATGATGTCGCCCTGATATTCTTCCGGGGTACTGTTCTCGACCTTCATGATCGGCTCGAGGAGGATCGAACCGCCATTCTTGAAGGCGTCTTTCACCGCGAAGATGGCTGCCATTTTGAAGGCCATTTCGTTCGAGTCGACTTCGTGGTAGCTGCCGAAGACGATGTCGATCTCGACGTCGATGACGGGGTAACCACCGAGGATGCCGTTGAGCACGGCTTCTTCAATGCCCTTTTTGACCGCCGGGATGTAGTCTTTCGGAATGGTGCCGCCGACGACCTTGTTTTCGATCACGTGTCCCGTGCCCTTTTCGCCCGGACGAACGTCCACTTCGACGTGGCCGTATTGACCGCGACCACCGGATTGCTTGACGAGGCGCCCGACCCCGTGGGCGGCTTTGGTGATCGTTTCACGGTAAGCGATCTGCGGCTTGCCGGAGTTCGCTTCCACCTTGAACTCGCGAAGCATACGATCGCGAATGATTTCGAGGTGAAGCTCGCCCATGCCCGCGATGATCGTCTGGCCGGTCTCTTCGTTCGTGGAGACGCGGAAGGTCGGATCTTCTTCGGAGAGGCGCTGGAGAGCGATGCCCATCTTTTCCTGGTCGACCTTGGTCTTCGGCTCGATCGACATCGAGATAACCGGGTCAGGGAAGGACGGTGGGATGAGGAAGATCGGATGATCTTCGTCGCAAAGCGTGTCGCCCGTGGTCACGTTCTTGATACCCACGATCGCCGCGATGTCTCCCGAATAGATGGTATCGATGTCCTCGCGCTTGTCGGCCTGGATCTGGATGAGGCGGCTGATCCGGTCGCGCTTATTAGTGCGCGGATTGTAAATCGTGTCGCCTTTGGTGACTTTGCCGGAGTAAACCCGGAAAAAGACGAGCTTGCCGACGAAGGGGTCGGTCCAAAGCTTGAAGGCCAGCGAGCAGAAAGTGCCGTTGTCGTTCGTGACCGCTTCCATTGGCGCGCCGGTATCCGTATCCTGGCCCTTGGCGGGCGGAATGTCGATCGGGCTCGGAAGGTAGTCGATGACCGCATCGACGAGATACTGCACGCCCTTGTTCTTGAAGGCCGAACCACCGACGACCGGCACGAACTTGTTCGCGATGGTCTGGCGGCGGATGCCCGCCTTGAGGATTTCCTTGGTGACCGGCTTTTCCTCGAGAACCAATTCGCCGATTTCGTCGTCGATATTAGAAATCTGCTCGACGAGATCCAGGTAAGCGGCGTCGACCATGTCCTTCGCCTCGGCCGGGATCTCTTCGATCTTGTAGTTCGAACCCATCTCCTTATCGTCGATATAGACGATCGCCTTTTTATTAAGGACGTCATACTGGCCCTTCAACTGATCTTCGGCGCCGATCGGGATGAGGATCGGCCAGGCATTCGCACGAAGCTTCGTGCGCATGTCATTGATGGCGTTGTTAAAATTGGCACCCGTGCGGTCCATCTTGTTGACGAACGCGATACGCGGAACGCCATACTTGGTGGCCTGGCGCCACACCGTCTCGGACTGGGGCTGCACACCGGCTACGCCGCAGAATACGGCGATCGCACCGTCGAGCACGCGCAGCGAGCGCTCCACTTCGGCCGTGAAGTCCACGTGGCCGGGAGTGTCGATGATGTTCACCCGCATCTTGATGGCCTCGAAAGACTTGTAGACACCCTCTTCCTTGCGCTGCTGCCAGAAGCACGTCGTCGCCGCCGAGGTAATCGTGATACCGCGCTCACGCTCCTGCTCCATCCAGTCCGTCACGGTCGTGCCTTCGTGCACCTCACCGATCTTGTGGATCATGCCGGTGTAGAAAAGGATACGCTCAGTGAGCGTGGTCTTGCCCGCATCGATGTGCGCGGCAATACCGATGTTGCGCGTCCGCTCGAGTGGGTACGGGCGGTTCGGCGAATTCAGGGAAGCAGTAGCTGGAGCAGCAGCAGCGGCGGTCGACATAGGCAGTGTCAGTTGGTGGGCGTCGTTACTGGGGAAAACTAAAAGCGGAAGTGAGCGAACGCGCGGTTGGCCTGAGCCATCTTGTGCGTGTCGTCGCGCTTCTTGATCGCATTACCCTGGCCGTTGGCGGCTTCCTTCAACTCCGAGGCGAGCGCCTTGACGAGCGGGACGTTCTTACGACCCTGGGCATACGAGACGATCCAGCGCATCGCGAGAGCGAGCTGGCGGGCCGGCGGGACTTCCATCGGCACCTGGTAGGTGGCGCCACCAACGCGGCGGCTCTTCACCTCGAGGCGAGGCTTCACGTTGTCGATCGCCTTGTGGAGAACCTCGAGCGGGTCCACGATATCCGTGCCCGTGCGGGTTTCTTCGATCGCCGTATAGACGATGCGCTCGGCGAGCGACTTCTTGCCACTCTGCATGACCGTGCTGATCAGGCGGGCAACCACTGGGCTGTGGTAACGACCATCCAGCTTCTCTTCCTTATGAATAACGCGACGACGACGAGACATGGTAAGCGGAGTTGGTTAAAGTGGGTTGCTACTTCTTCTTGCCCTTGCCGGCGGCAGCGGCTTCGGCGCCGGGCTTCGGACGCTTCGCACCGTATTTCGAACGGCTGCGACGACGGCCATCAACGCCGAGGGCGTCGAGTGTGCCGCGGACGATATGATAACGGACACCAGGAAGATCCTTCACACGACCACCGCGAACGAGAACGATCGAGTGCTCCTGGAGGTTATGGCCTTCGCCGGGAATGTAAGCGATCACTTCTTGTCCGTTGGTGAGACGCACCTTGGCCACTTTACGAAGCGCGGAGTTCGGCTTCTTGGGAGTGCGGGTCATCACTTGCACGCATACGCCACGGCGTTGCGGGCAATTGGTCAGCGCCGGCGACTTGGATTTCACCGTCACTTTGGAGCGACCTTTACGGACGAGCTGGTTGATCGTTGGCATTGTGGAAAATTGTGTTTGGTCTGCAGTTCGGTGACCCTTCGGTCACCATCGTTCGCGGCTTTCACCGCAGTGTCTCCGCATTCCCTTTTGTCGGAATGTAGAGACTAGAAAACCCGCCGGGGCGGGCTTACTTGCAGCATCCGCCGGGAGCGGGGAGCGCGGACACTAGGAGTTTTCACTTGGGGCGCAAGCTATTTTCTTCGCGTTCGCGTTTTTTCTGCGAATCGAGCATCGGCCTTGCGGCTTCTGCTGCGGTTTGGTGCGGGCCTTGCGACACACACCAGACAGCGCCTTGCGGCATTGTCTATTGTCAGCGCCTTGCAGCGTAGACTCGAGCGACGCTTTGCAGCACCGCGCTTTTTCCCCTCCCACTGGCTCCGTTCTGGCTTCACCCAACGTCGCGAAGCCACCGGTCGAAACCGGAGCCGCGAGAGCGTTGAGTAGAGACTCAAGAGAGCGCGAAAGGGACGGTTTGTTTAAGGGACAACGCCAAATGGTGCAAGAGACTTTTTGAAAAATTTTAAGGGAGCCCTCAGAGAAACCGCCCGGAATTCCCGCCGCGATCGCCCGCGAACCCGCATGGATACTAGCTTTCACGGCAATGGCAGGCAATCGGATGTCTCCGAAAATCATTTTTCACCGAATCCTTTTTCCAGGCGGCTTTCCCCCTCTTCCCGCTCTTCACCCTCCTTGTGAATGGCAAATGGCAGATGAAAGATGGCAAAATTCTCCGCAGCGCCCTCCCAGCCCTCGCCCCAGAACAATTCTGCATCCCCTCCAGCGGGAGCGATCTCCTCGACGAAACACAGACAGCCGCCATTCGCCCATTCGCCCATTCGCCCATTCAATTCCTAAATCCTAAATCCTAAATCCCGAATCCCACCCATGGCCAAATACGAACGTTTCGAAGACCTCCCCGTCTGGCAGGCCGCCGCCCAGCTCTACAACGTCGTCCTCGACCTCTTCGAAACCCCGCACGCGCCCCTCCTCTCTCCTGGCTACCGCAACCAGCTCGACCGCGCCGCCCTCTCTGTCTCGAACAATATCGCCGAAGGCTTCGAGCGCTCTACGAAGGCTGAGCTCTTCTCCTTCCTCGCCATCGCCCGCGGCTCCGCCGGCGAAGTCCGTTCCATGATCGCCGTCGTCAAGGCCCGCCCCAAGCTCAAGCCCATCGCCCGTCCCCTCGAGCAAATCCGCCAGCTCGCCGAATCCTGCGCCCGCCAGCTGACGGGCTGGGAAACGTCACTGAAGAAGTTGCCCTTCGAAGGCCCGCGCCATCTCCCGGAAAAGGAACGCAAAACCCGCGAGTCGAAAAAGAAGTTCACGAATTTCCGCCAGCAATTCCTCCGCACCCTCAAGCCCGACCACCCTCTCTACAACACCCCGGAAGCCCAAGCCGCCCGCAACACCCCGGAACTGTAAGGGTTTCCGCAGAGAGCAACCCGCCATCCGCGATCCCTTATTTGCGATCTGCCATTTCCCATCCGCCATCCGCATCCGCCATCCGCCATCCGCCATCCGCCATCCGCCATCTGCCATTTCTCATCTGCAATTTGCCGTTCCCCCAAGCCCCCCGATGAACAAAAAGCCCCGCCCAACCCCCAATCACCAG
>JBGGMZ010000227.1:0-59371 GCA_041287745.1 Chthoniobacter sp. | reverse complement strand
CGAGGACCAGATTACCTATCCGATTTCCACCCGCTTCATCGCGGCGCCGAAGGTGAAGTTCGTGCGGGGCGAATCGATGTTTGGGAAGTCGTTTGTTTATGTGATCTTCGAAGACGGCACGGACATCTACTGGGCGCGCTCGCGCGTGCTCGAGTATCTGAATTCCGTGCGCGGCTCGCTGCCTGAGGGCGTGAATCCGGTCATCGGCCCGGACGCCACAGGCGTGGGCTGGGTTTACGAATACGCACTCGTCGACGACAGCGGGAAGCACAACCTCGCCGAGCTGCGTTCGCTGCAGGACTGGCACCTGCGCTACGCGTTGGAATCGGTGAAGGGCGTGGCCGAAGTCGCGCCGGTCGGCGGTTTCGTGAAGCAGTATCAGGTCGATCTCGATCCCAATTCGCTCGTGGCCTACAATATCCCGCTGGCCGATGTGGTGAGCGCCATCAAGGCCAGCAATGGCGATGTCGGTGGAAAAATCTTCGAGGTGGCGACGACCGAGTATTACGTGCGCGGACGCGGCTACATCAAGAGCGTCGAGGACATCGAAAACATCGTGCTCAAAATGGAGAACGGCACGCCGGTTTACATCAAGAATGTCGGCACCGTGCACCTGGGCGCGGATATCCGGCGCGGTGTCGCGGAACTCGATGGCAAAGGCGAAACCGTGGGAGGCATCGTCGTCATGCGTTACGGCGAAAATGCGCTCAATGTCATCGAAGGCATCAAGCAGAAGCTGAAGGACGTCCAGGCCTCTCTCCCCCAGGGCGTGCGTATCGTGCCCACCTATGACCGCAGCGAATTGATCCTGAATGCGATCCACACCCTGCGGGAAAAGCTCATTGAGGAGAGCATCGTTGTCGCGCTGGTCTGCATCGTCTTCCTCTGGCACGTCCGCTCGGCGCTGGTCGCCATCATCACGCTGCCCATCGCGATCATCCTCTCATTCCTGCCGATGTTTGGTCTCGGCCTCACGTCGAACATCATGTCGCTCGGCGGTATCGCCATCGCCATCGGCGCGATGGTCGATGCAGCGATCATCATGGTGGAGAATGCGCACAAGGCGCTGGAGCATTTCCGCGATGAGCACGGGCGCGATCCGGATTCACGTGAACGCGTGGCGGTGATCATCGCTGCGGCCAAATCCGTCGGACGCCCGCTCTTCTTCTCGCTGCTTGTCATCACCGTCAGCTTCATTCCGGTCTTCTCACTCACCGGGCAGGAGGGGCGGCTCTTCAAGCCACTGGCCTTCACCAAGACCTTCGCCATGTTCTCTGCGTCCGTCTTGGGCATCACGCTGGTGCCGGTGCTGATGCTGCTGCTTGTTCGCGGGAAGATCACCCCGGAGGTGCGCAATCCGCTGAACCGTTTCCTCATTTGGGCTTACCAGCCGTTCGTGAATTTCGTGCTGCGCCACCGCTGGCTCACGCTGGGCGCGGCGGTCGTCGCGCTGGTCGCCACGTGGTTTCCCTACTCGAAACTCGGCAAGGAATTCATGCCGCCACTCAACGAGGGTACCATCCTCTACATGCCCACCGCGGTGCCTGGGATGTCCATCACCGAGGCCACGAAAATCCTGCAAATCCAGGACCGCATGCTGGCGAAAGTGCCCGAGGTGGAGCGTGTCTTCGGCAAGGCGGGCCAGGCGGAAACGCCGACTGATCCCGCGCCGTTGTCCATGTTCGAGACCGTAGTGACGCTCAAGCCGCACGACCAATGGCGGCCAGGCATGACCTGGGAAAAGCTGCTCGCGGAGATGAACGAAAAGATCAAGACGCCCGGCATGGCGAATATCTTCTGGATGCCGATCCAGACGCGCACCGAGATGCTCACCACCGGCTTCCGCACCATCCTCGGTGTGAAAGTCTTCGGGCCGGATCTCAAGTCGATCGAGCAAGGTGCGGTCGATATTGAAAAGGCACTCAGTGATTTCCCGAACACCCGCAGCGTCTTCGCCGAGCGCACGACGGGCGGCTACTTCCTCGACTTCGTGGTGAACCGCGAATCTGCGGCGCGCTACGGCCTGCGAGTGGGTGATGTGAACGACATCATCGAGACGGCGATCGGCGGGAAGACCATCGCGACGACAGTGGAAGGCCGCGAGCGCTATCCTATCAGCGTGCGCTACGCGCGGGATTTCCGGGACGATGTCGATGCGCTCAAGCGTGTGCTGGTGCCCGCGATGAGCAGCGATGCGGGGACACGGGGAAGCGGCGACGCGGCGAACTCCCCGCGTCCTTCCGGGGGCACGCACATCCCCCTCTCGCTCCTCGCCGATATCCAGTACCAGACCGGCCCGCCTTCCATCCGCAACGAAAACGGCCAGCTCGTCGGCTTCGTCTTCGTGGATATCACGAGCAGCGATATCGATGGCTACGTGCGCGCCGCCGGGCAGCGCATCCAGGAGCGGGTGAAGCTTCCGCCTGGCTGTTACATCCAGTGGGCGGGGCAATTCGAGTATCTCAAGGCGGCGGAAGCCCGACTCAAGATCGTCGTGCCCTTCACGCTGCTCATCATCTTCGTGCTCATCTATATGAATACCGGGTCGACCACGAAGACCCTCATCGTGCTGCTCGCCGTCCCATTCTCACTGATCGGCGCATTTTGGACGCTCTACCTGCTGGGCTACAACATGAGCGTCGCAGTCTGGGTGGGCCTCATCGCACTGGCCGGCCTCGATGCGGAAACGGGCGTCATCATGCTGCTCTATCTCGATCAGGCATGGGAAAAGTATCGCGCCGCCGGCGGCCTGAATTCCATGGGCGACCTGCACGCCGCCGTGAAGGAAGGCGCCGTGCAACGCATCCGCCCAAAGATCATGACCGTCTGCGCGATCCTCTTCGGCCTGCTGCCGATCATGTGGTCGCCTACCACGCAAGCCGGCGCGGATGTGATGAAACGCATCGCCGCGCCCATGATCGGGGGCGTCATCACCAGCGCCATCCTCGAACTGCTCCTCTATCCGGTCATCTTCGTCCTCTGGCGGGGACGTTCCTTGCGTCCTGTCAGTTAAGTCTGGCATGGAAGACATGTGACCACATGCGGCTGATTTATCTGTAGCGCTGTAAATTACCAAGTAAGTAGCGAGAAACACTACATTTCGATTGCCTTCACTCGGGCGGGCTGAAATGTTCCCCGGACAATTTCCGTCTGAGATGAAATCCAAGACTGCTGCACTCACGGCTACAAAAGGGAAGGGAGTTTTTAGTTGGGTCGATTTGCTGGTGCTGCTCGGTTTGTTCGGCCTGTGCTGGAGCGTGCTGCATTTTGGCCGCGGGATGATCGTTCACTTCGATGAAGGCGCCGCCCCTCCGCTGGATGTCGGCGTCTGGAACATTCCCTATTACGCAGGGCGGACCTTGCTGCGGATGTGGATCGCCTTTGCTTGCTCGCTGCTCTTTACCTTTGCCGTCGGTTACGCCGCGGCGAAAAGTCGTGCCGCCCGTTCCGTCATCCTCCCGGCGCTCGATGTCCTCCAGTCGGTGCCGGTGCTCGGCTTTCTGTCGGTCACCGTGACGGGATTCATGGCGCTCTTTCCCGGGAGTCTCATGGGGGTGGAGTGTGCCAGCATCTTCGCCATCTTCACCGGGCAGGTCTGGAACATGACCTTCGGCTTTTACCATTCGCTGGTCACCATTCCCACGGACATGCAAGAGGCCGCATCCACCTACGGCCTCAATCGCTGGCAGCGCTTCACCACCGTCGAGGTCCCGGCATCCATGCACAGCCTCATCTGGAATTCGATGATGTCATTCGGCGGCGGCTGGTTCTTCGTGGCGCAGAGCGAGGCGATCAGCGTGATGAACAAAAACATCAAGCTTCCCGGCCTCGGTTCCTACATGGCTTCGGCGGTGGAACGCGGGGACAATCACGCGGCCATGTGGGCGATCATTGCGATGCTGGTCGTCATCCTCGGGAGCGATCAGCTCGTCTGGCGTCCGCTCCTCGCCTGGGCAGATAAATTCAAGATCGAGCTGACCGAGTCCAGCGATCCCCCCACCTCCTGGCTCTACGATCTGCTGCGCGGCGCGTACGTCTTCACATGGTTTGAGGAAAAGCTGGCGCAGCCTTTTCGCGATTGGTTCCGCAATCTCACCCTGCGCTTCACCGCGGGGAGTAAACCCGCGAAGCAAGGCCGCCCGACCGTCGGCGCCATCGTCTTCCGCGGCGTCGGGATTCTCCTCGGGCTGTGGGTCGGCTACTACGCGATCAGCGGCGTCCTCGCAGGCATCGCCACGGTGCATCAACACGTCTCGCCGGGGACGCTGCGCGACATCGCCTGGCTCGGCCTGCTCACCATGCTCCGTGTCTTCGCGATGACGATTTTCGCGACACTCATCTGGACACCCATCGGTGTCTGGATTGGCTTTCAGCCGCGCGTCGCCCGCATCGCCCAACCCCTCGCCCAAATCGCCGCCTCGTTCCCGGTGAACATGACGTTTCCTTTTGTCGTTGGGTTTTATGTCGCGCACCACATCGGGATGAATTGGGGTAGCATCCTGCTCATCGCCATGGGCACGCAGTGGTACATTCTTTTTAATGTGATTGCGGGTGCGATGGCCATTCCCAATGACCTCATGGAAGCCGCGCGTACCTACGGCCTGCGCGGCTGGCCGCTCTGGCGCACCTTGATTCTCCCGGCCATCTTCCCCTTCTGGGTCACCGGTGCGTGCACGGCCGCCGGTGGGGCGTGGAATGCCAGCATCGTGGCCGAACTTGCCACGTGGGGCGATACCACGCTGAAGGCCGATGGCCTCGGCGCCTTTATTGCCGATGTCACGCAGCGCGGTGATACGCCGCTCATCATCTGCAGCATCGCCGTCATGTCCATCTTCGTCGTCGTGATGAACAAGCTCCTCTGGCGCCGGCTCTACGCCCTTGCCGAGCAACGCTTCCGCCTAGATTAAAAACGCAATGATCCAGCCCACAGAATCCGCCGTCGGATCCGATATCGCCGGGCGTCCGGTGATCGCCGAGCTCTGTCACATTACCAAGTCGTTTCCCGTGCGCGGGTCGCACGAACTCAAGGTGCTCGATGAAATCGATCTCGCCGTGCACGAGGGCGAACTGCTCGCCCTGCTCGGGCAATCCGGCTCCGGTAAATCCACCATCCTGCGCTGCCTCACCGGCCTCGCGCAGCCCACGACGGGCCGCGTGCTCTGCTACGGTCAGCCGCTGGTGGGCATCAATCCCCACGCATCCATCGTCTTCCAGACCTTCGCGCTCTACCCGTGGCTCACCGTGGAGCAAAACGTGGCGGTTGGCCTGATGTCCAAACGCATGAGCCGTGCGGAGAAGGACGCGGCGGTGGAGAAGGCGATCGATATCATCGGGCTTTCGAATTATCACGCCGCCTACCCGCGCGAGATATCCGGCGGCATGCGCCAGCGTGTGGGTATCGCGCGCGCTCTCGTTTCGGAGCCGAAGATTCTCTGCCTCGATGAGGCCTTCAGCGCCCTCGATGTGCTCACCGCCGAAAACCTGCGCAACGAGATGATCTCGCTGTGGCACAACAAGGACACCGGTCTGAAGAGCATCTTCATGGTCACGCACAACATCGAGGAAGCCGTCGAGATGGCCACGCGCATCTGCATCCTTTTCCCGCGTCCTGGCCGGCTCGGCCTCGTGCTGGAGAACAACCTGCCGTATCCGCGCGACGCGAAGAGCCCTGAGTTCCAGCAGCTCGTGGCCACCATTCACGAGACCATCACCACGCTGGCGCTCCCCGATCATCCACCCGAGCCGGCGCACGTTTCCGGCCGGCCTGTCTCCCGCGCCCGCTCCCGCATGGAAGCGATTCCGTGCGTCCCCGTCGGCCAGATCCTCGGCCTGCTGAGCATCGTCCGCGACTCGCCCGACCTCACGAACATCTACGAAATCTCGAATGAAATCGGGAAGGAATTCGGCGAAACTATTGCCTTGGTGAAGGCCGCGGAGATTCTGGAACTCGTCGACACTCCGAAAAACGATGTGTGCCTCACCACGCTCGGCCGGCGCTTTCTCGCCGCCGATCGCGAAGGACGGAAAAAAATCTTCACCGAGCAAGTCTACAAGCTGCGCCTCTTTCATATCGTCATCGAATACCTAAAGACGCAGGACGAAGTGGACGCGGACAAAATTCTCAAGGACATCGCTACTGCGCTGCCCTACGACAACCCGGAGAAAATCCTCCAGACCATGGTCGCATGGGGCCGCTATGCCGGGATTATGGATTTCAATGCCAACAACAACACCGTCTTCGTGCCTCACGACGAGGAGACGGAGAATGCCGGCTGAGTCAAGGGAGGGGGGGGCATGGCGCCTTCGGCCATTTCGGGGGAGTTAGATTTTCGTAGGCGATGGGTAGCGGTTCGCGCTACAAGTGCAATCCAATGGACACCTTACCCGCTGCTGAGCCCACTACTCCTTCCGCCACCGAGCCGAAATCTCCCGAGCGTCATCATCATCATTTCCGGTTCCATATCCCGCATTTGCACCTGCACTCCACTTTCGGCAATGACTGGTTTGCCTTGAAAGCGGAGGCTTTCGCACGCTTTTTCGGGACCCCTGTATTTCTCGTGGTGCAAACCGTGGCGGTGCTCGTGTGGATCGTCCTGAACATCACGGGGGTGACGAATTTCGACGTCTATCCTTTCATCCTCCTGAACCTCGCGTTCAGTCTCCAGTCCGCCTACGCGGCGCCGCTCATCCTGCTGGCGCAGACCCGCCAGGCGGATCGCGACAAGGCCCACGCCGACGCGGACGCCAAGCACCGCGAAGATTTGGCCGTCGCCGCTGCGCAACGCCAGGAACTCGCGGCGGAACACATGCAGAAGCTCTCCGAGTTGCTGGACCAAAACACCAAGCTCACCGAACTGACGAGCAAGCTCAGCCATCGCATCGAAGCCCTGACGATTGAACTGCATGGGAAGATTACCGGGATGCCGAAGTAATAGTGGGGAGAGGCGGGCCCCGGGGAGAGTCTACGGACGCGGCCGCGAAGGCGGGCGGCGTGAGTTTTTAATCGCGCCGCGATTTAAGCCTTCGAAATTTTCGGCTTTGCACCCTGTCAGACGCGATTTTTGAGGCCGCTCGGAATTCGCTCTTTGCATTTCGCTGTCAGCCGCTATCTTTCCCGCCCCTTTTCCCAATCCAGCCAAAGAAGCCTTATGAACGTCGTCGTCGAAAACCTGCCCAACTGTATTACCACCCTCAAAGTCGAGGTCGAACCCGATAAAGTCTCCAAGGTTTGGAACGAAGTGTCCGGCACCTACACGAAGATGGCCCGCATCCCCGGCTATCGTGCGGGCAAGGCGCCCAAGGCGATCATTGAGAAAAAGTTTTCGAAGGAAATCCGTGAGGAGCTCGAGAAGAAGCTTCTCTCCGAGGCTTGCAAGGAGGCCATCCAGGAAAAAGGCCTGAAGGTCATTTCGCTCTCGCAGGTCGAGGACGTGGAGATCGCCGACGACAAGACGATGAAGTTCACCGCCACGCTGGTGACCCGTCCCGACTTTCAGATTCCCGTCTACAAAGGCCTCGTCGTCCCGCTCAAGTCGACCGACGTGACCGATGAGGAAGTGGACCAGTCCCTCAACGAACTGCGTGAGCAGGCTGCCGATTTCGTCGACGTGACCGAAGATCGCGGCGTGAAGATGGAAGATTTCGTGGTCATCGATTACCGCGGCACCATTGATGGTGCCCCAGTGAGCGAGAAGTTCCCGAAGGCTGGCGCACCGCTCTCGGGCAATACCGATTTCTGGATCCACATGGTTCACGAGGCGTTCTTCCCGGGCTTCTCCGAGGCGCTCGTCGGCGCGAAGAAGGACGAGACCCGCACCTTCGAGATCGAAGTGCCGGCCGAATTCCCGGTCGAAGGCCTGCCGGGCCAGAAGATCCAGTACGAAGTGACCATCAAGGGCATCAAGGAGAAGGTCCTCCCCGCGCTCGACGACGCCTTTGCCGACACCATCGTGAAGGGCAAGACGCTTGCCGAACTGCGCGACGTGGCGAAGCAGGAAATCGAACGCCAGAAGAAGAGCGACGTTGAGGCCAGCAAGCGCAACGAGATCATGCGCCAACTCCTGTCGCAGGTGGAGTGCGAGCTCCCGGTGGACATGGTCCGCACGGAAACGCGTCGCATCCTCTCCGACATCGTGCGTGAGAACCAAGCCCGCGGCGTGGGTGAAGATGTGCTCAAGCAGAACGAGCAGGAAATCCTCGGCAGCGCGGCGCAGAATGCGCGCGACCGCCTGAAGGGCACCTTCATCCTGCTCAAGGTCGCGGAAGCGGAGAACATCAAGCCGACGCAACAGGAGTTCGACCAGCGCATCGCCTACCTCGCCTCGCGTTATGACATGAAGCCCGACAAGCTCATCAAGAAGCTCGACGAGCGCAATGCCATCGACCAGATCCTGGAAGAAGTTCTGACCAGCAAGGTTCTTGATTTCCTTGCCGCCAACGCTAGCGTTTCGACCATTCCTGCGGTGGCGGATTCGCCGGTGCAGAGCTAAAGTCTTCTATGATCATCCAACCCGACCGCCGCATTGTAGCGCCGCAGAGCAACTATTACGTCCCCGTCGTCGTCGAACAGACCGGCCGTGGCGAGCGTAGCTACGACATCTATTCGCGGCTGCTCAAGGACCGCATTATCTTTCTCGGCACCGCCATCGATGATGGCGTGGCCAACTCGGTCATTGCCCAGCTGCTCTTCCTCCAGATGGATGACGGCAAGAAAGACATCAACATTTACATCAACTCGCCTGGTGGCAGCGTGACCTCTGGTCTGGCGATTTATGACACGATGCAGTTTCTGACCTGCGACGTGAATACCTACTGCATCGGTATGGCGGCCAGCATGGGCGCTGTGCTCCTCGCGGCGGGCACTCGCGGCAAGCGCTATGCGCTGCCGAACTCCGACATCATGATCCACCAGGTGAGCGGCGGCGCCCAAGGCACCGCGAGCGACGTGGAGCGCACGGTCGAGTTCATGTTCAAGCTCAAGAAGCGTCTCATCCACATCCTCGCCGTCCACACCGGCAAGACAGATGAACAGGTGAAGCTCGATTCCGATCGCGACTATTACATGTCGGCCGATGAGGCCAAGGCCTACGGCTTGGTCGACGAAGTCGTGAAGTCCCGCAAGGAAATCAAGATTCCGGATGCAGTGGTCGAAGCCGCTGCGGCCACGCCACTGCCGGACGTCAACCCGTAATTCCACACCGATACATTCATGGCCCGCGCGAATAATCTCACGATGTGCAGCTTCTGCGGCAAGAGCCACGCCGAGGTGCGTAAGCTCATTGCCGGTCCAGGCGTGTACATCTGCGATTCCTGCATCAACGTCTGCAAAGGCATCCTCGACAAGGAGCTGAACGAAGACGCGCGAAAGAATTCGACCACGCTTCGGGTGCCGAAGCCGATCGAAATTCGCCGGCAGCTCGATCAGTTCGTCATTGGCCAGGACCGCGCCAAGAAGACGCTCGCCGTGGCGGTGCACAACCACTACAAGCGCATCCTGCACAATCAGTCCCTCGGTACCGGCAACTCCGTGCAGCAGATGGACCCGCTGGGTGAAGTCGAGATCGAGAAGAGCAACGTGCTCCTCATCGGCCCGACCGGCAGCGGCAAGACGCTGCTCGCCCGCACGCTGGCGCGCATCATCGATGTGCCGTTCTGCATCGCGGATGCCACGACGCTGACCGAGGCCGGTTACGTCGGCGAAGACGTGGAGAATATCATCCTGCGTCTCCTACAGGCGTCCGATTACGACGTAAAGCGGGCCGAGATCGGCATCGTTTACATCGACGAAATCGACAAGATCGGCCGCAAGACGGACAACGTTTCCATCACCCGCGACGTGAGCGGTGAAGGTGTGCAGCAGGCGCTCCTCAAGATTCTCGAGGGCACCACCTGCAACGTGCCGCCCCAAGGTGGTCGCAAGCACCCGCATCAGGAATACATTCAGGTTTCCACTGAGAAGATCCTCTTCATCTGCGGCGGCGCCTTCGTCGGCCTCGAGAAGATGATCCAGAAGCGCATGGGCAAGAAGGTGCTCGGCTTCGGCGTCAACGCCAGCGAAGCCGTGGAAGCCGAGGTGCCCGCCAGTGAGGCCATCCGCTTCACCGAGCCGGAAGATCTGCTCAGCTTCGGCATGATTCCCGAGTTCGTCGGCCGTCTGCCCGTCATCACCGCGCTCGACCAGCTCTCGGAAGATGAGCTCGTGATGATCCTCACGGACACGAAGAACGCCATGATCAAGCAGTTCACCAAGCTGCTCTCCATGGAAGGCGTGAGCCTGAATGTGACCAAGGACGCCCTGCGCGCCCTGGCCGCCGAGGCTGCCAAGAAGGGCACCGGCGCCCGCGCCCTGCGCAGCATGCTCGAGCGCATCATGCTCGACATCATGTATGATGTCCCGAGCCGTGATGATATCGCCGACGTGACGATCAATCGCGCCGTCGTCGAAGGCAAGAAGCCACCGCTCATTCGCCGCAAGCAGGACAAGGACGCGGCATAAAGCACGACCAGCCGGGCTCGATAGTGAGTTGACGGGGGCCTTGTCGGGGTGTTCTATCGGACATGCTTTCTGTGCTTGATGAACCGGCTTTTCGCCAGCGTGTCTCGCGCTTAAGCGTCAGGGAGTATCATCAGCTTGGGGAATTCAATGAGAAGGGCAAGCGCACTGAGTTGATCCGGGGGATCGTCATCGAAAAAATGAGCAAGTCCCCCCTTCACGGTACCATCGCTTCCCTGTTGCAGGATCTTCTTACACCGCGGATTCCGACGGGATTTTGTATCCGCCGTGAGGAACCGCTAACCTTGCGCGATTCCGAACCCGAACCCGATTTGGCCGTCGTCGCGGGTCAACGACGTGACTTCCTGACCGCGCACCCCACAACTGCAGCGCTGGTAATAGAGGTGGCGGTAAGTAGTCCCGACGCAGATCGGGCCTTGGCGGAGATTTATGCGGAAGCCGGGGTTGCAGAATACTGGGTGGTCCTGCCTCAAGAACGTTTGATTGAGGTTTATCGCCATCCGGAAGGCAGTCGCTATCGCGAGATGCGCACCTATTCGGGCAACGAAGAGATCGCCAGCGAAGCTGTGGCGGAAGTGCGTCTCGTGGTTTCGGAGCTTTACGCTGCTCTGACTTGACGGAAGTTGCAGCGCCGCCGTCTCAGTCATACCAATAAACTGCCTGTCTGCATGCGCGCGACGACGTGGCGGCGCCCAAGGCTGCTTTGAACCCCTTCTCTCACGTGGACAAGGCCTGCACCCGTGCTAGCTTCAGGCCCATGAAAAAGCGGCTTTTGCAGAGTCTCGTCGTTGTTCTCGTGCTGTTTAACGTCATTGTGGGCGTGCGCGTTTATCAAGCCATCGGCGCGCAGGAGAAGGACGACGCGGGCTATGCGAATATCGCGGTCTTTGCCCGCGCCATGCAGCTCATTCGGCAGGATTACGTGGATGAGAAAAAGGTGACCTATGAGGATCTGACTCACGCGGCGATGCGCGGCATGTTGGGCAACCTCGACCCGCACTCACAGTTCATGGAGCCAAGAGATTTCAAGGGCATGCAGGATGATACGAACAGCCGCTTTGGCGGTCTCGGGATCGTGGTGGCCCAGCGCGATGGGGCGATCGTTATCGTGACTCCGATGGAAGATTCGCCGGGGTTCAAGGCTGGTTTGTTGCCGAACGATCAGATCGTGAAGATCAACGGACAGTCCACCGAGAAGATGGACCAGAACGAAGCGATCGGCATGCTGCGCGGCGATCCCGGCCAGAAGGTGACGCTCACCATTCTCCGCCCCGCTACCAAGGAGATCAAAGATTTCGCCATCGTCCGCGAGAACATCAAGGTGGCGAGCGTGAAGGAAGCGAAGATCCTGCCCGCGGAGCTGGCTGGCGATTACAAGGTAGGCTACGCGCGCGTCACGCAGTTCAACGTGCCCACGGCCGAGGAACTCGGAAAGAAGCTGGACGATCTCCAGGCGAAAGGCATGCAGGCGTTCATCCTCGATCTGCGTTACAACCCCGGCGGCCTGCTGAATTCCGCAGTCGATGTGTGCGGGCAATTCCTGCCGCCCAAGACGCTGGTCGTCTCCACGGAAGGTCGCGTCGCTTCGCAGAGCCGGCAGTATCGCACGGCGGATACCGTGAAGCCGCGTCCGCGTTTCCCGCTCGCGATCCTCATCAATGGCGGCAGTGCCAGCGGCTCGGAAATCGTGGCCGGTGCGCTCAAGGATTTGAACCGCGCGATCCTCATCGGTGAGACGACCTTTGGAAAAGGTTCGGTGCAGAGCGTGATCCAGCTGCAGGATGGCTCGGCCATGCGCCTGACCACTGCCAAGTATTACACGCCCAGCCATACAGTCATTCATGAGCACGGTGTGGCGCCCACGATTCGCGCGACACTCTCAGCGGAGCAGGAGCGCCTGCTCATGATGCAGCGTCGCGAAGAAACGGGCATGGAAACCGACCGCAAGGAACTTGCCAACTTCCGCGACACGCAGCTCGAACGCGCGGTGGATGCGCTCAAGGGCGTGATGATCTACGCGGAAAAGACGGGCTCGCAGAAGAAGGCCGCGGCGAACTAAGTGGAGGCGGATTTTTCGGTAAAGTCGGTCCTGGCGATTGAGACATCCTGCGACGAGACGGCGGTGGCGATCTTGCGCGGGCAGGAATTGCTCGCCAGTGAAGTCGCTTCGCAGATTGCGTTGCATGCGCAGTACGGCGGCGTGGTGCCGGAAGTCGCCTCGCGCAATCACTTGCGTATGCTGCAGCCGGCAATCGATGCGGCGCTGCAGAAGGCGGGTATCGCGCTTTCGGAGGTGGACGCATTCGCCGCGACTTGCGGCCCTGGGTTGGCGACCTCGCTCATGATCGGCACTTCGGCGTCGAAGGCTCTATCCATCGGCTTTCGCAAGCCCTACCTCGCGATCAATCACATGGAGGGGCATCTGCTTTCGCCCTTCTTCGGAACGACCGAAGGCGTGCGGCCGGCCATCGCTCTCGTCGTGAGTGGTGGCCATACGATGCTCGTGGAGATCGAGAGCTTCGGCCGCTATCAGCTCCTCGGTCACACGCAGGATGATGCTGCGGGGGAAGCTTTCGACAAGGTGGGCAAGCTGCTCGGCCTGCCATATCCCGGCGGACCGAATGTCGATCGGCTCGCCCGCGAAGGCGACGCCGCGCGGCATGACTTTCCGCGCAGCATGATCGACACGGATGACTTCCATTTCAGCTTCAGCGGACTGAAGACCGCCGTGCGCTATCTCCTGCCCAAGCTCGAGACTGTGAGCCTGCCCGACGTCTGCGCCTCGTTTCAGGAAGCCGTCGTCGACGTGCTCGTTGCCAAGACGTTGCGTGCCGCCAGGGCCCGCCGTCAGCGCGTGGTCGCCATGAGCGGCGGTGTCAGTTGCAATTCACGCTTGCGGGAAAAGATGCGCGCCGCCTGTGCCGCCCGCGGCGTGGAACTGCTGGTCGCTCCGCCAGCGCTCTGCACGGACAACGCCGCGATGATCGGCTATGTCGCCGCGCTGAAGCTCGCCCACGGCGAAAGCTCGCCGCTGACCTCGGACATCAATCCGAATCTGCGGCTCGTCGCGTAGGTCGACTGCCAGGATCGGTTTCTGGAGGGAATCGAGCGGAGCGAGAAAGCCTGCCGCAGGCAGCCCGAAGGGCAGCGCCGGCGGGCGCTGGCAACCGCGCCGTCGCTTCCACAGGATAAGCTTGCTCACAGGCACCGACGGAGCGGTGCCCTCCAGCGCGATTGGCCAACAGCAGCCTGAGCTGGGTTCATTTTCTCCGCCTTCTCGGGGCCGATCCTTTCTTCCGGCCAAACTCAGGGCGAGGCCCTCGGTTGGCCTTTTGCCCGGGCCTTTGGACCTCAGCGCGCCGTGGACCGACTTCAGTAGTCGGTGCGGGTGAGCCTACCGGCACGAAATCGATCTGCCGCTTGTACGCATCCACGCGAGAGACGATTACCTTCAGCACGTCGCCGATCTTGTAACACCGGCGCGTGCGCCGACCGACGAAGCTCAGACGTGTGCTGTCGAATTCATAGAAATCATCCGGCAGCGAGCTCACGTGGATGAGTCCGGTGACGAGGCAATCCGGCAACTCGACGACAAGACCGTAGCTGCGCACGTCCACGACGATCGCCCGCATTTCTTCCGGCTTGCGGGAAGCGAGCTGGCGCTGGAAGAACTCCATCTTCTTGAGCTGTGTGCTGTCCCGCTCCGCGTCCGCCGAGGTGCGCTCCGTGGTGGAGATGTGCGCGGCGATTTCGCTCAAGGCACCGACGCCACCCGTATTCTCGTGAGCCAGTGCGCGATGGACGAGCAAGTCGGCATAGCGGCGAATCGGGCTCGTGAAGTGCGTGTAGTTTACCTTGGCCAGGCCGTAGTGGCCCACCGGGTCGGTGGTATAGCGCGCCCGCTTCAGGCTCTTCAGCAGGTTGAGCTTCATCGCATACTCCTCCGGCGTGCCGCGGGTGGCGGCGAGCAGGCGCTGCAGTTCTTTGCGCTGGGTGAGATCCCCCGCGCGGAAGCCGTAGCTGGCAGCGAGTTCGCGGTAATCATTAAGACGATCGGGATCCGGGTCTTCGTGGATGCGATAGACCGCGGGGATCTTGTGATCTTTCAGCTCCTTGGCCACCACTTCATTCGCCGCGAGCATGAATTCCTCGACGAGTTGGTGGGAGATGTCGTTGTCCATCTTCTCCAGGCGCACGGCACGGCCTTCGTCGTCGAGCCACACCTTCACCTCGGGGAAATCGAGATCGAGCGAGCCGGCGGCGAAGCGATTCTTGCGCAAGATGGAAGCCAGTTCCCAGGCGAGCTTCACCCGCTCGCTCAGTTCAGGCGTCACATTCAGCGGCACGGGCTTCGAGTCGAGATGCACTTTGCCGCCACGCTCGTAGTTCGGCGTGGGGGGCACCGGCTTGTCCTCGAGAATGGCCAGCGCCTGCCGATAGGTGAGACGGGCGGCGCTCTTGATCACGCTCCGTGCGAAGCGCGCTTTGCGGATCTTGCCATGCTCATCGAAATCGATGAACGCGGCGAAGGTGAGCCGCTCGACGCCGGGCTTGAGCGAGCAGATGCCATTGCTCAAGCGCTCGGGGAGCATCGGGATCACGCGGTCGGCGAGATAAGTCGAGTTGCCGCGCTTGCGCGCTTCCTTGTCGAGTGCATTCCCAGGCCGCACGTAGTGCGACACATCGGCGATGTGCACGCCCAGACGCCACCCGCGAGCGAGCCGCTCGACATGGATCGCGTCGTCGAAATCCTTCGCGTCGTCCGGGTCGATGGTGACGATGAATTGCCCGCGGCAATCTTCGCGGCGCGCGATCTCCTCCGGATGGACCGTCTCGGAGATACGGTCCGCCTCGCGCTCGACCGACTCGGGGAAGGTGAGCGGGAGCCCGTATTTGCGAATGATCGAGAGCATGTCCACGCCCGGCGCGTGGGCTGGCCCGAGCACCTCGATGATCTCGCCTTCGGGATTCACATGGCGCGATTCCCACTCTTCGAAAGTGACCACGACCTTGTCGCCCACCCGGGCGTCTTTCGGCGTGGTCTTCACGTAGATGTTATGCTGCAAGCGTGAGTCATCGGGGATGACGTAGAAGAAATTCTTCGACGACTGCAGGGTGCCGACGATGGTACTGTTGGCACGCTCGAGGATCTTGGTGACGCGGGCTTCCCGCGCACCGGCCCGTTGCTCGCGGCCTTCGTGCATGATGCGGGCCACGACTTTGTCGCCGTGCATGGCGGTGCCGAGATTCGGCGCGGAGATGAAGACATCCTTCACGCCCGGCGTCTCGCTCAGGAGGTGGGCATTGCCGGCGGCGTGGACCTGCAGGACGCCGGTCACGAGATCGGCCGTCTGCGGGAGGACGTAGCGGTCCTTGCGAATACGGGTGATTTCACCGGCGGATTCGAGGTCGCGCAGGACTTCGCGCAACTCGGCGCGTTTGTCACTCGGCCAGCGGAGAGCTTTGGAGAGCTCGACCTTGTCGAGTGGGCGATAGTTTGGGTTACTGAGGAGCTGCCGGATGCGCTCTTTCAGACCACCTTGGTCTGCTTGTTTCTTGTTTTGTTTCATTTGAAAAATGGGGGTTGGGGGCGCAAATCACCGCTGTGACGAACCGCTGAATCCAACCTGAGAAGTGCGAGTCGCAACCTGCGACGGAACTGATGAAGGAGAGCGTCTTCGGCCTGAAAGAGCAGCGAAGTGCTTATAAAAATTAACTTGGGAAAATTGGTGCGATTCGGAAGCCCCGTTTATTTCCGATCCAGCACCTAACACCGCCTATAATACACCAAGTCGAGGTGTTGGCGAGAAATTTTCCGTGACCGCGCCAGGTCACGCTTCCGCAAAATCAGCTTCTCGCTGCGCGGACTGCCTGGACAAATGCCTGCGCCCGCTTCGTCAATTCCGCCCAATCGCGCTTCTGCAAAATCTCCTTCGACACGAGCGAAGATCCGGCGCCGAGCGCGGTGCTGCCGGCCTTGAGGAAGGCGGCGGCCGTCTCGGGCGTTACGCCACCAGTGGGCACGATGCGCAGCATCGGCAGCGGGGCGAGGATGCTTTTGATGTAAGCCGGACCGCCGACGTCGGCGGGAAAGAGCTTCACGAAATCCGCGCCGCTCTCGTGGGCCAGCAGGCACTCCGTGGGCGTGAATGCGCCACTCGCGATGGGCTTTTCGAGATCGTTCGCCGCCGCGATGACCTGGGGCTTCGTCACTGGAGTCACGATGAACTCCGCACCCGCTGATACCGCGGAGTAGACGGTCTTGGGATCGATGACGCTCCCGACGCCCATGAGGATGGCGTTGCCAAACTTGTGAACGACCGCGGCCACGACTTCGAGCGCATTGGGCGTGGTCATCGTTACTTCCATGGCAGACACTCCGCCTTCCACCAGAGCAGCTGCGGCTTCGACCAATTGCTCCGAGGAATCGGCGCGGATGATCGCGATGATACCGGGATCGATGAGGCGCTGGATGATTTCGGATTTGGTCATGGCAGGGAGCGCTCTTTTTAGACAGGATGAAGGCGATGAACAGGAATTTGCGCGCAGTTTCCCGTTTCCTCCTAATTGGCCTTACGGCGCTTTACGTATGCCCTGCCATGGGCGCCGTGAATGAGGCAGCCAAGGCGGTGCAGCAAAAGCTCGCGGCGTTTCAAGGGCGGGTCGATCCGAAGGCGCTCGACGTGGCGTGGCCGTATCTGGATTCCACCGATTGTGGCGTGCGGGAAGTGGCGCGCCTGGCCGTGGAGGCGCAGCCCTTCGATACGTGGAAACAGCGGGCTCTCGATGAGAAAAAGCCGTGGGCCTCGCTGGAGGCGTTGCGTGCGCTCATTGAAGCATGCCCGCCCGGGCAGGTCGCGACGTTGTCCCCGCACTTGTGCGAGCAGATCACCACGCTGGGCATCGAGCAGATGAGCGAGCCCCAGCAACTCGCCGCACTGCAACTGACCCGCTCGATATTCGTGCGCCTCGGCCCGGTCTCCGCGGACGAACGGACGCAGATGCTCGATATGTGGTCGCACTTCCCCGAGCCGCTGACGGGTCGGGCGAAAGCTGAAGTGGCGCGCTTGGTGGCCTTCATGGAGAAGGCGAAGACGCGATAGAAGAGATCTGCCGACCCAAACAGCCATTGGCAAGCGATGTGCGCTCGGCTAGCGTCCGCGGCGCAGGAGTATCTTAGACGCCCCGCTTATGACCGACATTTCCCCGCAGGCTGTGAAGGATGTTTACGCGCGTATCACCGCGGAACTAGGCAAGATCATGGTAGGCCAGGAGGGGATCATCCGCCTGCTGCTGGTCAGCCTTTTTTCACGCGGACACTGCCTGCTCGTCGGCGTGCCGGGACTGGCCAAGACCCTGCTCGTGCGCAGCCTCGCCGAGACGCTCACGCTGAGCTTCAAGCGCATCCAGTTCACACCCGATCTCATGCCGAGCGACATCATCGGCTCGGAGCTCCTGCAGGAACGTGAGCACAAGCTGGAGTTCGAATATTTCGCCGGCCCGATCTTCGCCAACCTGCTGCTGGCCGACGAAGTGAACCGCACGCCACCCAAGACCCAGTCCGCGCTGCTAGAGGCCATGCAGGAGCACAAGGTGACCGTCGCCGGTGCCTCGCGTGCATTGCCGGATCCCTTCCTCGTCGTGGCCACGCAAAACCCCATCGAGCAGGAAGGCACCTATCCGCTCCCCGAGGCGCAGCTCGACCGCTTCATGTTTTCGCTGCACCTCGACTACCCGGCCCATGATGAAGAAGTGGAGATCGTCCGACGCACCACCTTGCGCATGGCCGAGCAGCTTGCCGCGGTCGTCACGCTCGAGCAGATCCTCGCCGCCCAACAGCTCGTCCTCGCCGCGCCGGTGAGCGATCACGTGATCGACTACGCCGTCCGCCTGGCCGCCGCCACGCGCCCCAGCAATGCACAGGCGCCGCAGATCACACGCGAATTCGTCGAGTGGGGCGCCGGGCCGCGTGCCTCGCAGTATCTCATCCTCGGCGCCAAGGCGCTCGCGCTGCTCGGCGGCAAGATCGCCGCGGAAACGTCAGACGTGCGCGAAGTAGCGCTGCCTGTCCTGCAGCATCGCGTGATCACCAATTACCGCGCGACTGGCGCGGGCAAGAAATCGCGCGACATCATCAACGAGCTGCTCGCGCAGGTGCAGGAGAAGAGCTACTAGCATTCATCCTTTTCGCTGACGATGTCGTCGCCTCCGCCTCCGCCGCCCCCGCTGCCGAAACAGTCGGGTGTCAGCGCGGCTGCGGCGAGTCTGCTGCAGTTGCGCAATCGCGGCCGGCAGCAGGGGCCGCCGCCGCTGTTGCTCAATCTGCAGGAGCTCGAGCGATTCGAGAACCTGCTCGTCTCCGCCAAGGCCGTGGTGGAGGGCTATTTCGCCGGCAAGCACAAGTCGCCCTATCGCGGCTCGGCAGCGGAGTTTGCCGATTACAAGGAATACGCGCCGGGCGACGAACTGGCCCGGCTCGACTGGCGGGTCTACGGTCGCACGCGGCGGCTGTATCTGCGCCAATTCGAGGAGGAGACGGACATGACCGTTTACCTCATGCTCGATACGAGCGGCTCGATGCGTTACGCCGGTGAAAAACGGCAGTCGAAATTCTTCCTCGCTGCGAAGATTGCCGCGGCGCTCTCCTATCTCACGATGTCGCAGAGCGACAAAGCCTCGCTCGTGCTCTTTGCGCAAAAGGTCACGCAGTTCTTCGCGCCCGGCGGCACGCGCCGGCACTTGCATCGCATCGTCACCGAGCTCGAGCGGGTGCGCCCGGCGCTCACCACCGGCATCGCCGGCGCGGTCCACGAGTGCAGCGCACTTTTCAAGAAGCGCGGCCGTATCGTGATCCTCTCCGATTTTCTCGACGACACCGACGCGCTCTTCGATGCCCTCGCGCAGTTCGTGCATCGGAAATTCGAAATCTTGCTGCTGCAGGTGGTCGACCCCGATGAATTGAACCTGCCGTCGTTCAATGCAGCGAAATTCGTGGACCTGGAGACCGCGGAGACAGTGCAGGTGGACCCTGAGGAAATCCGGGCGAATTACCAGGCGCACATCAAGAAGCACATCGATGCCTTCGCCAAGGAAGCGGACATGCGCCAGATCCAGCACCGCCTCGTAGATACACAGCGGCCGTATCTGGATGCGATCGAGGCGTACCTTGGCTTCCGCGGGAAGGGGCGATGAGTCGATGAAGGAGAAACACCCAACATCCAATGAAGGATGCGATGCCAAGCGTGAACTGGGAGAGTGGCGGGCCATTGGATGTTCGATGTTGGGTGTTGGATGTTGGATGTTCTGTCTTTTGCCCTCATGAGTTTCCTAAACGCCGCCTTGCTCCCCGGGCTCATCCTGCTGGCGCTGCTGCCGCTGATCATTCATCTCCTGAATCTGCGCTTTCCTCGGCTCTTCGAGTTTTCGTCGGTAAAGCACATCCGCGAGACCATCGCCCAGCGGTCGCGCATCTTCCGCTGGCGGCATCTGCTGCTGATGCTGCTGCGCACCGCTTTCCTCGTGCTCCTGCTGCTGGCGTTCCTGAAACCGCTGTTGCAGCGCTTCAATTCGAAGTCCGATCAAAAGGCGCCGCGTGCGGTGCTCATCGTCATCGATCACTCGCTGAGCATGGAGCACAAGGGCGGGGGATTGAGCAGCCGCCAGCGCGCCGAGAATGAGGCGGACAAAATTCTCGCCACGCTTGGTACCGAAGACAGCGTGAACATCATCACCGCCGGGCAGGTGCCACAGTCGTGCTTTTTTGAGCTCTCGCGCAATCATGCCGAGGCCAAGCATTTCCTTGGGGCGATCAAGCCGGGCTTCACCCGCGCGGATTTCAGCCAGGCGAATGCGGTGGCCGCCCGCCTGCTCGCGCAGAATAGCAACCGCCCGGAGATCTACTATCTATCGGACTTCCAGCGGCGAAACTGGGCGAACGTCGACTTCACCGCGCTGCCGCCGTCGGCCCGGCTTTTTTTTGTCGATTGCGCGCCGCCGCACCCGGACAACCGCGCCATTCTCGGCGCGACTCTCAGCCAGGCGCAGGTGCTCGCGGGCGATACCGTGACGCTGGAAGTCGAGGTGGGCAATTTCCGCGACCAGTCGATGCAGGAGCCGCTGAAAGTGGTGCTCGATGGGCACACCAGTTTTGAAAAGGAAGTGTCCGTCGCTCCCTGGAGCACGGCGAAGGTCACCCTGCCCGTGCCGCCCGGCGGACCCGGATTGCACCAGTGCGAGATCAGCATCACGCCGGACGATCTCGCGCTGGACGACCGCTATTTCCTCACCATCCCGGTGATGGAAAAGGAAGGCATCCTCATCGTCTCGGATGCGCCGGACCCGAAACGCGACGCGGTACTCTTTCTCAAGACCGCGTTGAATCCCTATGAAGACCAGTCCGGCTCGCTCCTGCCGGAGCAGGCCACCGCGGCGGGCATCACCAGTGCGAAGCTAGCCACGGTGCGGAAAATTTTCTTCACCCACACCGGCCCGCTCAATGAAGCCACCTGCAAGCTGATCGCGGAATTCGCCTTTCACGGCGGCGGCATCACCTATTTCCTCGATGGCGACAACGACCAGGCCAACCTCGCCGGCCTGGAGCGCGCCATGGCGGCCCCGCTGCCGCTCAAGCTCGGCTCGCGGCGCGTTGCGAAGAACGTGGCCACCGGCGCGCAGCAGATCATCCGCGGCGATTTCAAATCGCGCTACCTGCGGCTCTTTCGCGGGGCAAATCGGCAGAACCTCGCGCTGCTCGAGTTCTACGATATCTACGACGCCGCCGCGACCGGCACGGGCAATGTGTTGCTGACCTACTCGGACGACACGCCCGCCATGGCCAGCCTCAATCACGGTCTCGGCACCATACTGTTCCTCAATTTTTCCGTCAGCGAATTCTCCAGCAATCTCGCCCGGCAGCGCATCTTCCCCGCGTGGATGCAGGAGATCGTGAAGAACCTGACGAGCGACGAGCCGCTGCCTGTCTCCACCCAGGTCGGCGAACCCGTCACAGACGAAGTGTGGAAGAGCGAACTGGCCGCGGTGCCTCTGCGCAAGCCGACCGGCGAGACGCTGGAGGTGAAGACCGAGGCGCTCGGGGAGCGCGTGGGCATCGCCTTCACGCCGGATGAACTGGGCTTTTACACCATGCGCGGGACGAAGCTGCTGCACGCCTACGCGGTGAACCCTCCGGCGGACGAAAGCGACCTGCGCCCGATCGACCGCTCACTGCTGCCGGATCAGTTGAGCGAGAAAGGGCAACAGGGTTTCTTCGTGCAAGGGCACGAGGATTTCGAGAACCTCATCCTCGGTAAACCGGTTTTCCATTGGTTCGTGCTCGCCGCGGTGGCCATGCTGCTGATTGAAATCCTCTTCCAACTTTTCCTCCAGCGCGCCGCGACCAAAAAAACATGACAATGATGCAATGGCCCAAGCTCCTCTGCGCCGACCGACTCGGCAGCAGCCGACCTGCCGGAGCCGAGCCACAGCGCTCTCCCTTTCAGCGCGATTCGGATCGCATCATCTTTTCCTCCGCCTTCCGGCGCTTGCAGGACAAGACACAGGTCTTCCCGCTGGCGGACAACGACTACGTGCGCACGCGCCTCACGCACAGCCTCGAGGTAGCGAGCGTGGCGCGTTCGCTGGGAACCATCGTGGGCACGGCGATCTGCGAGCGTGGCGAACTGCCCGACATGCATGCGTCGGACTTCGGAGCGGTCGTCTCCGCCGCGGCGCTGGCGCACGATCTCGGCAATCCACCCTTCGGCCACTCGGGCGAGGATGCGATCCGCGTGTGGTTTGAGACGTCCAAGGTCGCGCAGGATGCCCGCACTATGCTGAAGAAGAACGAGCAGGAGGACCTGGCGCGCTTCGAGGGCAATGCGCAGGGCTTCCGGCTCATCACTCGCTTGCAAATGCCGGACAATCCCGGCCTGCGGCTCACGTGCGCCACTCTCGGCGCCTTTACGAAATATCCCATCGAGTCCCTCGTGCCGGACAAGGCGCGCATTCACGAAGGCGCGAGCACGAAGAAATTCGGCTTCTTCCAGAGCGAGCGTGAGTTCTTCGCCGAGGCAGCCGCCCGCTGCGGATTGATCCGTCGCACGCCGCTGCACTCGTGGTGGGCGCGGCACCCTCTCGCGTTCCTCGTGGAGGCCGCGGATGACATTTGCTACCGGCTGGTCGATTTCGAAGACGGTTTCCGGCTCGGCTTCCTCACGTATGAGGAAGTGCGCGACCGTTTCCTGAGCGTGATCGGCGATTCCTCCCTGCGCGAGAAATCCGAGACCATGCGGGAAGCCAAAGAGCGCATCGAGTTTCTCCGGGCCATCGCGATCGGCGCCGCCGTGCAGCAGACGGCTGCCTTCTTTCTCGAAAAGGAGGACGCCATCATGGCCGGCGATTTCGACGCACCGCTCATCGATCACATTGCCGCGGGCGAAGAGTTGGAGACGATCAAGCGCCGCTCGGTGGAGACGATTTACTCGACCACCCGTGGCGTGGAGATCGAGGCCGCCGGCTTTTCCGTGCTCGGCGGGTTGCTGGATGATTTCGTGACGGCCGTGAGCGATGTGGCGCGTCGGGGGATGAAACACGCCAGCCCGCGCAGCCGCAAATTGCTGAAGCTGGTGCCCGAGCAATCGGTCGGCCCCGGCCGCGAACCGGATACCAATCCTTATCAGCGACTCTTGCGAATGATCGATTTCGTCTCGGGCATGACGGACACCTACGCCGTTTCCCTTTTCAAAAAGATCCGAGGGATTTCGTTGCCCGGACAATAGCCGGGAGCGGTCGGGGAAAGGGGAGAATTACGAAGACGGGAGGGGCGGACCTGAGGAGGAATCTCGGTGAATTTCCCTCGTAGGGCCGCCGCAAATGCCTTTCGTGTCTTTGTGTTCTGGTGGTAGCTTCACTCCGTTCTTTACCCGGCGGATATGCGCCCTCCCTCCACATTCTTCCCGGTGGTTGCACAGAGAGGTCCTGTGCTGGGCACGGATTATGCATCGGCCTCTGTGGAATCCTTCGCCAACTTATGAAAAACACCCTCCTTGCTCTTGGCACCGCGTGCGTCGTTACCGGCTGCGCCGGAGCCAAAGTCACCCACACCGATATCGCCAGCGGCGCTCATAGCCCCAAGGCGATCTACATCCGCTCCTACATCGCGCAAGAGGCGCCATTCAAGGGCCACCACGGCGATAGCGTCGGCGAACACCCGATCCGCCGCTCGCTGGCCCCTGTCGCTTTCTCCAAGGCTCTGAAGGAGGAAATGGAAAAGATGGCGCCGGCCATGGTGTTGGCAGACGACGAGGCGCCGGCTACGGGCTGGCTCGTGGAGAGCACGATCGATAGCGCCCACGCTGGCAGTCAGACTTTGCGTGGTTCGCCCGCCGGCATCTTTGGCGCGGGAGATTCACATGTTGTCGTCCATGTGCGCATCACGGACGTGAGCGGCCGCCACTATGTCGAGAGCGACAAGGATTTGAGCAAGGGCGGCTCCGGCAAGGTGATTTACGAATTTGACGTCTCTGGCGGCAGCTGGGGTCCAGTTGGCAGCACTTACGCGCCGGGTCTCGGCAACCCCGAGAACTTCGATTACAAGAACGCGGCGGAGCGCATCTATTACGCGCTGAGCGTCGACCCGCAGCGCCATGGTTCGCGCACGAGCCCGACCATCAACTACTAAGCGAGCGCCAGACATTCTTTGTTGGTGGTTCCGGGAGGGCGGGCCTTCTGCCGGGCGATGGCGATCAGTGAATCGCCGCCCGGTCGAAGCCCGCCCTCCTGCTTGTACCGGAGAGGCGAAGGGCGAAGGGATAAAGGCGAAAGGTCCGCTGCAGGACGTCATCCTTCCGCCCTTCGCCTTTCGCCCTTTAGTAATCCCGCACGAGCAGGTAATCCGCGAAGGCGCGCAGGGTGGCGCCGTTCTTGCCGAAGGGCTTGAGGGCGGTGTGAGCGGCGAGGGTGAGGCGGTGGGCTTCCTCTCGGGAACGTTCCAAGCCGAAGATGGCGGGATAGGTGGCCTTCGTAGCAGCTACGTCCTTGCCTGCGGTCTTTCCCAGCTTCTCGGTGGTCTGCGTCACATCGAGGATATCGTCGATGACCTGGAAGGCGAGGCCGAGCGACTGGCCGAAATCGGTGAGGTTTTTCAAGCGCGCCGGGGTGGCATTGGCACTCATCGCGCCGAGGCGGATGCTGGCGGTGAGCAGCGCAGCTGTCTTGCAGCGATGAATGTATTTCAGCTCCGCGCCGCTGATCTTTTTACCCTCGCCCTCGAGATCGGCGACCTGGCCGCCGATGAGCCACTGGCTGCCGGATGCGCCGGCGAGCTCGCGAATGAGCGCCGGCATTTTGTAACGCGAGGTTTCTGCTGCTTGGGCAAGAATCTCGAAAGCGATGGTCAGCAGCGCATCCCCGGCCAGCACGGCGACACCTTCGCCGAAAACCTTGTGCGAAGTAGGGCGGCCGCGGCGGAGATCGTCGTCGTCCATGCACGGGAGGTCATCGTGAATGAGCGAGTAGGTGTGGATGCATTCCACGGCGCAGGCTGCAGGCATGGCGCCCTCCATGTCCCCGCCGCACGCTTCGGCGGCGGCGAGAGTGAGCGCGGGACGCAGGCGCTTGCCACCGGCAAAAAGGCTGTAGCGCATCGCCTTGTGAATCGTGCCCGGTTTCACCGTGGCCCGCGGCAGAAAACGATCGAGGGCGCGGTCGATCAGCTTGGTGCGGGAGGTGAGATAGCTTTTCAGGTCCATGAGGGGGAGGAGAGTGCGAGCGAAGCCTTGCCGGGAAAAGCGGAAAAGTGAAGCCGTTGTTCGAAGAAGGAATCACCACGAAGGCACGAAGACACGAAGGGGCAAAAAGGCATGGGGCCTTTACCCCGCCATCTGCTGCCTTCGAGCCTTCGTGTCTTCGTGGTTTATGGCCCGACCTCGCAAGGACAGCGGAGCGAGTTTTTGAAGGCCCTAGCGCCGGAAAAGCGACGTGGGCTTCTTGGCCTTGGCTGCGCCGTTGCCGTCGATGGAATGTTCCAGCCAGTGGGCGATTTCGTTTTTGATCTCAGTGGCCGTGGAGAAACGCTCCTCGCGATCGAAGCTCAGCGCTCCCACGCAAACCGCGGCGAGCCGTTCCGGAATGGTGCCGCCCGGAATGTGCGACGGTGCCGGCGCCGCCGCGAGGGCATCGCCGGGGGACGCTGCCGGGTGGAGCGCCGCGGCGATGATTTCCTCGTCGGACTCCCCATTGTTGAAATGGCGGAGCGTGAGGATGCGGAAGAGGATCGCGCCCAAGGCGAAGACGTCGGCGCGGGCATTGATCACGTCGACATCCGCCGCCTGCTCGGGTGCGAGGCAGCACGAGATGGGTGGCGGCGCGGATACCTCGGGGGCGACGAGTTGTGGGCGCTCCGCGTCGCGCGGCGGGCCGATCCGGGCGGTGCCCCAGTGATCCACGAAGACCTCTCCGTAGCGGCCGAAAATGATCGTCTCAGGATGCAGACAGCCGTGCACCACGCCGGACGCGTGGGCGAAGGCCACCGTATCGCATGCCTTGAGGAAAATGGTCAGGAGCGTGTGCAGCGAAGCGTGCGGGGCGTCTTTGCTGCCGGAGGCCATGCCGTTCAACAGCCCGCCGAGCGATTCGCCCTCGATGAAACGCGTGGTGGAATAGAGGCCGATCTCGTCATCGAGACCGAGATCGTAGACGGGCAGGATGCCGCTGTGCGGAAGCTGGGCGACGATCTGATTTTCGCGAATGAAGGCGAGCACCTGGGCGACATGGGTCATGGTGGTGCGGTTGAGCACCTTCATCGCCACCCGCCGCTGCAGGATGGTATCGGTCGCCTCGAAGATGGTGCTGGTGCGGCCCTCGATGATCACCTCTCCGAGCGCGTAACGCGAAGTGAGCAGGAAGTTTTCCGGCAGGTGCCGGAAAACCGCGGCCGGCAACCCGCCGCGCTCGAAGCGCAAATGGGCCTGCCCGATCATGACTTCGTTATCGATGTCGATCTGCACCTCGGACTCAATGGCGCGGCCGTCGACATACGTGCCGTTCGCACTGTCGAGGTCCATGAGGAAAAAGTGTTCGTCGCTGGCCACGGCGAGGCGAGCGTGCCGTCCGGAGATGGATTCGGCATCCACCACGATTTCGTTTTTTCGCTCGTGACCGATGATGTATTTGCCCCGGTGCAGGAGACAGCGGGAAAGGATGCGGCCGTCCTGGTGAACGACAGCTTCAAGTGGGAGGAAGGAACCAGCCATGTCCAATGAATGCCGTGCCTTATTCGATCTGCACGGAAAAAACGTGTGCTCCGATGCGGAGCGTCATACCGGGCGCGAGTGGCAGGATTTCGCCGTGGCCCACCGGCGTGTCCTGGCCGGCGAGAACCGGCTCGGGTAAAAAGTCATTGCGCAGCCAAAAGCAGCCTCGGAAATAGTGAAAAGCAGCCGGGCTGCGCCCGCGCCCGCGGGTATCCCACACGAGGCGGCCGGCGGCATCGAGCCCGAAGCCGACCTCCGAAAAGAGCCACACGCCGTGCCGGATCGTGGCGTGTCCATCGACGGGCTGACAGACGAGCGCGCGGTAGGGGAGCGGCTCCCCAGCCTCCGCAGGTCCCGTCCATGCATCGAGATTGTCGATGTCCCAAGGCGGATTGTCCGCTCGCTCGAGCGGAATCAGATCCAGGGGAAACTCATCGCCGAGGATGAGCCGCCCGCGATGAGGCAATATGGCGGGATGTTTCGGGGTGAGCTGCAGGCTATCCAGTGACGAGCCGTTGAGACTGGGCGCCTTGCCATTCCCATCGCATACGGTGATGTGGCCATCCTCGATTCCCAGCAAGACATGCACGCGGCTGAGCCGGTTGGTGCGGGCATCGTTCTCCGGATTCTCCGGCAGGATGCGCGCGACGAAATCCGACTGCGCCGAAGAACGGCCGAGCGCGAAGGAGGGGCCGGTGGCGAAATGAATGGGAATCGCATTTGCATCCGCGCAATCAAGATTCAGGACAACGCCCCGGTGGGCCGAGGTGAGATGGCTTTCCGGGATGTGACAGCTGCGCACCGGAGCTTTCGCGGCGCCTTCCGGTGGAGAAAACAGGCGGCCCTTTGCAGCCTGCGTTTGGAGCAGGTCGCGCCATAGCGATTCGCAATCGGCGTGCGGCATGGCCAGCATTTCGCGGCGCAGCACGGCGTTGCCCGCTTCATCCAGCGAACTGAGCGGGCTGTAACGACGGGTATCCACTTCGCGAATACGACCGCCCAGCAGTTCGTAGAGCAGCAGAGTCAATTCGCGCGGGCCGTAACCCTCCTGGATTTCCGAGGGGCGCCGGGGATCGAGCACGACCGTGTGCTTCGTGTCATCCCCGGCAGGGTCCGACAGCAGGCCCCGCAGGCTCAGCGGATTCAGCTTGAGGCAGAAGGGCGGCCAGCGATCCACGGGCGTGCCCACGAGTCCATCCGCGGCGACATCTTCGCCAAACTCGACGTAGAGCTTGCCGAGGAGCGGTCGCGGAATCGGCACGGCTTCGCGGGCCAGGAAATCGAGCGTCTCGGGCAGCTTCGCGAGCAGGAGCAGCGCCTCGCCCACGCTCAACTCCCGGCGGCGGCGCAGCAGGTCGAGCAGGGAAATGCCCTGCACCCATTCCTGCACGATCATGCCCTGGCGCATGTCGAAGGAGTAGACGCGCGCGAGGTGCCGGTTGGGCAGGCACTGCAGGTGGCGGATGACATTCTCGAGATCCGCGCGTGGCCCCGGAGGGAGGCCGCAGCTCGGGCCGAGCTGCTTCACACCCACGATCTCGCCAAAGGCGAGATCGCGTGCGCGGAAGAGCCGGCCGCCGGTCACGTGCGGTAGCTCGTCCAGCAGCTCGTAGCGATCGTCGAGGCGGCGGCCCATGCGAGTTATTCCACGAACCGCTGGGCCACGGGCATCTTGCGTCCGACGCCGAAGGCGCGGCCGGTCACCTTCAGGCCCGGCACGGCTTGCGCGCGCTTGTATTCGTTGAGGTCCACGCGCCGCACCACCCAGCGCACCGTCTTCTCGTCGAAACCGCGGGCGATGATCTCGGCGCCGCTGAGCTGCTCCTCCACGTAGAGCTGCAGGATGGGGTCGAGCACTTCGTAGGGGGGCAGCGTATCCTGGTCGCGCTGGTCGGGCTTCAGCTCGGCGCTCGGCGGTTTCTCGATGGTCGCACGGGGGATGATTTCGCGGTCGCGATTGATCCACTCCGCGAGTTCGTAAACGGTCGTCTTCGGCACGTCGCTGATCACGGCGAGGCCGCCGCACATGTCGCCGTAGAGCGTGCAGTAGCCGACCGCGAGTTCGCTCTTGTTGCCGGTGGTGAGGAGCAGCGAGCCGAATTTATTCGAGAGCGCCATGAGCGTCATCCCGCGCAGACGGGGCTGCATGTTTTCCTCGGCAGTGTCCTCGGGCAGGCCGGCGAAGATCTCGCGGAACTGCTCCCGGAAGACCTCGAAGCTGCGCTGGATGGGAATGGTGTGGCAGCGAATGCCGAGATTCTTCGCGATGGCGAGAGAGTCATCGATGCTGCCCTGCGAGCTGTACTGCGTGGGCATGGTGACACCGAGGACGTTTTCCGCGCCGAGCGCATGCGCGGCGATGCAGGCCGTGACCGCGCTGTCGATTCCACCGCTCAAGCCGAGGACGGCCGCACGAAAGCCGCACTTGTGCAGGTAGTCTCGTGTCCCGAGCGAGAGGGCGTGGAAGAGCTCTTCCGGCTCGGATTGAAATGCAGGGGCAGGGGAGCTCGAGGGGGGAAGCAACTCTACGATCGCGCATTCCTCGGCGAAAGGCGCGAGGCGCGTGTGCAGCGTGCCCGCCGCGTCGAAGGCGAGGGAATTGCCGTCAAAGACCAGCTGGTCGTTTCCGCCGATGGCGTTGCAATAGTGTATCGGCAACCGGTGCTCGCGCGCCACGGCGCCGAGCATTTCCGCGCGGCGCGACGCCTTGCCGATGCCGAAGGGCGAGGCGCTCAAATTCAGAATGGCCTCGGCGCCCTGCGCGATGAGGGAGGCCACGGGCGAAGTGCCGTAGAGCCGCCGCGGGAGATACTTCTCGGTCCAGATATCTTCGCAGATGGTGATGCCGAACTTCGTTCCGCCGATCTCGATCGGCTCGACGCCTTTGGCCGGTTCGAAATAGCGGTCTTCGTCGAAGACGTCGTAGGTCGGCAGGAGCGATTTGTGGGCCTTGCGGATCGGCCGGCCGCGCTGGAGGACGGCGGCGGAATTGTGAAAGGGCTGTCCGAGGCCGCTGTTGGTATCGATGAAGCCGACGACCAGCGGGACGTCGCCCACGGCCTGGTGCAATTCATCGAGCTTCTCGAGATTGAGCGGAACGAAGCGTGATTTGAAGACGAGATCCTGGGGCGGGTAGCCGGTCAAGGCGAGTTCCGGCGTGAGGACGAGTTCGGCACCGCGCACGACGAGATCACGATACGCGGAAAGGATCTTCTCCGCGTTTCCGCGAAGATCGCCGACCGTGGTGTTGAGTTGGGCAAAGCCGATTTTCACTTCAGCCCCCACTTAAACTACAAGCGCCGGGAAGTGAAGTTAATGGTACTTCTTTTCCGCGGTGCCGCCGTGGAGGCTGTCCTTCCACCCTTCACCGGATTCGTAAAATGCCTCCTGCACGATATGCCGGAAAGCCCAGAACAGGCAGGCTGCGGCGAAACCGGCCATGATCATCATGAGGAATTTATGAGTAAACGTGGAGGACACGCTTTGTTCTAAGCAGGTCTCCTGCCGCGTGCGTAAAACTTCTCGTGCGCCTGCCAGCTACCAAAAGCCCCACTGCCGGCTGTGCAGGACAAAGGCGCCGAGGAGCGCATTCGTGACGGCGTGGACCAGCACGCAAGAGCTGAGGCTGCGGGTGCGGTAGGCCACGAGATTGTAGAGCGCGCCGGTAATGGCCGCAGCCACCCAGTCGGCCATGGAATGCTCGAGGCAGAAGCCGGCGGTGACGATTCCGAAGGAAAGCCACGAAAAGGCGCCGATCGGCACCTTGGTGAAGTCCTCGGCGATGAAGTAGCGCAACAGGAAGCCCCGCCAGAAAATCTCCTCCACCAAGGGAACGATGACGACGAGCCGCACGAAACGGATCCCTACATTCACGGCATAGGGCCAGCCGGAGGAGCCGAAGAATTCCGGATCGAAGCCATCCAGCCGCGGGGCGAAACCGAGCCACGCCTGAGGAGCGACCCAGATGATGAGCGCCAGAATGCCGATGCCCGTGGTGAGCAGCACCTTGCGCGGGGCCTGGAATTGGTAGAACCGCCAGTGGCGGATCAGGACTGCGGCGCAGACGACCGTCTGCAGCGGGACGACCCAGTAAATGGGGTGGTTATACGCCCAGCCGGCGTACCCGCCCGCCAGTTTCTCCACCATGGCGCCCAAGCCAATTACGGCGAAAAACGCCAAAAAAGGCGCAAAATAAGCTCTTTCGTGGGGACCAGCGCCAAACATGAAGGACATGAAACAAACCGAATCCCCTGACGCAACGCCAGAACAACTCATGCAAATGCTCGATTTGCAGCTCGCCGTGCAACGTTCTCATCGGGAGCAGTCGGGTCGCAATCGTGCGACTATTCTGGTGGGCGGGGTTTTGTTCATTATCGTCGCAGCGGGCGTGGCGCTTCTGGTACTGGACCAGATGCTCATGGACATTAAGCCCGACAAGGCTCCCGCTCCATCGGGGCAGTTGCCGGCGAATGGGAAATAATTGAGAATTCAGCCCCCCGGGTACATCGGCTGCTAATACGCATTTGTAGAATGGCTAAAGCTCCCACCTCCGTTATCGGTGTAGACCTCGGGCGATACTCCCTGAAGTCCGTCCTGCTGCAAAAGAAAGGCAGCAACCGCTTTGTACTGACGAACTACGCGTCGCAGGTCGTCACTGAACCTGCGGAGACGGCCGACGCGTTGGCCCATCAATTGAAGAGCCTCTTCAAGGAAATGGGCGGCTCGGCCAAGGCATGCGCGATCGGCGTATCCAGCCCGGACGCGCTGATCCGCATCATCGAGCAGCCAGAGACGCCGCCGGAGTTGCTGCGGGAAGCGCTGCGCCTCAATGGCATGACCTTGCTGAATCAGGACTGCCGCGATTTTGTGCTCGATTGCGACCGCATTTCCCCGCCGGGCTCTTCTAGCGAAGCCGATGGCGTGGGCCGCAAGCGCTATCTGGTGGGAGGCCTGCCGCGCTCGCAAGTCATGCGGGTAGGCTCGGCCGTCGAACACACGGGCAGCGAAGTGAGCGCCCTGCAAATCGCGCCGATCTGCGCATTCAACGCCTTTGAATTTTCCTACGAGGACGTCTTCAACAACCAGGCCTTCTTCCTCGTGGATATCGGCCACACGAATTCCACGATGATGGTGGGCCTGAAGCGCGAGCTGATCCTCGTCCGCAACATCGATTTCGGCGGGAAAGCGCTCATCGAGGCCCTGACCAGCCTGAGCGGTGAGGGGCGCGAAGCCGTCCTGCAAGCACTGGAACAGGAAGACGAAGTGATGGTGGAATTTGCCCGGGTCGCGATGAATGCGCTCATCCGCGAGATCCAGAATTCCATCGGTTTCCTCGAGCATCGGCACGAGGAGACGATCTCGAAAATCTATGTGTCTGGCGGTCCGGCCAAGTCGCAGACGCTGCTCAAGGTCTTTACCGAAGAGCTGCGGTTGCCTTGCGAGGCGTGGAGCGCCGTGGCGAAATGCGAGTCCGCCCTGCCGGCGAATCGCGCGGCCCAACTGGCACAAAACAGCATCGACCTGAACGTGGCCTGTGGCGCTGCGGCAGAACTTTTGAAAGGCAACTGAGCAATGGCCCTCCGTCTCAATCTCTATCACGAAGTCCTCAAGGCCAAGGCGCTGAAGCGCCGCGACCCCCTCAAGATTTCCGTCTACGGCATCTCCGGGCTTCTGGCCTGCTTCGCCTTCTACTACTTCTTCCAGCTGGTGCGCATGCACTCCATCTCCGAACAGTACGGGAAGGTGAAATGGGAGTTCGATCAATTGGAGCCGCAGGCCAAAGCCGCGAAGAAAAAGGAGGAAGAGCTCAACCAGCTCGCCTCCGCGAGCGCCCAGGTCGTCAAGCGCATCGAAGGCCGCTTCTACTGGGCGCCGTTGCTCGCTGAGCTCAGCCAGGCCGTCCCGCGGGAAGTGCAGATCACCCGCTTGGGGGGCGAAATCACCGGCGATGGTCTTCGCCGCTGTGCTCTCCAGGTCGATGGTCTCGCCGCCGGCACCGATCCGCGCCGCGTGGCGGAGGATCTCCGCACCGCCATCGCCGATAAGCTTTCGCCGAAATACAAAAACGTCACCTCGACTTTCAAGACGCTCGAGGATGGCTCCGAAACCGTGATGCTCGACGGCAAGCCGGTGAATACCGCGACGTTTGCCATCACCGTTCAACTCTACGTCGGCGAAGAGAAAAAAGCCGGCCCATCCCGCGTCAAAAAATGAAACTCGGAAAAGAAGAAATCCAGAAAATCGTCCTCGGCGGCCTGCTGATGCTCGGTGTCATTTATAGTTACTTCGATCTGTTGCTCGGTCCGCTGACGAAGCGCGCGGAGCAAACTCAGGTGAGCATCAACGCCCTCGGCCCGGAAATCGCCAACGCCAAGGCCCAGATCGCAAAGTCCCACCAGATGGAAGCGGATGCGCCCAAGGACACGCTGCCTATGCGACAGGTGGAAGCGATGATTCCTGAAGGTGCGCCGGTCGCCTGGTTTCCCACCCGCATGACGGAATTTTTCAAGAAGCAAAACATCGACAAGGCCTCCACCCGCATGACCGGGGAATCCGTGGACAAGGATATGCCCGGCTTCCGCAGGATCGCCTGGGGCGTGGACCTGCCGAAGGTCGAGTTCGTGCCCTTTGGCCAAGCAGTCGCCGCACTGGAAAATGAGGAACCTTTGCTCGAGATTAGCGCCATGCAGATCGACTCCAGCCGCGATGATGTCGAGATGCAGCACGCATTCCTCACCGTCAACAACCTCGTCAAACAATGAGCCCCCGCTATCCTTCCCTAGTCGCCGCTTTCCTGGCGTGCACCTCGGCGGTTCACGCCGTGCGCCCCGCTGCCGCCCCGGCGGAAGCACCCAAAACCGACACGAAACTGGAAACGCCGAAGAGCACCGAGCCCGTGCCGCCTTACGAGCTGAAAAACCGCTCCTCCTTTGCCAACCCCGTGGATATGACGCGCGCTCCTTTCTGGCCGATCGGCTGGTTAAAGCGGGCCAAGAACAGCCCAATGGTGGCGGCGCAGCAGGTGGAGGCGCCGAAGGTCGCGCTCGATGCCAGGAGCTTCCGGATCACCAGCATCCTGATCGGCTCGGGCACCACTCCCTCGCTCGCGGTGATCAATGGCCGCGCCTATAGCGAAGGCGAATTTATCCGCATGCCGAAGACGCCGGGAGTGGTATCCCCGCGGGTACGCGTGCAGCGGATCACCGACGGCAGCGTCATTTTGGAAAATGCCAACCAGACGCTCGTCGCGTCACCGCAGCGGGCCGAGCTTTCCAATCCCAAGCCGGAAATACTCCTGAACGACCAGGACCGCTGAACTGAGTGGGCAGTGGATGGCGAGCGCAGCAGGCCTGCGGTCACCCCCGCTTTCCCTTCACGTTCCCGCGTTGAGCTGAGCGAGCACCTCGGGGTCGCGCACGTCGGCCCAGTCGCCGGTCAATTCCACTACCTGCACTTTGCGCCCGCTCTGGGCCAGCGCACGGATCGCGTCGGTCAGTTCGTATTCGCCGCGAGGTGATTTCTCGAGCTTCGCGGTGAACTCGAAAATGCTCGGCCGGAAAGCGTAGACTCCCGCGTTGTACCACGGGCTCGTCGGCTCGCCGGGTTTCGGTTTTTCCCGCAGGTCGGTCATTTCGAAACGCTCGTTCACGAAGACCGCGCCGCCCTTGGCGATCTCACCGGGATTGTGCTTCACGCTGACCAGCCCCTCGGCATCGTCCAGCCTCACCAGCCGCTGATAGTTCACCGGGTCGATGAGGATGTCGCCGTAGCTGAGGATGAAGGGATCCGCGCCCGCGAAATCTTTCGACAACTCCACCACGCGGCCCGTGCCATCCTGTACCACTTGCGTCGCGTACTCGACCGAGACGCCAAACTGCGAGCCATCGCCAAAATAATTCTGCACCACCTCGGCGCGCCATCCCACGATGATCTGGAAATGCGTCACGCCTGCCGCCTTCAGGCCGTCCACGATGTGCCGCAGGATCGGCTGTCCCCGCACAGGGATCATCGGCTTGGGCAATTCGTTCGTCAGCTCGCGCATGCGCGTGCCTTTACCAGCGGCGAGGAGGACGGCTTTCTTGATCATGGGCAGTGTGGAGTTTTGGGATCGCGATGGAAGAAATGGCGTGGCCGCGGAACAAGCCGCAGCCCACACGGCAAAGTGCATAGCGGGCGGGCGCGAACGCCGCAAGAACCACCCTCCCACAAATCTTACCCCTTCCCATTCCTCCCACGAGAGGAAGCCTACGCTAGTTCTCGCGGATGCGATTGATCTGCGCGATCCAGTGGTGAATCGCGACGAAATAGGAATGGTCCGGCTGATTACCCTGCGTCCCCGGTTCCTTGTCGTAGAGCGCCATCTTGTCCGAATCGACATCGGCGCCGATGCCCACCAACTTCCACACTCCGTCATATTTCACAAACAATCCGCAGCCCGAATCGCCGTTGGCCAGTTGCCCCGTGCTCGGCCCCCCAGCGATATCAAACGCCGTCTGCACATACGTGATGTGGCTCTGCGGATCCGTCTTGTATCCCTTCAGCGTCGTGTTTGTCGCCCAGCGCTTCAGCCGCGATTGGTCGTCGTTCCATTGCCAGCCCTGGCCCGCTATCGGAGCGCCCTTGCCCAAGCCGTAGCCGATCATCACGCACGGCTTCTTGAACTCCGATTCCGCCGGCCCGATCAAACGCAGCGGCGCCAATCCCGGGTCTTCCTTGATGCGCAACACGCGCAAGTCCGTCCCCTGCAGCGCCACCGGCTGGAAGCTCGAGTCCGGCGTGTAATTCTGGCCGTTGAGATGCACCGCAGTCAGGTCCTTGTCCACGTGATTGGCCGTGAGCACATAGCGGTTGCCGAGATACACCCCCGTCGCCCGCGCGCCGAATTTGTTGTCCAGCCGCGCCACATAGTTCCACGGCGAGCCATCCGTCGGCGCCGCGAGGCATTCGCGTTCATTCGGGTTGATCACGATGATGCCCAGGGACGGCCGCGCTAGGGCAGCCATGGCCAGCACGATGGGCAGGAAGGCGCGTATTTTCATGGAAAGAAAGGTGCGCCACGACATTGCGTCACTTTCGCCGCCGCTCAAGCATCAAGCAGCGGCGCGATTCAGTCGAGATGAGGACCAAGCCGCGGCGAGCATCCGCCAAGCGACGTGGAGTGGCCTGCCGCCCGTGGCGCTACAGTTCCTGACACCACCTGAGATATCCTTATGAAAATGCCATCCCTGCTCACCACCGCGCTCGTCTTGACCTTCGCAGCCGGAGCCTTTGCCGCCGAGGAATCCGCAGCCAAGGAAGGCTGCAAGATGATGGCGAAAAAAGAGCCCGCTCCCGAGCCCGCCTGCTGCTGCCAGAAAATGATGGCGGCAAAATCCGAGGCTCCTGCCAAAGCCGCCGATCTCAACGCGCTCGTCGACAAGATGAAGACGGCCAAGGGCGACGACGTGCTCAACGCCTTCGCCACGGTCCTCAACGAAATCCTCAGCGAGCGCAAAGCCGCGCAGGACAAAGCATCCGAAGCCGCCACGCCCCCGGCCGAGCATCGTCACTAGTGCTCGATTCAGGAGAGCAGTGAGAGCGGAAGCGGTCGACAGCCCCGCACCGCCGGGGAGGGCTAATGCTTCCGCGACATGACCATCGCCACGATGAATAGCGAGTGATACGCGATCGAGATGAAGCCGAGGACGATCCCGATCCACGCGTGCACCGAGCCCTTGATGATCGGGTTCTTCTTCCGCTTCCGGAGCCCGACGATTCCCAGGATGAAAGCCGGGATGGCGAGCAGGAGACCGATGAACGGGATGAGGCCGAAGATCCCGAGATAGTAGCCGATCAGCGCCGGAAGATTCTTATAAGGAATGACGCCGCCCGTGGCGTCGCCGACTTGCGGCAAGGGCGGCGGCGGCACCGACGGGGCCGACAGAATGGAAGAGATCGGTTGCCACGCCTGCCCGCCCACAGCGCACACCTGGGTGGTCGAGGGCAGCGTGCCTTGGGCCACGCGCGCGGCGAGATCTTCTTGCGGGGTGGGGCCTTGGGTATTCACGCCGTCAGCCGAGAAATAGTAGTCCATAAAGTCCGGGAAAAGTGGGAAGAGATTGCCGGAAAGGGCGGGCGAATCAATGCCCGATCTCACATCGAGAGCACGTGGCGCCACGAGATCCCGCGTCAGCGCGGATGGCAGGAAAGAAAGACGGGTTCGCCCTGCGGTGAAACTTTCCGGAGCCCCGCGCTACTTCTCGCGCTGGTAGATGATCAGGAGCCACTGCGAGCTATTGTTGGTGGCCAGCTCGGTTGGCCTCTCGCCGCCGTCCATCGCGTAGCAAACTCGCAGCGTGTCGTCCTTCAGCTCGTAGACCGCCTTGATAACCTGGCCCGCTTCGAAGCCTTCCGTCTTCGTCGCATCCATCGTCTTGAGCTTCTGTGTTTCATCGAGCTTCACGGTCCCGGCTTCCATCTCTTCCTTCAACTTCGCCGTGTAATGATCCCCCGAGATCGTCACCACGAGAGCCTTCAGATCATCGGACTCCACCGCTTCCCCGCCCGCTTCCGCCGAGACTACGGTCCACGTTCCTTCCATGGCTTTGAGATCATCGGCACGCGAGATGGATGTGAAGGTATGTGCAAGAAGCGCGAGCAGCGCAACGGGGAGAAGCCGTCGATTCATGCTGGTGAGTATATCAAAATTTCACCCGACTGTCCATGCCTGTAGCGGCACCACCGCAGGTGCCGGCCCCGTCCTGAGGCGGTAAAACAAGGAATCGATGGGGAGGTCAATTTTACCGCAGAGGCGCAGAGGACGCAGAGGGCCGCAGAGGGCCGCAGAGAGGGGAGGGGAGGAAGAATGGAGGTGCCGACATGTGGGCGATCCCGCCGAAGCTGGGTTGAGTGAGGGTTGATAGGCTTAGCCGGGCTGATTCACCCTGAACAGGGCTGAAACCTCATTTGATACGACCGCGCCGGGTCGACCATGCAAATGACAAGGGTTTGATAGGGTCAGCAGCTTGCAGAACTCGCGCCGGCAATGGTGTTGCAAGAGGCTTGCCGGCGAGCTGCAGGCAGTCACTGACGGAGTTTACTCTCCAGAATCGAGTCACCAATCTTTCGGTGTGTCTCATCACGCCAGGCCCGATCTTTCGCGAAAAGTTGTTCCACCTGTCCCAAGACTTGCTCAACGGTCGGAAATTTCCAGCGACACTCGGGATCGGCTACCACCGGAATGTTCACCACCAGCGGCCGACTGGTCTGAAAGTAAGCGGGCGCTTTGGGATCGACATTAAACACGATACGAACTGTCGATTTGAATGGAGCGAGGAGGTCCGCCTTCTCCTCCAGGAGCTCCGGAGTTCCGCCGGTCACAGTGTCTAAACGGAGGCGAGGCCGAGCTGTCGGAATGTCCTTGTCTGGGCTGTTTGTGGCCGCCAACCATCGCCTTTCACTCTCCAAAAGGTCGACGTATTGCGCCATCAAGCGATCCTGCTGAGTATCATCCTTCAGCCTCTCCTCCAGCTCGGCTTTCAACGCCTGGGCCTTGGATTTGTACCCCTGCTGCAGAATCTCGATCGGCGACTTAGGCGGTGGCGTCGCTATCGCGACTTTTGGAACGCGCTCTTTACAGGCCGCCAAAAGGGTGGCGAGACAGAGAATTACGAGGATCTTCATGGCGAGTCCTTTCAGTATTTCCGACGGGCTTCCTTCACGGGGTAGATCCACATGATCTCAGAACGCGGAATTTCAATGGGTTCGTAGGTTTTATTGACGGAAGAAAGAATCACGATTTTACCGCCGTCCTTGGTCTGGTAGTGCTTGCAAAGCACGTCGCCATGGATGGTCCTAACGATCACCGGCTTGCCGAGCTCCGGGCGGGAATGCGGCGCTACGACGATGTAGTCCCCTTGCTTGAACTCCGGTGACATCGAATCGCCATCAACCTGGACAGCGAAAGCCCGCGGATCCTTCACTGTCGTCTTCACGCCCGTCGCATCGTAGGCATCATCGAGGAAATCGAGGTTGCTGATCTTGCCGGCGGCCGCCCAGGACAAGAGAGGCACGGTACGCTCGACTTCGCCTGGGATATTACTGGGCGTCGGCCTCTCTCCCACCGTGCCCAGGATGCCATCGGCTCCGATGACACGAGGCATGTCAGACCCGCCGAGCAGATCTTCGATCGAAATGTCCTCGTAGCCCTTCGTCTGGAGAAAGTCGATCAAAGCCGTGGCCATCGACTCGGACATGCGGCCGGAACCATTGACGACGTTTTCAATGATGGCTGAATCGTAGCCGATCTCCTTAGCCGCTGCACCGGGCGTGGATCCCACTTCCTTCAACGCCCACCGCAGCTTGCTTCGTCCATCGTTCCGAGAGTTTCCACTCCACAGCTCTGCGGAATCCTCGCGTAAAACCAAATCCAAAACTGGGAGTCCCTCTCGATAGCTCTGCGCCAATTGTTGGAGTTGAGCACGGTTGCGCTCTGTCAAGCGAATGTCTCCCCACTGCATCTTTTTAACCGACATCTCTTTTAGCCCAATCTTGTTGGCTACCTGAGTGGGTGTGAGGCCCGTCCTATCTAGGACAGCTTTTACAAACGCCTTTTGCTCTTCCTTTTCCTCGAGGGTCATTGTCCAGAAATTATTTCAAAAATTGGTGTTTTCCTATTGCCGTCATCCAAACTTTGGATTACACAAACACCAAACGATGAGCACCAAGACACACCAAACGTGGAATCAGGTCAAAGGTAAAATCATCACGAAATTCGGCACGCTCACCGCCGCCAGCGCCGCGATAGGTGCTTCTACGGAGGCGATCCGGCTCACGGTGAAAGGCAAATGCCCCCACGTGGCGAAACGGTTGGAGGCCGCACTGCGATGAGCGACGCGGCCAAATACTTCGAAGCACAGGCCGTGGCTTATGCTCGCACGCTCCCTCTGGCCGACTCGCGTCGATTCCTGCTCGGGCTGCTCGAGTCGGTCGATGACAACGCTTTCCCAGCGATCCGCGGAGCCTACCAGAATCTCAGCCTGGCGGATGACCAGCTCGAGCTTATCTCTCATCCCCAAGGCCGCCTCGATCTCAACGGGAAGGAGCCGAAGTAATGAACACGCCCGCGGCCGTTCAGACCGATTTCGATTTCCTCGTGCCGACGCAAAAGGGGCTGCTCCATGTCGACGAGGTCGCAGAGATCCTGCGTGTGGATCGGTCGACGATCTACCTCCTCGAGGCGAGCGGCGAGCTCGAGGTGCACCGCCGGAACATCGAGAAGTCGCACCGGAAGATTACCCGCCGGTCCGTCGTCGCGCACCTCGCTTCTACCGCGACCTACGACACAGCTGACCTGGTCAAGACGATCGCCGACTTGGCCCAGACCCTCACTCGCGAACGCCGGATCAAACTCGCTCACCAGCTTCTGCAGTCCTGAAAATTCCTATGCCTAAATCCTCGAAATTCCCCTCTGAACTCGTATTCGCCAGCAAGGGCGACAAAGAAAAGCTCTTCAGCTTTGATCCGGACGTCGCCCTGGCTACCTCTTACAGCCTGGCCGATCAGTCGCGGGTCACCCGTTGCTCCCGGGCGATCGCTTGCGGCGTAATCGCCCTCATCGCAAAGGACATCGTCGGCCATGGTGAGTTCGGCGCCTGGCTCAAAAACGACACTGTGTCGTTTTTGAATCCACGCACCTTACAGCGCTACATGGCGGTCGCACGAAGCTGCATGCTCGCGCAGCAGATCACGCCGCGCACGATGGGTAAGTCGGTTTTTCTCCGCTGGGGCTACGGCGATGCGGCGGCGCTCCTTCCCTCTAATTGCGGCGTTGCTGAGGTCGTAGTCGCATGGATCGGCGAGCGATCGCTCTCCGAGATCTACGACGATGAGGGCATCACTCGTGAGCGGGATCCTCACCAGAAGCACACGCCCTCGACTCAATCACCATCCCAGCATCACCAGCTCGAGCTGGCCGGGATCATCGAGGCGCTCGAGGGATCGAGTACGAAAATCGCGACGCTGGTGAAGACGGGCCAATGGGAGAAAGCGCCGACGGAAAAGGTCTTCGACTTCGTCCGCGAAGCCGGCGCCGCGATCGGGACCATGGTCCTGGGCAAGACGTGGACCACGGCGCAGAAGCGAGCGATCGAAAACGTCTTCCTCGGCATCACCACGGGCCTCGCGGGGAAAGGAGCTGGCAAATGAAGGCGTGGCGCGTTCGTCGAAAGACCCACCCTCAACTTCACGAATATCGTGAGCGGAACAAGCCCGATGCATGGCTGGCAATTGTCCAAGCCACCGAAGGCGGCCTTTGGTTCTGGTACGGCGGCGGCCGCAATACGACAGCCACACCCACGACGCTCGAAGAGGCAAAACGCCAGGTGGAGGAACACTTCAAATGATGCCCGCCCTTCACACCACCGATCGCCGCGTCCTCTCCTTCGACGAGCCCGCGACCGCTCGCGCCGGCGTCGGCCTTCCTCCGATGACGATCGCCACGCACACGCCGGCGCCGAGCCCGCTGGCCAAGGCCAGCGACAAGGAACGCGATCGCGCCAACGAGAAGCACTGGATCTTCACCTCGATCACCGCCGAGATCGCTCGCACGGGCAACAAGCGCATCGTCATGGATCTCTGCAAGCTCCATGCCGCCGAGCTGCAAGGCCGCCGCGGCTTCTCCGCTCCACGGCTCTACAATGACTTTTACAAGTGGCAGCGCGGAGGCAGCCGGGTCACCGCGCTCCTGCCCGCCCGCTACATCGAAGATCGTGGCATGCCAGCGGAGGCCATGGCGCACATTCACGGCTGGATGCAGCGCAACCAGCGCAGTTCCAAGCAAGGCTGGCGCGACTTCCTCGAGGCGTGGCAAGCCGGCGAGGAGATCGTCCCTGGCTACGGCACCTGGCGCGATTGGTTCATGACCCGCTGGCCGGATCGCCCGCTCCCGCGGATCTGTCCGCCGGATCTTCCCACCGGGTGGGGCTACGAGAATCTCATCGATAAGCTCGACGCCGCTTCCACCAAAGCCGCGCGCCTGGGCATCGCCGCCGCCCTGGCTGAGCTGCCGTCCATCCCTGGCACCCGCGCCGGCATGCGCCCTCTCGAGTGGATCACTTTCGACGACGTGAAGCTCGATTTCCGCGTGCATGTCGACAGCGTCGGCCGCCCCGTCGATGTCGTCTGCCTGGTCGCCATGGACATCGCCACTGGCGCCGTCCTCGGCTTCGGCGTGCGGCCCGTGCTGCTCCGCGAAGATGGCACCGGCGAGAAGCTCAAGGCCCGCGACGTGAAGGCGCTCATCGTGCAGATCCTCCAGGCGTGGGGATGGCCGGCCTACGGGATGCACATCATCCAGGAGAACGGCACGGCCTACGCGGATCCCGCTTTCCAGGCGGCCGTCTCCGAGGCCACCGGCGGGCTCGTGCGCTTCCACGATGCGTCCATGATTTCCGGTACCGCCTGGGCTGGAGGCTTCGCCGATCGCGCCGTCGGCAACAGCCGGGCCAAAAGCTGGATGGAGTCGCTCTTCAATCCGATGCACAATCGCCTCGCCTCGATCGAGGGACAGACCGGCCGCCGCTACGACGTGGCACCCCAGGACGATCACGGCCGCCGCCAGGAGCTCAAGGCACTGGTCAAGGCTGGCGAGACCCTCGCGCCGGAGCTGCGTGCCCAGCTTCGCATGAGCTATCGCAACGTCGCGGAAGTGCGCCCGCTCCTGGCTCAGGCCATCCGTGGCTTGAACGATCGCCACGATCATGCGCTCAAGGATTTCGAGGAGATCCTCGTCTGGCGGTTCCGCGAGGGCGATCAGTGGATGGAAGAGGCCGAGATGCTCGACTTCACGCCGGCTCAGCTCGAGCACATCCTCACGGATCTCGTGCTCGAGAGCCCGGCCCAGCGGTATGAGCGGCTCCTCTCGATCGAACGGGCCGCATCCGTCCAGTTTTTCACTCTGCATCCGGACAGCGTCCCTCGCCTGCTCGAGGATCAAAAGAAGATCACCAAAGAAGCGCACGAGGTCTTTTTCCAGATGGGGAAAAAGGACTGCCTTTACTCGATCTACACGCCGGCAAATGAAGCCACGCTCGCCGCCATGGAAGCCGGGCGGGAATACCTGGCCTACTTCGATGCGTCGAGCGGACGCATCCCGCCGGAGCGCTTATATGTCACCACGGGCGACGGCCGCTGGATCGGCACGCTGGATCTCACCAAGGGCATCAGCCGCACGCCGGCCGACGCCGAGCGGGCCAAGGCGGCGATCGCGAAGAAGCGCTCCCTGCTCCGCCAGGCGATCGACACGGCCAACAGCAACAGCCCGCAAGTCGCCGAGGCCAACGAAGCGCGGGAAGCGCATAACATCGAGATCCTGCAGCGCGCCCGGGCGATGACGGTTGTCACGCCGTGTCCTGACAATTCTTGTCCACAAACGGCGCCGGAAGCCCACAGCCACGCGACGGCCGAGGCCAGCGAGGACACGAGGATCCGGACCAAGGCCCGCCAGATCGATCCCTCTTCCTTTGCCCGCCAGGACACGGCGCGCGCCAAGAAAAAGCTCTCCGCGCAAGCGAAGAGCCCAACCGCCGATGACGACGGCGGCTGGGCCTAACCCATGACTGCCGCGGCGGCGTGTGACGACGCCGCCGCGAAGGGTCACCACACCAAACCAAAAATCCATGACTGACATCAAAGACAAAACCATCCCGGCGAACGTGTCCGATACCGTCCGCCAACTCATCGAACTCCAGGGCGACGCCACCGATCGCGACTTCTGCCGCAAGTACAACTTCGCCCTGAACGAGACCAATTGGAGCAAGATCCGCCGCGGCGTTTACAAGGGCAATCCCGAGACCGCGGAGGGCGCTTGCGCGGCCATGCTTCGCAGCATCCGCGAGCGTCGCGCTGTGACGAGCAAGGTGCGCGCGGGAACGAAGTTCATCGACTTCACTCCCGCTCGCACGGTGAAGGGCCGCATCAACCTCCTGATGGAGGAAGAGGGCTACAATCAAAACCGCCTGGTGATGTATCTGGCGGACAGCGGCCGCGGCAAATCGGCGCTGGCCCGCGAGATCGTCGCCTTGCACGGCGGCTGTATCGTCGAGGCCCGCGAGAGCTGGCGCGGATCCTACTTCAATGCGCTGCTCGACGTGTGCTCCGCCCTGGGTGTCACGGGCACTGACATCGAACGCAGTCCGCGCCGTGCGGAAAAGGCGCTCGTCGCTCATCTAGGCGATCGCCGCATCATCCTGGCCATCGACGAGGCGGAGTACTTCGGACCGAACTCGCTCAACCTGCTCAAGTTCCTGCTCAACCAGACGAAGGTCATCGTCCTGGTCCTGGCGATCCCCGAACTCTGGGACCGCGTCCAGACGAAATCGTATGTGGAAGCGCGGCAGATCATGCGGCGCACCGATCACGTCGAGCGCCTCGATCGCATCCACCCGGATGAAGCCGAGCGCTTCCTCGTCGAGAGCGGCGTGAAGCTCAACGGCAGCGCAGCCGAGGCCGGAAAGAAGATGGCCGTGCATGCCAACAAATTCGGCGGCTTCGACCTGCTCAAGCGCGTGGCGGTGCGCCTGGCGGATGAAGAAGAGCACACCGATGACGAAGTCGAAACGACCGCGCTCGGCGTCCTCGCCATGCTCGGCTTCAAGGCGGGAGGTGTGAAGTGAGCGCGTTACTATTTCATCGTGCGGGCGAGAATCGGCGAGCCCGAAACAAAAAAGCCGCCGGAATCCTCCCGTGTCCTTTTTGCGGTGCGGCACCGAAGTTTGGTTTCATCACCAAGCAACAAGCCGGGCCTGAGATGGATCACGGCTCCTACAGCCTCGCTTGCCCTGGACTACCTATCGCATGCACGGGACAACCGATTTCGTTTGGTCGGACGAAAGGTCAGGCGGTCGCCAACTGGAATCGCCGAGCGCCTTTCGGTTGGCGTCAAGTCATCATCTGGGAGGTCATCAGCTACGACGGCGACGAGGCTACCGTCGAGGAAGTCTTCGACAGTGAGAAGGCGTGCCGTCGCTACATCGAGACCAACCCACGAATGGTCGAGCGCTGTGACAAGGTGGAGATCCTCCGACTCGAAACGAGCGTCGTCGAGAAAGTAACCTTCGAGAAGAAAGGCGGTTCGAAATGAGCGCCAGCCTCGCCCTTCTGCTCCTCGATCGCGGTGCGCTGGCCAGCAACATCGCCGCGCAGATCGAGCAGCTCCGCGGGATGGATGGAGAAATCACCGCTGCGGTTGCCGCGAATCCCGCGGTCAAGGCCAGCGCCGTCATCGCCGAGATCGACACCCAGGACGATCTCATCATCACCGCTCTTACCGGCCTCGAGGATCCCCTCAAGGTCAAGGAAGGCCTGCATCCACTGAGAGAGGCGAAGAGCGAAGCCTTCCGCCTCGGAGAAACAAAAGGCGCGGCCGATAGCTGGGCCGGCCTCTACGTGTTGTCGCTCAATCCTTATCCGATTGGCACCAAGGAGCGGGACGATTGGCAGCTCGGTTACGTCGGCGCCTGGGACTCGACCTACTTCGCCAAGAAAAAGGCAAAGGAGGTGGCCCGTGGATAAGAATCGACTCGCCGCCTTCACCCTGCGCGGCAGCGCGGGGAACCTCGAGAGAGCCATCAATACCACCTCGGCCGCCTCGATCGCGGATCCGAAGCAACGGCAGCTCACCATCGCCCGCGTCCGCGAGCTGGCTGGCCAACTCGCCGTCTGGCTCGAGGCCGCCGATCCGAAGCCCTCGCCCGCGCCCATCAAACCACTCACCCAACGCGCCCCGGTCCCACCGCCGGACGCCGACACTCAAAAATAACGAAACCAAAGAAGCCAAAACATCATGTCTACCGAATTGAAAATCCTCGCCACCGACGATTTTGACATCATCTCCCGCCGCCTCGAGCTCTACGCCAAGTCCACTACGGCTCGCGATCTCATCAAGCTTGAGCTCGAGCAGGAACACCAGAAGGCGCTCACCGCTCGGAAGAGCCAGATCGATAAGCAGGAGAAGCGCATCGAGTTCGCCGAGAATGTGATCCTCATGATCGCTGCGGAGCATCCCGAGTGGTTCACCGATAAGAAGTCGCTCGTCACGCCCTTCGGATCGATCAATAGCCGCGCGACCACAAGCCACAAGGTCAGCGACGAACAGCACACCATCCGCCTCATCAAGGCCGCCGCTACTCGTACCGACGATGAAATCCAGCGTGCCCGCCTGCTCGGCCTCATCCGCGTCAAGGAAGAGCTCAATCTCGAGGCCGTTGAATGCCTCAGCGAAAAGGAGCTCAATGCGCTCCGCATCGTCCGGGTGAAGGGCGCCAGCCTCAGCATTACGATTGCCAAGGCCGGCGCCAAGAAAGGCGGCGCGAAAAAGGCCAAAGTCGCCCCGGAGGCGACTGTGAAGGAGGCCGCGTGAGCGCGCGTCAGCCGGTCACCATCGCCACCCGCGGAGGCAAGTGCGCGATCTGCAATTGCACCGACGAGAATTGCAGCTCTTGCATCGCCAGGGCTGGCGAGCCCTGCCACTGGGCCAACAACGATCACACGCTTTGCTCTGCCTGCGCGAGGATCGAGATCCGCGTCATCAGCTCTGGCAGTGACAACAAGGCGCGCATCACGGGATGGCGCATCAGCGCGAGTTGCACCATGTCGCCCGAGGCCGCTGCCGAGGCCGCCGCGAAAAAGCATTTCGTCGGGTTTCGCTTCAAGCGAGAGCTCGTGCAACGCGGCGGCACCGGGGCTGCCAATCCGTGGCACTTCACCGCCGAGGCCGTCGCATGAGCTCCTTTTCCCTCAAGGTCATCGGCAGCATCGTGCCGGCGGATCGAGACGAGCGGGTCAATGCCGCGCTCGATTATCTCAACGGCGAGGGATTCCACATCACCATGCCGGAGGAGCGCGCGGCCAAGATCACGCTCGCCCAGGCGGCAACGCATTGCGGCATCGATTGCAAGACGGTCGGGCGCCGTCTCCGGCATTCGTGCTGTCCTCCATTCCAGAGCGCGGCCGGGCAATCCGGCCGCTTCCTCTGGATCATCCTCAATCCCGCGCTGGAAGCCTTCCTCCGCGTAAAACGCAGCAAAGGCAGCTCCCTAGAAATCCGCGCCTCAGCCGCCGGAGTCACCGTGTCATGAAAAGCCCGTTCTACTACCAGCGCGAGGCCGCCCATCGCTTCCAGGAAGAGCAGCACGATGCCAGCACGCCGCTCCCGATCATCCTGGGCGTCGCGGCCCTGCTCGGCGTCCTCATCGGCGCGACGGTGGCCCTCCTCGAGTACGTCATCCGCCACATCCTATGAGGACGCCCTCTTTTCCATTCCTCGCCGGGCGTGAAACCCGGCTCATAGCCCGCACTGCCACGGTGGGCCGAACCCGGGGGAAAGACCGGACGGCTACCACAAAAAAAGCAAAACACAAAACCACTACTCCTCCGTCTGCGTCCAATCCGCTCACGGAACTTTTGTCATGAGCAAACGCCCACGCATCAAAGCTCAGCGGGCAATCATTACCTTCGCCGACGGCAAGCCCGGCCAGATCTCGATGAAGATCGCCTTTAAGCCCTGCATCGAAAACGAGCCGCCTCAGTCGCCGGCTGTCCAGGCCGCCATGGAGATGATGCAGATCTTCGCCGATCGCTACGGAAAGGGGAAAGCATGACGAAGTTTGAAGACGGCCCAGCACAGGGCAATTCGCTCATGCTCAAGCGGGCGCCGATCTTCCTGCGCGTCGTGGTGAATACCCAAGGCGAATGGGACGCACTCGATCAGCTCGACGACCATGCCCACCAGGGCGAGAGCCTGTACGCCTATACGCTCACCGGCGAACCAGGCATGTGCCACATTTTACGGCGCAGCGGACCGAAGGGCGGGAGCGGCTTCTATGTCATGGCCGCTTATCGCTTCGTCACTCCTCAACCGAGCGATGCCGAGATGCGCGACAACACCGCCTGGCGCGAGTGGACGATTCGGAATCGGGAGATCTCAACTATCAACCCTCAACCCTCAACTCCTCAATGAATCCCGCCGAAGTCATCGCAGCCTGGGGCGAGCTCACCGGCGAGAAGTGGCGCCTCGTGCCTTACACCGTCGGCGTCCAGGCGAGCGAGTTTGCCGGCGCGGGGTTCACCCGGGAAGAGATGGAGCTCGTCGTGCGCTACACCCAGCGGATGATTGCCCATGAGGAAGGCGGCTTCAATGCGCAGAGCATCACCTGGCGCGTCATGGCGGCCGATCAATGGCAGAAGTTCCAGGAGCGCCTCGCCCTGGCGAGCAAGACGCGGCTCGGCCGTCGGATCCTGAACGGCACCGTCACGGAAGTGACGCCGGTACCGCGTCCGCAGATCCCGGCCGTCGAGCAAGACGATCTTCGCAAGCGCGGCGCCGAGGCACTGCGCAAATTCCGGGAGGGCGGACGATGAGCACGAAACCCACCCGTCCTTTCATGCGCTACTTCGGCGGGAAGTGGCAGCTCAGGCACTGGATCATTTCGCACTTTCCTGAGCACAAGTTTTACGGCGAGCCGTTTGTCGGCGCCGCCTCGGTCCTGCTCGCCAAGACGCCCGCCTCCGGAGGCGAGATCATCAACGATCTCAATCGGGAGCTCATCAATCTCTTCCGCGTCATGCAGGATGGCAGCCAATCTGCCGAGTTGGTCCGCCGGCTCGAATGGACGCCTTACGCCAAGGCTGAGCTGGTGATCTCGCGCGAGCCGTCGGACGATCCTGTCGAGCGTGCGCGGCGAATGCTGGTTCGCAGCTTCATGGGCATCGAGCTCGCCGGGACACGCGGCACGAAGAGCGGCTTTCGCATGGGCAACGTGGATCTCCGCCGGACTGGCCAGGATGGGAAGCGTACCTTTCGAAATTGTGCCCGCGATTGGGACAACTGGAAGCTGGCGCTCGAGGCGCTACGGCAGCGCCTTTCGAAAGTGATGATCTACGAGCGCGATGCGTTGGAGTTTATCGGGCTGATGGGCTCGCCGGACTGCCTGCTCTATGTGGATCCGCCGTATCACATCGAGACCAGGTCACGGGGACACGGCGGCAGCCGTTACGCCGTGGAGTTCGACGCCGAGCAGCATCAGAAGCTCATCACGACGCTCTGCGGCTCTCCGGCCAAGATCGTTCTCTCCGGTTATCCGCATGCCTCCTACGCGCCATTGGAAGCCCAGGGCTGGAAGCGGATCGAAAAAGACTATCGCGCCAACATGAGCCCGACACGGCGGACCGAATGCCTGTGGATCTCCCCAAACTCTCTATGACGACGACCAATAAAAAACCCACCATTGAATTTCACTGGGATGAAACGCTCGAGCGCGAGCTCACCCGTCGGCTGATTAGCTACCGCGCCTTGCGCCAGGAGTTCATCGGTTCGCTCGAGCAACAGCTCGCCTACGAGCGGCACGAGGCCGCGGGCTTCATCAAGCGGCTCCGCCTGCTCTTCGAGAGCCACGCGCCCGCGATCGCTGCCGACAGCGACATCGACGCGGCCGTCGACCGCGCGCACCTGGCTCACGGCGGGGCCCGCAATCGCGAACAAGCCCGCCTCGGCGGCGAGGACTTCGCGCGGCTTTACATGGGAGACACCGTCCCATGAAAATCCAGCTTCCAGACGGTATTTTCGTTGGCGTTCAATCCCACGACCAAATTGCGAAACAACGGAAAGTGCGCGAGCATTTGGAGAAGCTTTCGATCAGCGCGCTATTCAAGAACGGCATTCCAAAGCGCAGGCCATCATCCGCGTATATCCACTCCACCTGTGGATGCTGGCAATGTGATTACTGCGCCTCGGTCATAGTCGCGAGAGCTCTCCGAGACGTGCGGGTCAGTAAATGGGACAAAGCTCAATGAACGCCGCCCAGCGCATGATGCTCTTCAAGCTCTGGCAGGAAGCCTGGAAGATCTTCCGGCGCCAGGGCGTGCCCGCGAAAGAGAACGATCAACGCCGGCGCGACGCCACGCGCCAGGCATTCGGCTACGATCGGAGCTGGAAGGAAAATTGGACCGAGAGCGAGGTCGACAAAATGAAGGCGCATCTCCTCGCGCTCACTCAACCGGCGGACATGACGGCGCAGATGGAGCAACTCAATCAGTCCAGGCGCCGGCATCGGTGGGTCATCGATCAGCAATGCGGCAAGCTGGGCAAACCGCACGCCTACGCCGAGGCGATCGCAGCGCGGATGAATCAGGAAGGCCGGATCGGCAGCGCCTCGATCGACGAGCTCGGCACCGAGGATCTTGAGAAGATCATCGTCGCACTGAAACTCCAGGTGAAGCGCGCCAAGGCAACGAAGGCCAGCCAAGCCGTACGCGAGCTGAGCCCGGCCGGCGTGGCGATCATCGAGGCCAGCCACGCGCCGGATCCGAACTGGGATGTATGAAGCGCGAGGCGAGCGATCTCTTCATCAAGCTCGTTTTCAACTTCGATGCCGAAGAGTGGAACGAGTTTGAGCTCGCGAAGCTGCGCACATGGGAGCTGTCGATTCTCTCGCAGCTCCTCGGCGGCCCGAAATCGCTCGAGCGTACTGAGTTCGTTACGCGGATTCTTTGCACCCGGGAGGTGCGATTCAAGATCGCCCGCTACGCCAGCGATCGCGCGGCAGCCGAGCAGCTCGCGGCAGATCATCGCAAGGAAGCGCTCAAGTGGATGGCCAAGCAAATGAAGCTCTGGCGCAGTGGCAGTAAGATCCAACTCGCCATCACGCTCATCCAGTGGCGCGATCGCTGCCGCATGGAGGGGCAAAAGCGCCTCGAGGAATTGCGCGCGGTCAATCCCACCGAGCCGACTCAGCCGCGCCAGTTGCGGCTTTTTGCCTGATGCCCGTCGCCTACACATCGCGGCTGGCGCTGAAAGAGATCTCCGAGGATCTCGGAAGGCAGAGCCGGCGGGTGTATGAGGCGATCCGGCTTTGGCCGCACAAGACGATGGGGCCGTGCATACGGGATCTCGCCGAAGCGCTCGAGCTCGAGACAGCGACGATCAGCGGCCGGGTGAATGATCTGCGCGCGGCCGACGCGATCAAAGACGGGCCGATCAAGCTGGATCCACGCACGGCCAAACGGGTGAAGACTTACATCGCCTTTGCCTGGCGCGAGCCCAAGCCGTGGGAAGTCGCGCAAATCGAATTGCTTTAGGACGGCGGAGTTGATTTAACGCTGAGGCGCGGAGGCGCGGGGTTGGGAATGGCAAATCTGGCGATGGGCGATGGCAGATGGAACCCGGCAAGCGGGCCGAATTAATTCCGTCGAATGGTGTTAGGTAGCGCGGACGGCGCGTAGTGGGTTTTGGCGGGCTCTGCCAGCGTGCGCGGCACTATGGCAAACGAGACTTCACCCACTGTGCCCGCCAGCGTCGATAATGGCGGGCTGAATCGCGTCCCGGTCAAACCGGCGATCCGCACCACGCAATTCTGGCTCCTCGCCGGAGTCCTACTCCTCGTCGCGGCCAGCGTCTTCGACGACAAGCTCGATGCCAAGGTTTTGGCCCTCGTCGGCCCGATCGCCGCGCTGCTCTACACGATCATTCGCGAGAAGATCTACCAGGACGCCGCCGAGCATCCCAACAACGCCCTGGATGTGCTGCTCACGACCATTCTCGATGCCTTGCATCAGCCATCAGCCGATGATGCGACCAAGGTGATCGCCGCACTCAAGCCGATCGCTGTACTGCCGGCGCTCGCGCCGGTACTGGCGCCGATCCCTACGACCGATGCGACGAAGCTCCCGGCTGGCGTCTTCAATCCGCCAGCATCGACTTCCACCGTGGCGGCCTTGGCGATCTTCGGCGCGAGCCTCTTCTTCTGCACCGGCTGCTCCCAGTCGCAACAGACGCCGTATTACATCTCCGGCGTCACGGCCAATGTGGACGCGAGCAAGGATGGGCGCGGGCTCTCTGGCGGCGCTGTCGGCGTGCAATTCTCGCCCAACCCATACTATCCGCTTCCGACACAGAAAGGGCTGGCGAAGTGAAAGTCCTCCTCACCATCTCCGCCTTTGGCGCCGCGATGTGGCTCTGGCGCTGGGCCATGAGCGGCACAGAGCAAACACCGCCCGCCTGGCGGGCCAAGCGCGACGCGCATCACCATGGTTCCGAGTAACACCGCGCTCATGAGCTACCCTGAAGCTGTCGAGCTGCGCACCGGCGGGCGCAAGGTTTACCAACGCCCGGGCGGAGCCTACCAATTCATTTCGGGCTTCACCATCGATGCCGATGGATCTCCGCGGGCTTATCATCCGAAGGGCCATCCGCCCGGCCTCGATCGCCTCGGCAATGCCGGTACGCCCGGCAATTGGTGGGCGCTGGCTACGAACAAAAAGGGCGTGCCCTTCGTCCAGAAAGCGGGAGATCCCGCGCCTGGCTATTTCGTCAGCACGACGAGCTTCCAGAACGAGCAGTATGCCCTCTCGGATCCGCGCCGCTATCTCGACAGCGAGGCGGTCAACTTCATCGTGCTGCCTCAGCCGTGGCGGCACATCCTCACGCCTGTCGTGCTCGGCTGCTATATCGAGGCGGAGCATTGCGACGGCGGAGACACCATCTCCGGCGTGGTCGCCGACTTCGGCCCGGCGACGCACCTCGGCGAGGGGAGCATCGCGCTCGCCCGGGCGCTGGGCATCAATGCCGATCCGATCAAGGGCGGCGTGACGGAAGGCATCGTCTACCGCGTTTACCCCGGCCGCCCGGCGCCAGGCTACGAGCTGAAGCCGTTGCGCCTCTGATTTTATGCTCAACATCATCGCTGAATCCCTCCCGCCGCCCGCCGCTGAGGAACTTTACTCCTGGCTCAAGTGCGTCGTGTGCGCGGCGGGTATCTATCTCCTGTTTCTCAAGATCTACCAAGGCCACAAGCGCCAGCCTCCCGTGGAGGAAGAGTTCAAGCGCATCGACGAAAAGGTCATGCAGAAATTCGAGGCCGTGAAGGTCACGATCATGCCGCGTGAGGAGATCGAGGGCGAGGTCGCCCGGCTCGATCAATACGTCCACGACTTCCGGCATGAGATTCGCACGGATCTCCAGGCGCTCGGCCTCAAGGTCGACGAAAGCAACGAGACGGTCGGCAAGGCAATGCAGACCATGCGCAGCGAGCTCGAGCAGCGGCGATCGCAAGGGATCGGCTCGCTTCATCAGCAGCTCAAGGGCGCCGAGGTCGAGCTCGGCGCGGTGAAGAAGGAGGCCACGCTGCACACCGCACAGATCACGCAGCTCGATCAGAAGATCGATCGCATGCCGGAAAAGATCATCGCCCTCCTCAACAGTCACAAACGCTCATGAACTCCGAAGTCCTCGAAATCTTTCGCAACAATCTCCTCATCCAGCTCGGCCAGGCGAGCAACATGGGGCTCACCCGCAAGACGCTCCTCCTGGGCGCCAAGCTCGCCGGCATCCCGGCCGACGAGGATCAGACGCGCAACGAGGTGCAATACCTGGTCGACGCCGATCTGATCGTCGAAGTGCAAAAGACCCTCTCCCCGGAAAACGCGCGCTACCGGATCACCAAGGCCGGCCGCGACTACCTCGCCACCCAAGGACTCGCATGATTTACCTGCTCCTCCTCGCCATCATCGGAATGCTCATCCTGGGCATGATGCTGCTCGAGGCCCGCGAGCGCCTCAATGCGCGCAAAGAGATCATCGACGTTAAGAATGAAGCGATTCGATTGCTCAAAGCGGAACGCAGCGACCTCCAGGCACAGGTGCGGGAGCTTTATTATTCGCACGAGGAGCTCGAGGTGATCCTCGTCGAGATCTGGGGCGAGGATCCACCGGACCGCACGGCCGACGACGTCGTCGAAGTCATCCGCCAATTCCGCGCCCGCCTGTAAGCTTCCATGGCCGAGCACAACAAAATTGCCAAGACCCTGAGCGCCGAGGAGCTCGAGCGCTTTTGCGAGCGGCTGCGCAAAGAGCGCGGCGTCACGCTGCAGAAGATCGCCGACTTCTACGAGGAAGAGACCGGGGAAAAAGTCTCGCTCATGGGCGCCACGGCGTTCCGGAACACAACGTTCGCCAAACACTGCGAGCGGATCCGCAAGGCGGGCTCGCTGGCCACCGAGCTGAAGGAGCTCCGCCAGGAAGGCGCGAGTCACACCATCGCCGACGCCGCCTCCGCGATCATCTCCCAGGAGCTCCTGGACAAACTCATCAACCGGGATCCGGACGAGGAGCTCGATCTCGATGTCATGTCGAAGATCGTCAAGCGCCTGCGAGACAGCGACAGCCGAGTGCGCGCGCTCGAGCACACGATCGAGATGTCCCAGCTCGATGCCGCGGCACTGGCCATGCAGTACGTCAGCGAGATCAAGAAGATCGCCGGCGACTCGTCGCTCGACAGCGGCGAGCGGATCGCCCGGGTGCGCAAGCGGCTTTTCGGCGAGAAACCATCCAACCTCGAGGTCGTGTAATGGGCAGGGGACGCAAGGCATTTTCCAAGGTCAAAGCCGCGGCGACGGCTGCCACGATGGCAGCGACGGCCCTCTCCGGCTCGATCACGGAGGCTGTCGCGCCCAAGCCGATCGTGCCCTTGCGCCAATACCAGGCGCGCGTTTTCTGGTCGGACAAAAAGACCGTCATTCTCCACTGGTCCCGCCAGATCGGCAAAAGCTACACGCTCGCCGCCTGGGCGGTAGATCGCCTGCTCAAGAATCCCGGGCGCCTGGTCACGGTCCTGAGCAACTCGCGCGACAACGGCGCGGAGTTCGTCCAGAAATGCCGCGAGGTTTGCGGCAAGCTCGGCCAGGCGATCGAGGAGGAAGATCTCAGCGAATCGCTGTCCTACGACGACATGCGCTTCGAGGTGAAGATCGAGGTCGACGGCAAAGTCGGGCGCATCAAAGTCCTGGCCGCCAACCCGCGCACGGCGCGCGGCTTCTCCGGCGATCTCATCCTCGATGAGTTTGCCTTTCACGAGGACAGCCGGGCCATCTGGGAGGCCGCGGAGCCGATCATCTCGAGCAACCCCGATTACCTCTGCCGCATTGCGAGCACGGGCAACGGGCGGCTCAACATGTTCTACCAGCTCATCAGCGAGGAGCGCATGCCCTACTATCGGGTGCGCCGCTCGGATGCCTGGGGCGCCGGCGAGATCAAGATCTACAGCGCGGTCGACGGCCGCGAGATCACGCCGGATGAAGCGCGGGCCGAGGCGAGCGACAAGCGGGCCTACGATCAGAACTACGAATGCACGTTCGAAGATGAGAACATGCCGCTGCTCACGCAGGATCTCATCAGCGCGGCTCAGCGGGACAACGGCTTTGCCATCGATCACCAGGCGTGGAGTCTCGCGACGTTGCACCGCTTTCACCGCTGCGAAGGTCCGCTCGAGGCGGGCTGGGACATCGGCCGCTTTGAAGATCTGAGCGTCATTTGTGTTTTCGAGCGCCTGGGCAATTTGCGCCGCCAGGTCGGCGAGCTCGAGATGCGCGACGTGCGCTCCGGCCTCCAGGAACAACAAGCGCGGCTTCTCCTGCAGACTCGCACCTTCCGCCGGATCGAGATCGACATCACGGGCATGGGCACGAAGTTCTTCGAGGATCTCGAGGATGAATTTGGCAGCGCCATGGTGGGCGGGGTCAATTTCGCCAGCACAGAGCCGGTCACGACGCGGATCCGGACCGAGGGACGCAAGGCACTGACCGCCCGGGTGACGGAGATCATGGCCAGCGACATGCTCGGCTGCTTTGAGGACAAAGGCATCGAGATCTTCAATGATCCGGATCTTCGCGACGATCTGCGCAAGCCGGAGAAGGTCACCAGCCCGGGCGGCCGCGTCTCGATCGCAGCGAGCCGGGACAAGAAAGGCCACGCCGATCGCTTCTGGGGCATGGCCTTGGCGATCCGCGCCGGCTACACGCACGAAGAGCCTGGCACCTTCCGTGTCTTCAATTCCCTGGTCAATCGCATCGCGGAACAAGCCGCCGGCCTGTGGGGCGGGCGCTCGAGCGATCGCCAGGACCGGCGCCACTCCCGGAGGTGCATCGGATAAACATCATGATCGTCGACCCACTCTCTCACCTCACGAATCTCAACCCGCTGCGCGGCCTGAGCCTGCGCGGCCTCATGGTCCGGCTCGAGCAGGGCGAGCGCGGCGACTATGCCGAGCTGCAATGGATGTACCGTTTCGTCGAGAAGCGGGATCCGACCGTCCGCGCGATCAAGAAAAAGCTGAAGGGCGCGATCCGCGGCCTCGATTGGAAGGTGAAGATCCCGGACAATTTGTCCGATGAACGGAAGGCGGCCGCCGAGGAGCAAAAGGAAATCCTCGAAGAAGCTTATCGCCGCATCAGCAACCTCAAGGCGGCGATCGTGCACCTCGCCCTGGCGGATTTCCGCGGCTACGCCCACTGCAACAAGATCTATCGCGGCGCCGGTGCCGGCGAAGTGGCGATCACGGATGAAGCCTGGGACGTGACCGAGCTGCGCGTCGTGCCTCAGTGGCATTTCTCCCGGTGCGGAACCACCACGCCCTGGACCTACGACCCGAGCGCCCGCCAGGGGATCGCCGTCGGCACGCCGATCGACCCGTCGCACTGGATCACGCACGAGGAAGAAGAGCCGGCGAGCGAGATCTTCGCCAAGTGCCATGTCTTGAGCGAAATGACCGATGCCGACTGGGATGGCTTCCTCGAAAGCTACGGAGATCCGGCCATCTTCATCATCGGGCCGCCCAATGTGGCCAAAGAAAAGGAACTGGAATACCAGTCGACCGCGGAGCAGGTTGTTAGCTCTGGCCGTGGTTACCTGCCCTACGGATCTACGACCGATAGCGTCGATCCGCCGAGCGGTCACAGCGAGGTTTTCGACAATCGCCTCGGCTACCTGCAAAAGCTCATGGTCCTGGCCGGGACCGGCGGGATCCTCTCCATGCTCGCCGAGCCGACGGGGATCGGCAAGGGTGCCAGCGACAGCCATGATGACACCTGGCTCACGATCGCGGCCGGCGTGGCGGCCGACGTGAGCGAGACGCTGCAGGCGCAGATGGACAAGCCCGAACTCCAGCGGCACTACGGGCCGGATGTGGAAGTCCTCGCCTACTTTGAGCTCGAGCGGCCGAAGAAGTCGGATCCCACGGGCACGGCGACGAATGCCAAGGCGTTCCGCGATGCCGGCTACGCGATCGACGCCGATGAGCTCAGCGAGGAAAGCGGCTACACGCTCACACCCGTCGCGCCGACGGCGGAAACCGACGCGGCCGCTGGAGGCAACGCAACTTTATCCGCGACCACTGGCAAGGGGGCAGAGACTGTGGTCCAACCGGGCGCGACGGCGCCCATTACCGGAGCGGCGACGGGCGCCGCGGCCGCCGAGCCTCCCGGCGGACAAGCGGCTGGCAGCTCTCAACCCCCTCCCGAGGAAACAGCGTTCCTCGAGAAGGATCCGAAACTCGCCAGCAACCCGCGCCCGTCCCAGACCGGCGACGCCAAGCCGTCGATCGTCCAGAGCGCCCTGGCGGAAGCGGCCGACGTGGATGCGAAGACCTTTGCGCCGATCGCACCGCTGCTCAATGCCATCGAGCAGCTCGTGAAGCTCAATGCACCGCCGGAGATCATCGAGGCGCAGATCCAAGCGACGATCGATGCCTTGCCCGATGTGCTCGGCCATCTCGACCCATCGATCTATGCGGATGCGTTGGAAAAAGCGCTCGGCCCGGCGTCCGTCGCCGGCGTCCGCGATGCGATCGCCGCCCGGGGCGCCGGATCGGCCAAAAAAGCGACCTGAAACGACCCTCTCAAAATGCCCTATATCGATTTCGGACGTATCACCCCCGCCGCTTTGCCGTGGAGGCGCCTTGGCAAGCCGCTGCAAGCGTCTGCAAGTGGTCTGAGTGATCCGTTTTGCAAAATCGGTTTACTCTGTAAGCCACTTCGCGGGATTTCGGGAGGTGTCCGGTGATGAATTACCCCACGCCTGGCCGTACGGTCCTGTATGTCCTCAAATCCAATGGCGCCATCCGCCCGGGTGTCGTCATCGAGGCGATCGAGGACCGCGCGTGCCTGGACCTGAGCCTCAAGCCGACCGATCTCTCGCACACGTCGCCGTATCAGCCACTCGTGCCCTACGACGACGACAAGAAACCCGGAACCTGGCACTGGCCGCCGCGCGCATGACTCACTGCGGCTTTCCCGCTTCGCCCGACGGGACAGTCGCCAACACACCAGGGCAATTCATTCATGCTTAAAGCAAAATTCATCTGCAACGAGGTCGCAAAGAATCGATACCAACAGGAAGTGGCGAAACTGTCGCCCGTCTATGGCTCCGGTGAGGAAAATAAATCCTTCTCCGATGCTACGCCCTGCGGATCGCTCGAGCTGACCATCTCGAACAAGGCGGCCCACGGTTTCTTTGCCCCTGGCAAAGAATACTACCTCGACATCACGCCGGCGGAAGCGCCGGCCGAGGTCACCGCTTAAACCTTGGCGCCGGCGGCGGTCTCGATCGCCGCCGGCGCACTTCCCCATGGCTAGTAAGCGCCGACTCCGCCGGAAAGAGTGTGAAGGCAAGGGCCGCCACGAAACCCGTGAGGCGGCGCTGATCCAGATTAAGAAGATGAAGAACTCCGAGAGCGCGGGCGCTTACAAATGCCGGCATTGCCCGCATTGGCACGTCGGCCACGTGCGCGGCAGCCGCTACCTCATCACCAGCCACCTCGCGGCGGCCGTCCTTTACCACGACTGACTTTTTAAACGCAGAGACGCAGAGGCGCAGAGATATGAAGAACCCCATCGCACGAGTTTGGAATAACAAGGGCGTTTGCGCCAAGGTGGAGATCGAAGTCGCTGGCGTCGACTTCATCTATGGCCCAACCGATGTCGATATTCCCGGCTACGACTGCTTTTCCATGGAACACGGCTTTGCTCGAGCAAAGCAGGAGGACGACAACCGCCGACATCCTTTTTACTACCTCATCGAGGACAAAAAAGATCAGTGGGTGCTGCATCGCATCCTCGAGACTGGACAATACGGCGTACGGATCGGCGCGATCGGCGCGGTGATCCGAAAGCCGTAGCGCGGCTCTCCATCCTCCACTTTTCCGATGCCCTTCGACTTTAATCAGGCTCAGCCGCTCGCCGAGGCGATCAATACGATTTCCGGCAAGACTCCCGTCGGCGCGACGCTCAAGTCGGCCGAGTGGGCTCAGATGCCGGCCCAACTCCGCGAGTCGTCCATGTTCGCTGCTCGGGTAGAGAGCGTGCGAGCGATGCAGACCGTGAAAGATTCGCTCCTCTCGATCCTCAAGGGCGATCGGGATCCAGTGACCGGTGCGCTGAAGATGGATCGCTCCAAATTCATCGAGACGATCCAGAAGACTGCCAATCAGCTCGGCTTGCGCACCCAGGAGCAGGGCAAGAAAGGATCGATCGAGGATTTCGGCAGCGAACGCCGGCTGAAGCTCATCTACGAGCAACAGATCGGCGCCGCCCAGGCGCGTGCCTACTGGCTGCAAGGGATGGATCCCGATGTCCTGGACGGCTGGCCCGCCCATGAGCTCGTGCGCGTGGCCGATCGCAAAAAGAAACGCGATTGGAAGCGGCGTTGGCTCGAGGCCGCCCAAGCGGTGAACATGCAGGGCGTGAGCGCGAGCGCCATGGCGGCCGGTCGCATGCTGGCGCTGAAGACGTCGCCGATCTGGGTCAAG